>NZ_JBIWJA010000043.1:0-42459 GCF_044764905.1 Streptomyces sp. NPDC093586 | reverse complement strand
CCGGAGGCTGGGGGGAGTGCCGGCCGGAGGCTGGGGGGAGTGCCGGCCGGAGGCTGGGGGGAGTGCCGGCCGGAGGCTGGGGGGAGTGCCGGCCGGAGGCTGGGGGGAGTGCCGGCCGGAAGCCCTCGTACTGGACGTACTCGGGCTTCCGGCCGGTGCGGCAAGTGGGGGCACCCCCTCCGGGGGAGCGTGCCGGACGCCGCGACGGGGCGAACGCCGCCTGCCGCGGCACTAGGCGGGCAGGTGCCTCGCCGCGAAGTCCAGTTCCAGGCGGACCTGCTTGATGCGTTCGTCGACCACCAGGGAGCCGTGGCCCGCGTCGTAGCGGTAGACCTCGTGGACCGCGCCCCTCGCCTCCAGGCGCTTGACGTAGTTCTCGATCTGGCGGATCGGGCAGCGCGGGTCGTTGACCCCCGCCGAGATGTACACCGGTGCCTTGACCCGGTCGACGTAGGTCAGGGGCGAGGACGCCTCGAAGCGGTCGGGGACCTCCTCGGGGGTGCCGCCGAGCAGCGTGCGGTCGAGGGCCTTCAGCGCCTCCATCTCGTCGTGGTACGCGGTGACGTAGTCGGCGACCGGGACGGCGGCGATGCCGAGGGTCCACGCCTCGGGCTGGGTGCCGAGGCCGAGGAGGGTGAGGTAGCCGCCCCAGGAGCCGCCGGTGAGGACCAGGCGGGCCGGGTCGGCGAGCCCGGAGGCGACCGCCCACTCGCGCACCGCCGCGATGTCCTCCAGCTCGATGAGACCGACCCGGTGCTTGAGGGCGTCGGTCCAGGCCCGGCCGTATCCGGTGGAGCCCCGGTAGTTGACGCGGACCACCGCGTACCCGTGGTCGACCCAGGCGGCCGGGCCCGCGGCGAAGGAGTCGCTGTCGTGCCAGGTCGGTCCGCCGTGGATGTCGAAGACGGTCGGCAGCGGTCCGGTCGCGCCCGCCGGCTTCTGGACCAGGGCGTGGATGCGGCCTCCCGGGCCCTCCACCCACACGTCCTCCACCGGGACCGAGCGGGGCGACTTCATGCCGGGCGGGTCGAGGACGACCCGCCCACCGGTGGAGCGGACGGCCGACGGCTCGGCGGCCGAGGACCACAGGTACTCCACGGTGCCGTCGGGGCGGGCCGTCGCCCCGGAGACGGTGCCCGCGGGGGTCTCGATCTCCACCAGTTCGCGCTCGGCGAAGTCGTAGCGGAACAGTTCGCTGCGGGCCTCGAAGCCGTGCACGATCAGCAGGCCGCTGCCGTCCGGGTACCACTCGGCGCTCACGTCGCCGGGCAGCTCCAGGGCGAGGTCCGTCTGCTCGCCCGTGGCCACGTCCCACACCAGGGGCTCCCAGCGGCCCCGGCGCTGGTGCCCGATGAGCAGACGGGTGTCGCCGTCGACGGGGGCGAAGCCCAGCACCTCCAGGCCCAGCTCCTTCTCGCCGCCCTCGGTGTCGTCGAGCTCGGCGACCGTCGTGCCGTCGGGGCGCAGGACGCGCAGCGCCGAGTGCATGGCGTCCCCGTGCTCGGTGTGCTCGATCGCGATCAGCGTGCCGTCGTGGGAGAGGTCCCCGACGCCCGCCGACTCGCGGTGGCGGTAGATCTCCACCGGGGCGTCGCCCGCGTGCGCGAGGTGGATCGTCGTGCCGTCCTCGTCGGTCGAGCGGCCGATCACCGCCGTCCGCCCGTCCCGGCCGAGGGCGAGGCCCGCCGGATAGGAGGGGTCCAGGCCCGGCACCGCGAGCTCGTCCTCGCCGCCCGCGAAGGACTGGCGGCGCCAGACGCCGAACTCGTCGCCGTCCTTGTCGTCGAACCACCAGATCCACGCGCCGTCCGGGGAGAGCACGCCGTCCGTCGTGCCGTTGGGCCGGTCCGTGACCTGCCGCTGCTCGCCGGTCGAGCGGTCCCAGGCGTACAGCTCGTACGTCCCCGTCGCGTTCGACACGAACAGGGAGCGGTCCGGCGCGTCCTCGGCCCAGTCGGGCAGCGAGACCCGCGGCGCTCGGAACCGCTTCTCCCAGTCAGGCATCCCCTCGCCCTGTCCCCGCGCGCCGTCCCGCGCGTCCCGCACGCCCTGCTGATCCGGTGAGACGGACCCGTTGCTCTCAGTCATGGCCCCATAGTGCCCCGCCGCACCGCCAACGCGCAGACCGCGTCCCCAGCCTGTGGACAACCCCACTCATCCACAGCCCCGCGGGCCGGACACCGGCGCGTGCCCCGTACCGTGGAGGGCGTGTACCGGTTTCTGCTGACCCCCCGCTGGTGGGGAATCAACGTCTTCGTCGTGCTCGCCATCCCCTTCTGCATCTTCATGGGGTCCTGGCAGCTGGGCCGGTTCGAGGACCGGGTGCAGGACCACCACCGCGCCACCACCCAGGCGGAGACGGCCCGGCACGAACCGGCCCGCCCGCTGGGCGAACTGCTGCCCGTCGACAAGGCGACGGTCGGCAAGCAGGCCACCGTGAGCGGCCGGTACGCCGAGCAGCTGCTCGTGCCGGACCGGAAACTGGACGACCGGCAGGGGTACTACGTCCTCACGCTGCTGCGCACCGACACCGGCCGGGCACTGCCCGTCGTACGGGGCTGGCTGCCCGGCGCCCCCGACCCGGCGAAGGCCCCGGCCCCGCCCGCCGGCGAGGTCACCGTCACCGGTGCGCTGCAGGCGTCCGAGACGCCCGGCGACAACGGCGTCAGCTCCCGCTCCGGGTGGCCGAAGGGCCAGACCGGCGCCATCAGCGCGGCGACGCTGGTGAACCTCGTGCCGTACGACGTGTACGACGCCTGGGTCACGCTGAACAAGGGCGACTCCGGGATGCGGGCCGTGCCGGTGAGCGCGCCGCAGAACTCCGGCCTGGACCTGAAGGCCTTCCAGAACCTCGGCTACACCGCCGAGTGGTTCGCCTTCGTGGGCTTCGTCGTCTTCATGTGGTTCCGGCTGCTGCGCCGGGAGGCCGAGCTGGCCCGGGACACGGAGCTGGGCCTGGCCCCGGAGGGGAACGAGGGCGAGGCCGCCGCCGGCGCCGACGCGGGGCAGGAGTCCCGCCCCAGCCCGTCCGGCGTCTGAGCACGGACGCGCCCGGCGCCGCCCGAGCGCCGGCCGCCGCCGGTCACGTCCCGGCCAGCACTCCCGTCCAGTACACGGTCCCCGCGCACGCGCCCGGCACCGTGACCGCGGCCGGCCCCGAGCCTCCCTCGGGGGTGTACGAGACCGTCACGCTCCCGTCGGCCTGGCCCCCCTCGGTGACCAGCTGCGTCGTGGTGCCGGTGTCGCCGCCCGTGGAGGTGCCGGTGGTGGCGTCCGGTTCCCCGGTGGGCGACGGGTCCGGCGACGGATCGCCGGTGCCGCCGCCCGTGGTGCCGCCGCCGGTGGTCGGGCAGGTCTCCGAGGGCACCCAGGCGAACCTCACCTCGTAGGAGGCGCCGGAGGCCAGCGTCAGCGAGACGGACTCCAGCGACGGGTCGGGCAGTGCGGCCGCGGCATCGCCCGCCGCGTGCCGCGCGGTGCCGATCCTGGCCGGGTCCGCCGCGCCCTGGGGGGTGGCGGCCACGCTGCCGGGACCGGCGACGGTACAGCTGTCCGAGGAGACGTTGGTGACGCGGAAGGAACCGTAGACGGCGCCCGCGGAGTCGGGGGCCGCGCTGCTCGCGACGGCCGGGCCGAGTTGCTGCGCCGTGCACGGCGGGAGGTCAGCGGGGCTGCTGGCGGAGGGCCCGGCGCCGGTGGCCGTCCCCGCGGCGGAGCCGCCGGTCTCCTTGTCCGTCGGCTGCCGGGTCGGCTCGGACTTCTCCTCGTCCTCGGTCTTCCCGGCGGAACCGGTGTCACCGCCCTGTCCGGCGGCCGGGTCCCTGCCCTGGCTGGTGCCGCCCTGCGCCTGCGAGGCGTTGCCGGCCACGGACGGGTCGGCGCCGGGGCCGGTGGTGCCCGACACGTGGACGAGGGCGGGGACCGCCGTGCCGATGAACAGGGCGGCGGCGACCATGCCGACGGCCGCCTGCCGTTTGCGGGCCCGCCGGGCCGGTACCGCCCGGCGGAGGTGCTCCAGGGTGCCGTCGCTCGGCTCGACGTCCTGCACGGCGCTGTGCAGCATCCTGCGCAGCGCCAGTTCGTCGGGGGCGAGCCCGGCGGGTCCCTGAGTGTCGGGGCCCTTGGCGGCGGGGCCGTGGTTCACAGTTCCGTTCCCAGCGTGCGTCTGCTTCGGCTCTTGCCCGGTCGGCCCGGCCGGTTCGTGACCCCCGTGGGCGTCACGCCGTGCCTCGTTGCCGTCGCTCATGCCGGCGCCTCCATGGCCACCCTGAGCGCCGCGATGCCGCGTGATCCGTACGCCTTCACCGAGCCCAGCGATATGCCGAGCGTCTCGGCGACCTGCGCCTCGGTCATGTCGGCGAAGTAGCGCAGGACCAGGACCTCGCGCTGGCGGCGCTGCAGTCCCTTCATCGCCTTGATCAGGGAGTCGCGCTCCAGCTGGTCGTAGGCGCCCTCCTCCGCGCTCGCCATGTCCGGCATGGGCTTGGAGAGCAGCTTGAGACCGAGGATGCGGCGGCGCAGTGCCGAGCGCGAGAGGTTGACGACGGTCTGCCGCAGGTAGGCCAGCGTCTTCTCGGGGTCGCGCACGCGTTTGCGCGCCGAGTGGACGCGGATGAAGGCCTCCTGGACGACGTCCTCGCAGGAGGCCGTGTCGTCGAGGAGGAGGGCCGCGAGACCGAGCAGCGACCGGTAGTGGGCGCGGTAGGTCTGGGTGAGGTGGTCGACGGTGGTCCCCGCCGCCACGACGTCCTCGGTGCCGTCACGCTGGTTCGACATGCGGGCCGGCCGCGCTGCGGGCATCGGCGCGATCACCGGCATGCCACCGGCCGCGCCGGCCGCACGGGGACGGGCGGGCCGGGCGGGAGCCCGCACGGCGGGGCCACGCGCTGCGGTGAATTCGAGTACCTCTGCCACGCCAGTTGGACACGCCCGGCCCCATGAGGGTTGTACGTGCCGGGCGTCATGTTCCCGTGTCTTCCGGGCAGCCACCCGGCTGACGGTGCGTCATAGGCCCTCATCGTCGCGCTCTTCCCCTATGTCCCATGTGAACGAGCGTCCCCACGCCCGCTCTCGGCGTCCCCGCGCCGATCCACGCGCCCCACGCCCCGAGATGGGTGACCGCAAAGACGCTCCCCGCCCTTCGCACGGTTGCGGAGGGCGGGGAGCAAATCCTCTGATGCCGCAGGTGTCGGTTACAAGTGGTCCGGACCGACTTCCGGATCACATCTCGTGCACGGATCCTGCGAACGACGTCCACGGCGGCCGGGGCTTCGCGCCCCGCCGCCGGGTTCAGCCGAACTCGGCCGCCACCAGCTCCGCGATCTGAGCGGTGTTCAACGCGGCGCCCTTGCGCAGGTTGTCCCCGCACACGAAGAGTTCGAGCGCCGTCGGGTCGTCCAGTGCCCGCCGTACCCGGCCGACCCAGGTCGGGTCGGTGCCGACCACGTCGGCGGGGGTGGGGAACTCACCGGCGGCCGGGTCGTCGAAGAGGACCACGCCGGGCGCGGTGGCCAGGATCTCCCGCGCCCTGTCGACGGTGACCTCGCCCTCGAAGCGGGCGTGCACGGTCAGGGAGTGCGTGGTGACCACGGGGACCCGTACGCACGTCACCGCCACCGGCAGCCGCGGCAGCCCGAGGATCTTGCGGGACTCGTCCCGCACCTTCATCTCCTCCGACGACCAGCCGTCCTCGCGCAGCGAACCCGCCCACGGCACGACGTTCAGCGCGACCGGCTCCGGGAACGGCCCGGTGTCGTCGCCGACGGCCCGCCGCACGTCACCGGGGCTGGTCCCCAGCTCGGTGCCGGCCACCAGAGACAGCTGCCGGCGCAGGGTGTCCACGCCGTCCCGCCCGGCCCCGCTCACCGCCTGGTACGAGGAGACGACCAGCTCGCGCAGCCCGAACTCGGCGTGCAGCGCGCCCAGCGCCACGATCATGGACAGCGTCGTGCAGTTGGGGTTGGCGATGATGCCGCGCGGCCGCATCCGCACCGCGTGCGGATTGACCTCGGGCACGACGAGCGGCACCTCCGGGTCCATCCGGAACGCGCCCGAGTTGTCGACCACCACCACGCCCTTGGCGGCGGCGACCGGCGCCCACCGGGCGGCCACCTCGTCGGGTACGTCGAACATGGCGACGTCGACCCCGTCGAAGGCCTCCTCGGTGAGCGCGACCACCTCGACCTCCTCGCCGCGCACGGCCAGCTTGCGGCCGGCCGAGCGGGGCGAGGCGATCAGACGGATGTCCCCCCAGATGTCCGCGTGCTGGGACAGGATCTGGAGCATCACCGAACCGACGGCGCCGGTCGCCCCGACGACGGCCAGGGTCGGCCGTCCGGTGCGCCCGGCGCCCGGGAAGTCGGACATCAGCGCCCGGTGCCCCCGTAGACGACGGCCTCGTCGCTGTCGGAGTCCAGGCCGAAGGCGGTGTGCACGGCGCGCACGGCCTCGTTCACGTCGTCCTTGCGGGTGACGACCGAGATGCGGATCTCGGAGGTCGAGATCAGCTCGATGTTCACGCCCGCGTCGGACAGCGCGGTGAAGAAATCGGCGGTGACCCCGGGGTTGGTCTTCATCCCGGCGCCCACCAGCGAGATCTTCCCGATCTGGTCGTCGTAGCGCAGCGAGTCGAAGCCGATGCCGGAGCGGTTCTTCTCCAGCGCGTCGATGGCCTTGCGGCCCTCGGACTTCGGCAGGGTGAAGGAGATGTCCGTCAGACCAGTGGAGGCGGCGGACACGTTCTGCACGACCATGTCGATGTTGACCTGGGCGTCGGCGATCGTCCGGAAGATCGCGGCCGCCTCGCCCGGCTTGTCCGGCACACCGACGACCGTGATCTTGGCCTCCGACGTGTCGTGCGCGACTCCGGAGATGAGGGCCTGCTCCACCTGCTTTTCCCCTTGCTTGATCGGCTCGCTGCTGACCCACGTGCCCTGCAGTCCGCTGAAGCTGGACCGGACGTGGATCGGGATGTCGTACCGGCGGGCGTACTCCACGCAGCGGTGGAGGAGCACCTTGGAACCGGAGGCGGCGAGCTCCAGCATGTCCTCGAAGGAGATCCAGTCGATCTTCTTCGCCTTCTTCACCACGCGCGGGTCGGCGGTGAACACGCCGTCGACGTCGGTGTAGATCTCGCAGACGTCCGCGTCGAGCGCGGCGGCGAGGGCGACGGCCGTGGTGTCGGAACCGCCGCGGCCCAGCGTGGTGATGTCCTTGCTGTCCTGGCTGACGCCCTGGAAGCCGGCCACGATGGCGATGTTGCCCTCGTCCACCGAGGTGCGGATGCGGCCCGGCGTGACATCGATGATCCGGGCTTTGTTGTGGACCGAGTCGGTGATGACACCTGCCTGGCTCCCGGTGAACGACTGCGCCTCGTGGCCCAGGTTCTTGATCGCCATGGCCAGCAGGGCCATGGAGATCCGCTCTCCGGCGGTCAGCAGCATGTCGAGCTCGCGCCCGGCAGGCATCGGGGAAACCTGCTCGGCGAGATCGATCAGCTCGTCCGTCGTGTCGCCCATCGCGGAAACTACGGCGACCACCTGGTTGCCGTTCTGCTTCGCTTCCACGATCCGCTTGGCGACGCGCTTGATGCCCTCGGCATCGGCTACGGAGGAGCCTCCGTACTTCTGCACGACAAGGCCCACGTGCGCTCCTCGCTCAATCCGTCATTTTCCGCACGTACGTACCTGTACTGCGGTCGGCTCATTCTATCGAGCGTCCGAAATTCCCCCCTGCGGTACCGCATGGTGAGACTTCGGGGCCCGTCCAGGCAGGCTCATGCCCAGGGGGAGGCGGGCCACTCGGGAAAGTGCCGCGAGTCACACGTTCACAAGCGGGGCGGCTCAGTCGGCCAGCTCTTTGAGAGGGGCGGTGTCGAGGGTGATGTCGACGGGGGCGGGGAGCTGGACGGTCGCTCCGAAGGGCAGCTTCTCCTCGTGCTGGTAGTGGCCGTTGTCCGGCTGGTCGAACACCACGACGGAGCAGTTGTCCCGGTCGATGAGGAGGTAGACCGGAATCCCGGCAGCCGCATACCCATCGGGTTTGTCCACGCGGTCCCGCTGCGCGGCATCGGAGTCCCATGAGGTGACTTCCACAGCCATCAGAGCGCCGTCGGGCGCTGACCACTCGCCGTGCCCCTTGAAAGCGCCGCGGGGAACCAGCACCCCGTCCGCTCGCGCCCGGCCCTTGCGGTAGCCCTCCGTCATGAGACCCCGCTCCGCGTGCAGCCACAGATCGGGGCGGTGCTGCATACAGAGCCTTTGCAGCCAGGCGACGATCTCGCTGTGGTTGCCGTCCGGCATGGGCTTGACCACGACCTTTCCCCTGATGAACTCCAGCCGCACCAGCTCGGGGGCACGGCGATCGAGCTCCTCGAACTCCTCGACGGACATCAGTGGCTGGTGCTCGGTCCTGGGGATCATGGCGTCGCCTCCTCGACACCATGGTGCCCCGGCCAGCGCCTCCTGCACCTCAGTACTTCTCACGGGCGCTCCACGTGAATACGCTTCCGGCCCGCACAGTCGGCCAGAGCCCGGATGTCGCCCAGGTCGTCGGTGAGGATCGGGGCCTCGTCGTAGGTGATGGAGGCGAGAACGACGCTCGCGTCGATGACGTCGGAGGTCTTGTTCTCCCGGCATAGCACGGCCGCCGCCTTCGCCAGGGCCTCGGTGAACGGCAGCACCTCACAGCCGTGCAGTACGCGATGCAGGGCTGCCGCCCTGGGGCGCGAGTCCCAGCCCTGCGCCAGAACCCCGGCCGGAACGACGGGCGTCGTTCCCCTGCCCATCGCCCTGTAGTGCATGTGCAGGAAGGCCGGGTCGTTCTTCGCGGCGGCGATCAGCGCACCGGTGTCGTAGATGATGTGGCTCATGCGCTGCGCCGCTCCTCCGGCGTTCCTCCGAAGAGGGCGTCGATGCGCGCGTCGGCTGCGGCCACCTCGCCGGCGGTGGGCCACCCGTACTCGTCGAAGTGCTCCTCCATCGCACGCATCCCCTCCCGGAGGAGGCGACGGTTGGCGAGGTACTGCTCCAGTGCCCGGCTGATCACTGCCGAGATCTGCTCGTCCTCGGCGGCGGCGAACTGCCGCAGCGCCGTCCCGAGCTCTGCGTCGATACTCACGCTGAACTTCGCCTTCTCCGCCATATTACGAATGTATTCCGGACGCTCTACGGGTTCCAGCGCCTCGGCGGGAGGCCGTTCGCGATCCGGTCGCGGTTGTCGCGGTAGTGGTAGAAGACGCGGTCCTCGATGGGCACCGGACGGAACGTGTCCGGTACGGGACCACCCGTGGCGCGCTCCAGCTTCTTCTTCAGGAAGTACGCCGACGCCGTGCCCAGGTGGGCGATCTCCTCGAAGCCCTTGACGATGTCCTCGTCGGACATCGGGTTGGCCTCGTTCTCCCGGCGGCAGTCCTCGCAGATACCGCGGTCGATCTTCACCGTGCGTTCGTCCTGGTCACAGGTGGCGCAGGCCATGATCACGCGGGTCACTTTCGCGCGCGGCTCGCGCTGCTGCGGAGGCATCTTCGACTCCAGTCGTCGGCGGGCGAGTCCGCCCGGATTGCTGACGGTGGGCGGGAGCCCTTCGGTCAGGGCTCGGGTGATGTCGTCGGGTGTGGCGCCCCGGGACAGCCATTCCTCGGCGAGAGGCGCGAGGGAACGGCAGTCGCCCTCGGTGAGCGGCATGCGGGCGTCGGCGGCGCGGAGTGCGGTGAGCGCGCGGTAGGCGGCGCTGACCGGCTCGGATCCGGGTTCGGGAGCGGGCTCGGGCTCGGGCTCGGGCTCGGGGGTGGGCTCGGAGGCTTCCGGTACGGCGACGGCGGCCACCAGCTCCTCGATCCGGGCCAGGCCCGGCTGGTGGTCCCGGGTCACGTCCTTGCCGTGCCGCTCCCGCGCGAACTCCGCCCACCACTCCGCCGACCTGCGGGTACGCGACCAGTACGTCCGCGTGACCCACCGCATGGTGTTGTCCTCGACGGTGATGTGCTCCTTGATCCAGCGCAGGTGGCCGGCCTCGGTGATGCGGGTGAGCGAGCTGCGCATCGCCTGCTGGCCGTAGCGGGGGTGCTCCGCCGCGAGCGCCTTGTGGCCCATCGTGTGGCCGGTGTCGAGGTGGTCGATGAAGACGGCGACCTCGGCGTCGCGCGGGAGCAGGTGTGCGAAGTCCGGGTCGGCGTGCGGGTCTTCGTCGCCCGCGAGGCGCTTTCCGTAGCCCGGATTGGCCATGGGGTGGGACGGGGAGGGCAGGGCGGGACTAGGGTTGGCGTAAGCCACCATCGAACTTGTCCTTCGATGCGTTGGTCAGGCCCCGGAGTTGGTGTTGCCAGCACCGCCGGGGCCGACTCATGTCTGGTCGGTTGCCGCGAACCTAAAGCGGCTTTACGCAGCGGCGCAAGCCGATCACGGAACGTCACCCGCACGAGGTACGGCGTCTCAATTCACGTTCAGACTTGGTTGGTTGGGTATTTCAACCAGACCAGAAAACCCAGGGGAAGAGCTCGGGTCCCGGGGCTCAAGCTCCGGGCCGAACTGCGGCGATGAAGGCCGACCAGGCGGGCGCGGAGACGCGGAGTTCGGGGCCCTCGGGGGCCGACTTGGAATCACGGATGTGGATGGCGAGGGCGAGGGCTACCTCGACGCAGGCGCCGCCTTCGTTGTCGCTGTAGCTGGACTTGATCCACGTCAGCTGGTCACTCACGACGATCCACCATCTCCTCGATGAAGCGAGCCGACTCAGCAGGGCTGAGGGCCTGCGCGCGGATCATGCTAAGCCGCTCCGACACACGGCTGACAACCCCCGGGTCGGCCGAGAGTTCACTGGCGAACGGGCCCTCCGTGAAGGCGCAGCGCTCGTGGTCTCGGGATTCCAGGAGCACCATCGGCCCCATGATCGCGTCGCTGATGACCCGCTCGAACGGCAGCACCTGCAAGACGACGTTCCTGAGCTTCGACGCCTCCAGCAATCGACTCAGTTGCTTGACGTCCACCATGGGGTTTCGCAGAGCGGCCTCGTACAGCACGAAGCTCAAGGACACCGGAGGTTTCCGCTCGGTAAGAATGGCCTGTCGCTCCATTCGCGCAGCGATGCGTTCCTCCACCGTGTCCTGTTCCAGTGGCGGGTGCCTATTCTCGATCAGTGCACGCGCATAGCCCTCGGTCTGCAACAGCCCTGGGACTAAGGCAACTTCGTACCATCCGAGGCTGATCGCCTCTCTTTCCCGCTCCATGAAGTCTTGAGCCCGCGCCGGGAACTTCTCACGCCGCAAGTACTCCTTCGCGGCGCTCAACAGCCCTTCCGCGCGGCACAGCTCATCCGCCACGTCCAGGACTCGCGGCGTCGGCATGCGGACGCCCTGTTCCATGGACTTGATGGTGTCCGGCGAGTAACTGGCGGCTTCGGCGAGCTGCTCTCTGCTCACATTGGCCTTGGTGCGCCAGCGTTTCAGCTGGTTACCGCTGTAGCGCCAGGCAACCGGCGGCTGGGAGTTGTACTGGACCGACACGGCACGCACCTCCGACCGATACACCACGGCGTGTATCACCTCAGTCGCTACCGAGCGTAGCCCCGTCGGCGTCAGCGTGTGACCATGACGAACGCACTTCACCGCCCCGGCTGGGTCCCGGCCGCCGGACATCAACTGCACGTGACCGGCGTGCACTTCGACGCCGTACGGGTCGACGGCATCCGCGGGGAGCTGGTCGCCGACTGGCTCGTCGAGGCGACGGACGACGACGCGGGGCCGATCGTGTGCGAGACGGGGGGTGGGCGATGGGTGTACTTCCTGCTGGCGCCCGGGGAGGTCTCGGCGCACGACTGGCCCTTGGGGGTACAGCAGTTGGGCGGCAGGCCCCGTACTGTCACCTACGTCGGCGTCCCGGCCCTGGAGGGCAACACCTGGCCACTGCGCTGGTACAGCGCGCCCACGCCGACCGCGCCGTACGTGTGCGCGGCCCAGCTGCGGCTCGCGCTGGAATGATGTGCGGGTGGAGAGATCGTACGAGCTGACCCGGGCGGCGAAGGACGGGGACCTGGCGCTGGTGACCCGGCTGCTGGACGCCGGTGTCGCGGTGGACGCCCTCGGAGAGGGAGCGCGGACGGCGCTGGACCTGGCGGCCCAGGAGAACCACGCCGCCGTGGTCCGGGCGCTGCTGGCGGCCGGCGCTGACACGGCGGCGCATGCCGGGCCCTATCACGACCTCACCCCGCTCACCTGCGCGGCGATGTACGGGAGCACGGACGCCGTCGCGGCGTTCCTCGACGCCGGGGTGTCCGTGGGAGCGCAGGACAGGATTCCGTACACGCCGCTGGTGGTGGCGTCCGGCGCCAACCACGCCGAGACCGTCGCCCTGCTCCTGGACCGCGGGGCGGACATCGAGGACCGGGCCATGAAGAACCGGACGGCTCTCGAATGGGCCGCGTGCTTCGGACAGGTCGAGGCGGTACTGGAGCTGCTCGGCCGGGGCGCCGAGGTGACGGACACGGCTCGCGACTGCGCGGAGCGGCACGCGGGCCGGGACGAGGAGAAACGACCTCGCTACGAGCAGATCGCACAGGCCCTGCGCGCTGCCGGTGCCGCCGTTACTTGACCTGGCGCAGGCCCAGGGGCCCCGCGATCTCCCGCACCATGACCCGGCCGGCCTCCCGCTCCAGGGCGTCGTCGCCGGGGTCCTGGTCGGTGTCGAGGCCGTCCAGCTCCTCGAGGGGCTGGTTCAGGCGGACGTGGGCGACGACCGACTGGAGGGCGCGCAGGGTCGCGGAGGCGGTGGAGCCCCAGTTGGAGAAGTAGGAGAACTGCCACCACCACAGCGCCTCCGTGGTGCGGCCCGCCTTGTAGTGGGCCATGCCGTGGCGCAGGTCGGTGATGACGTCGGTGAGGTCGTCCGAGATACGGGCCGGGACCGGGGCCTTGCGCGGCTCGTAGGGGTCGAAGACCTCGGAGTAGACGTCGATCGGCTCCAGGAGGCGGGCGAGGTTCTCGCGCAGCTCGTCCACGTCCAGCTCCGGGCCCGGGTCGGGCTCGTACCGCTCGTCGGGGACGATGTCCTCGTGGGCGCCCAGGCGTCCGCCGGCCAGCATGAGCTGGGAGACCTCGAGGAGGAGGAAGGGGACGGCCGAATCCGGTTCGTCGCCCTTGGCCACTTCCGTGACCGCGACCAGGAAGCTCTCGATCTGGTCGGCGATCTGGACCGCGAAGTCGTCGGGGTTCTGATGGGTCGCGTGCAGCGTGGCGTCAGACATCTAGGAGTCGTCTCCCCTCGAAGGCACGGCCGAGGGTCACCTCGTCCGCGTATTCCAGATCGCCGCCCACCGGAAGGCCGCTGGCCAGGCGGGTGACCTTGAGGCCCATGGGCTTGATCATGCGGGCGAGATACGTGGCCGTGGCCTCGCCCTCCAGATTCGGGTCCGTGGCCAGGATCAGTTCCGTGACCGTGCCGTCCGCGAGACGGGCGAGCAGTTCACGGATGCGGAGATCGTCGGGGCCCACTCCGTCGATCGGACTGATCGCGCCACCGAGCACGTGGTACCGGCCGCGGAACTCGCGGGTGCGCTCGATGGCGACGACGTCCTTCGGTTCCTCCACCACACAGATGACGGAAGGATCACGGCGCGCGTCACGGCAGATGGTGCACTGCTCCTCCTGTGCGACGTTGCCGCAGGTCGCGCAGAAGCGGACCTTGGCCTTCACTTCCATGAGGGCCTGGGCGAGACGCCGCACGTCGGTCGGCTCCGCCTGGAGGATGTGGAAGGCGATCCGCTGCGCGCTCTTGGGACCGACGCCGGGCAGACGCCCCAGTTCGTCGATGAGGTCCTGGACCACGCCTTCGTACAACGGACTGCCGTCCTTCCTGAGATTCCTTCACTACGTACGGTAGAGGGCTTCGGTCCGCCTCAGAAGGGCAGACCGGGGATGCCGCTTCCGCCGCCCAGCCCCTGGGCGAGCGGTCCGAGCTTCTGCTGCTGGAGGCTCTGCGCGTTCTCGTTGGCCGCCTGCACGGCGGCGACGATCAGGTCGGCGAGGGTCTCGGTGTCCTCCGGGTCCACCGCCTTCGGGTCGATCACGAGACCGCGCAGCTCGCCGGAGCCCGTGACGGTGGCCTTCACCAGGCCGCCGCCCGCCTGTCCGTCGACCTCCGTCCGCGCCAGCTCCTCCTGCGCCTTCGCGAGGTCCTGCTGCATCTTCTGGGCCTGCTGGAGCAGCTGCTGCATGTTGGGCTGGCCACCACCGGGGATCACGTTCAGCTCCTGTCACCGCTGTCGCCGCGCCGTCGCGGCGGGTTTTTCCCGTTCGGCACGAGCCTACGTGGTCCGGGCGGCCCTCGCCCCAGCACTCTTTCGAGTGATTCGAGCGTGCGCCCTATACCTGATCAAGGCCCTCTTCCGGGCGGATAAGTGGCCAAAACCGCCTCTTCGCCACCCATTGGGCGGTAGGAAGAGTCCGGCGCGTCACCTCGGGCGTCGCACGAGCGCCACGAGGTCTTCACGGACGGTGAGCAGTAGGGAGTGCCGGGTGGGTCAGCCGGAGATGCAGCCCGAGGGGCTGCCGCAGGACGGGCCGCGCGGCGAGGGGGCGGCCGGGCACGTTCCGGGCGACCTGACCGGACGGGCGCTTCCGCTCGGCGACTGGGCGCTGCCCGCCGAGCGACTGGACGAGCTGTACCGGTGGGTGGAGCGGGGCGCGCTGGAGACGGCGGCCTGGTATCTCGCGGACCGGGTGGGGAAGCGGCGGGGAGCGCGGTTGCTGCGGGGCGGGGCCGCGGTGGGGGCACTCGCCGGGGCGGTGCTGCCGCTGCTGGACATGACGGGGGTCGCGGGCGGGGCCGCGCCCTGGGGGTACCTCGCGCTGCTGCTCGGGGCCGCGTGCGTGGCGGCGGACCGGTACTTCCGGGTGACCTCCGGGTGGATGCGGGACGTGGCGACGGCACAGGCGGTGCAGCGGCGGCTGCAGGCGCTGCAGTTCGACTGGGCGTCGGAGAGTGTCCGGGAGGTGCTGGGACCGGCGGACGGGACGGCGAGCGAGGCGGCCGAGCGCTGCCTGGGGGTGCTGCGGCGGTTCTCGGAGGACATGACGGAGCTGGTGCGGGCGGAGACGGCGGACTGGATGGTGGATTTCCGGACCGGGTCGGCGCCGTTGGGGCTTCAGTCGGTGGGGGGTGCCGGAGGGCTGGGGCGGCCGGACGTGGAGGCGGGGGCGCCGGGAAGGTTCTCGGTGGCACCCAACGGAGCTCGGCCGAACATGCCCCGCCAGAGGCCGCCGGAGCCGAGGTGAGTCGCGGGGCGTCTGTGGGGTCGGTGCGGTGAGGGCGGGGTGTGCGGGCCGGCGTTCGGTTGTGCGTGGGGTGGGGTGCGCGGCCCCGTACTGGCGCAGCGGGGCGGCTCGGTGCTACTCGCGGGTGTAGGTCAGGGTTTCTCCCGTCGTGGTGTTGGTGCGGGTGAGGGTGCCGTTCGGCAGGGACCTGACCTCGGTGGGTTCTCCCGGGGTGCAGGTCGAGGACGGGCCCGTCGTCACCGTGGAGGGGCCCAGGCGCAGGGGGCCGTCGGTGCCCGGGGCGGCGGTCAGGTCGGCCTCGAAGACGCAGTGATAGGTGCCGTTGCCGGC
Organism: Streptomyces sp. NPDC093586; assembly: GCF_044764905.1. Lineage (NCBI taxonomy): Bacteria > Bacillati > Actinomycetota > Actinomycetes > Kitasatosporales > Streptomycetaceae > Streptomyces > Streptomyces sp. NPDC093586. Next base: position 26,864 of record NZ_JBIWJA010000043.1, on the reverse strand, counting down.
GGGGCCCTCGGCGACCAGGGACATGACCGTGTCACCGACCTCGCCCTGCCGGACGGTCAGCCGGCGGGTGTGCACGCCGGAGGCGTTGTCGATGGTCGTGGTCCACGTCCCCAGGTACGCGGCCGGGATCGTGCCCTCCGGGGAGGGCGAGGTGGCCGGCGCGCTCGGCGTGCCGTTCGCCGGGGCCGGTCCGGACGTGCCGGTGCCCGGGGTCGCGGAGGCGGTCGGGGCGGTCGTCGGATCGCCGCCCGCCCGGTCGTCGTCCTTGCCGCCGCTCATCAGCGCGTAGACCGAGCCACCGGCGCCGAGGGCGACGACCAGGGCGACGGCGACCAGCAGCGCGGTGGAACGGCCTTTCCGGGACGGTTCCCGGGCCGGCCCGTGGGGCGGCGGGCCGTAAGGCGGCGGGCCGTAGGGCGGGGTCGAGCCGAGTCCGCCGTACGGCTGGTACTGCGGCGGGGTCCCCTGCGCTCCGGGTGGCTGGTTCCAGGCCGGTGCCGGGGCGTAGCCGTGCGCGATCGGCTCGGCGGGGTGCTGTCGCGGGTGGCCGTGCGCGGGCGCGGGGCTCGTGGGCGGGAGCGGGGGCGGCGTCGGAGTGCCCTGGCCGCCCACGACCAGCGTGGGGAGGTGGTTCGTCGGCGCTCCGTTGCCCGGCTGCCGCGGGGGCGGCGGCCCCGGGGGCACGGCGGCGCCCGGTTCCGGGTCGCCGGGGTGCGGCGCGGGTGACTGTCCCGGACGGCCGGGGCCGGAACCGGCGGCGGAGGCCACTGCTGCGGCGGACCCCCCGGCAACCGGTGGTCCCGGTGCCGGTGGTCCCGGTGCCGGTGATCCCTGTGCCGGTGATCCCGGCGCCCCCGCGTCCTGCGGGTTCTCCGTGTCCTGCGGGTCCTCCGTGTCCAGCAGCTGGACCGCGTGCCGGCCGAGCTGGGCCACCAGGGCGCTGGGGAGCCAGGGGTCCCTGGAGCGGCCCTCCGCGACGGTGTCCTGCGCGCCCGTGCGCTCCAGCACCTCGGCGAGGGAGGGACGGGCCGCCGGGTCCTTCTTCAGGCAGTCGCGGACCAGGTCGGCGATGCCCTCGGGCACGCCCTCCAGGTCGGGTTCCTCCTGCGCGATGCGGAACATCAGCGCGTGCACGCCGCTGCCCGCGGTGCCGAAGGGCAGGTCGCCCGTGGCGGCGTAGACGAGGATCGAGCCGAGGCAGAAGACGTCGCAGGCGGGCGTGATCCGGTCACCGCGCACCTGCTCGGGCGCCATGAAGCCGGGCGAGCCGACGAGCGCGCCGGTACGGGTGAGTCCGCCGTCGGTCACGGTCTCCAGGGCCCGCGCGATACCGAAGTCGATGACGCGGGGGCCGTCGATGGTGACGAGCACGTTGGACGGCTTGAGGTCGCGGTGCACGATCCCGGCGGCGTGGATGTCCTGGAGGGCGTACGCGAGCCCGGCCGCCAGGGTCCGTACCGAGCGTTCCGGGAGGGCCCCGTGGTCGTGCCCGACGACCTGCTGGAGGCTGGGCCCGGCGACGTACCCGGTGGCGACCCACGGGACGGCGGCCTCGGTGTCGGCGTCCAGCACGGGCGCCGTCCAGTACCCGCCGACCCGGCGCGCGGACTCGACCTCCTGGCGGAACCGCCGGCGGAACTCCTCCTGAGCGGCCAGTTCCTCGCGCACCAGCTTGACGGCGACGGTGCGCCCCCGGTCCGACCGGGCGAGGTAGACCTGCCCCATGCCGCCGGCGCCGAGCCGCCCCAGCAGTCGATACGCGCCGATCCGTTGCGGATCCCCGCCCCCGAGATTCTGCATGGTGCGCCGCCTTCCCCCACGTGAGCAACATTCCGAGGATAGTGCGGGGTGCTCGGCCGGTGACCCAGCGTTGTCTACGGTTCCGTAACAGGCGGACCCTCCAGCTCGCCCAACGCCTTCGACAGGCGTTCGAGGGCCTCGACCGCCGCCGCCAGTTCCGCCTCTCCCCCGTACGCCTCGGCCAGCCGGTCCGCGAAGGCCGCGTGCCCCGGGTCGATGCGGGAGACGGCGGCGCGGCCGGCGTCGGTCGGCGCGAGGAGTTTGGCGCGGCGGTGGGCCGGGTTGGGCCGGTACTCGGCGAGGCCGCGCTCCACCAGCAGGTCGGCGATGCGCTGCACGCTCTGCCGGGTGATGCCCATGGCGCGCGCGATCCCGGAGACGGGCAGCGGCTCGGGCAGCACCGCGCCGAGCACCTGCCACCAGGCGGCGGTGAGTCCGGCGGGGCGGGCCAGTTCCTCGGCGACGGCGAGGAACTGGCCGTTGAGCCGGAAGACGCCGAGCGCGCTGCGGCTGAACAGGTCCTGCCGCCGGCTGCTCACGCGGCGCCCGCCTTCTCCAGTACGGCGTACGCGGTGGGGTCGGAGTCGTGGAACAGCCGGTACCAGGCGTCGAGCACCTCGCCCTCGTACACGCCGAGCAGGCCGAGGACCTCGCGGGCGAAGGCGACCGGCTCGGTGGGGCCGGCGGTGATCAGGCCGCCGTCGGTGACCGCGTCGGTCTCGACGTACCGCTCGCCGCCCGCGTAGCCGGTCGCCGCCAGGTAGAAGGAGACGGCGCTGGTGTGCGCGCGGTCGTCGAGCAGGCCCTCGCGGGCGAGACCGGCGGTGGCGCCGCAGATGGCGGCGACGGGCACGTCGGCGTCCAGGAAGGCGCGGGCGGTGCGGGCGAAGGGGGCGAGGTCGTCACTCGTGTCCCACAGATCGGCGCCCGGCAGGATCAACAGGGAGCTGTCCTCGGGGCGCAGGCCGGCCAGGGCGAGGTCGGGCCGGACGCTCAGGCCGCCGATGCTCGTGACCGGGTCGGTGGTGGGGCCGACGGTGCGGATGGCGTACCCGCCGCGGGCCAGGTGGGCCGTGGCGTGGCCGGTCTCCCAGTCGGCGAGGGTGTCGTACACGGCGAGGTGGACGGGCTTGCGGGTGCCGTTCGCGGTGCCGGTCATGACTCCTCCTCGGAGCAAAGGGGCTATGACAGAAGACTGTCAGTTCGACAGCATGCTGTCAATCTCTTCCCGGTCTCCGCCGGTTCCCGTCGGCCCCCACCGCGTCGACAACCTGTCGTGGAAAGCCCCCGACCGCATACAGGACGCCGATTCCTTTTCCGCATCGCGGACACCTACGCTCGGCCGCATGACCCCTCAGCCCAACCCCCAGGCCGGCGCCGCCGTGAAGGCCGCGGACCGCGCGCACGTCTTCCACTCCTGGTCCGCGCAGGAGCTCATCGACCCGCTCGCCGTCGCGGGCGCCGAAGGGTCGTACTTCTGGGACTACGACGGCAAGCGCTACCTCGACCTCGCCAGCGGACTCGTCTACACCAACATCGGCTACCAGCACCCCAAGGTCGTCGCCGCGATCCAGGAGCAGGCCGCGAGGATGACGACGTTCGCGCCCGCGTTCGCCGTCGAGGCGCGCTCGGAGGCGGCGCGGCTGATCGCCGAGCGGACGCCCGGCGACCTGGACAAGATCTTCTTCACCAACGGCGGCGCCGACGCCGTCGAGCACGCGGTGCGCATGGCGCGGCTGCACACCGGGCGGCCGAAGGTGCTGTCGGCGTACCGCTCGTACCACGGCGGCACCCAGCAGGCGGTCAACATCACCGGCGACCCGCGCCGCTGGGCCTCGGACAGCGGCACGGCCGGCGTCGTGCGCTTCTGGGCGCCCTTCCTGTACCGCTCGCGCTTCTACGCCGAGACCGAGGAGCAGGAGTGCGCGCGGGCGCTGGAGCACCTGGAGTCGACGATCGTCTTCGAGGGGCCGGGGACCGTCGCCGCGGTCATCCTGGAGACGATCCCGGGCACGGCGGGGATCATGACGCCACCGCCCGGTTACCTGGCCGGGGTCCGCGAGATCTGCGACAAGTACGGGATCGTCTTCGTCCTGGACGAGGTCATGGCCGGGTTCGGGCGGACCGGCACGTGGTTCGCGGCCGACCTGTACGACGTCGTGCCGGACCTGATGACCTTTGCCAAGGGCGTGAACTCGGGCTACGTCCCGCTGGGCGGCGTCGCGATCTCCGCGAAGATCGCCGAGACGTTCGCCGAGCGGCCCTACCCCGGCGGGCTGACGTACTCCGGGCATCCGCTGGCCTGCGCCGCCGCCGTCGCCACGATCAACGTGATGGCCGAGGAGGGCGTCGTCGAGCACGCGGCGCGGCTCGGCGCCGAGGTCGTCGGTCCCGCGCTGCGGGAGCTGGCCGAGCGCCACCCGAGCGTCGGCGAGGTGCGCGGCACCGGCATGTTCTGGGCGCTGGAGCTGGTCAGGAACCGGGAGACCCGGGAACCGCTGGTGCCGTACAACGCGACCGGGCAGGACAACACCCCGATGGCCGCGTTCGCCGCCTCCGCCAAGGCCCACGGCGTGTGGCCGTTCGTCAACATGAACCGGACGCACGTGGTGCCGCCGTGCACCGTCAGCGAGGCCGAGCTCAAGGAGGGCTTCGCGGCGCTGGACACGGCACTGTCCGTGGCGGACGAGTACACGGAGTAGGAACCGCCGGCCGACCGGACCCGTGGGCGCCCCGGGCGCGTAAGGTGACGTGCCCGTACACACCGGCCAGGTGTACGGGCACGCCGCCCGCACCCGACGAGGAGAACGCCCGACCATGCCCGGCTCCAGCGGCGCCGTGACGCGCAGCACCCTGCGGCGCCAGATCGCCGACGCGCTCCGCGACGAGGTGCTGGCCGGACGGCTCCGGCCCGGACAGGAGTTCACCGTCAAGGAGATCGCCGAACAGTACGGGGTCTCCGCGACGCCCGTGCGCGAGGCCCTGGTCGACCTGTCCGCGCAGGGGCTCCTCGACACCGACCACCACCGCGGCTTCCGGGTGCACGAGTACTCCGTCGACGACTTCCGCGGCATGGTCGAGGCCCGCGGCCTCGTCACCGACGGGATGTTCACCGCCCTCGCCGGCGACCACCGGGGCCTGCGGCTCCCCGACGGCCAGCGGCTCGTCGCCGCCCTGTCGGGGGTGCGCAGACGCGGCGAGGAGGCCCAGCGCGCCGCCGTGGCCGGTGACCTCACCGTCCTCATCGGCTACGACCTGCGCTTCTGGCGGGAGCTGGCCGCCCTGTTCGGCAACCCCCACCTCTCCGACTTCCTGCACCGGCTGCGCGTGCAGAGCTGGGTGTGCACGGTGCAGCACCTGCGGCGGATCGGCGATCTGCGCGGCGCCCTGTGGTCCGGGCACACCGAACTGGTCGACGCCCTCGCCCGCCGCGACGTCCGGGCCGCCCACGCGCTCGTCGACGCCTACAACGCCCACTCCCTCACCCTCATCGAGCGGATCACCGGGGACGGAAGCGGGGACGAGGCCGGGGATGACCAACGCCCGACGTGTCGTGGCCCGGCCCCAGATGGGTAAGGGACCTGCACGCACCGCGCACCGACTACCCTTCCTTGACCACCGTGCTGTGTGAGGAGTCCTCTTTTGGCCTGTGACCTGTGGCTGGTACCGCTCGTCGACATCCTGTGCCACACGCCGGACAACCCGTTCGCCGAGGAACTCGCGCAATACGACAAGGTGCTCGCCGAGGCCGGGCTGCCGCCGGTGCCGGTGTACCCGTACATGCCGGGCCTGTCGGGCGAGGTCGCCCCGGTCGCCGGTTTCGACTACGACGCGCTGCATTTCCTGCGCCGGGCCTACCTGCTCCAGGTGTGCGGGCTGCCGGTGACACCGGTGGACGAACTCGGCGGCGACTACGAGCAGTTGCTGGAGATGTTCGAGGCGACGGCCCAGCAGTCGCACCTGGTCTGGCACTACGACCACGCGGGCGCCTACGTCCCGGTCGACTTCCCGCGCCCGCTGTCCAGCGACGAACTCCTGGAGAACGGCGGCCCCTTGGGCTCCTCGCACACCCTCCTGCGGGAACTGGAGGCCGTCGCCCCGGCCCTCGGTGTCGACCCGGCCAACCCGCCCTCGCCGCCGCAGCCGCCGCTCGCCCCGACGGAGCTGGAGGAGCCGGCCGTGCCGGGGCCGTACGATCCCAGCCCCTTCGCCCGGGAGCGCCACGTGTGGCTGGGGCTGCACGCGGCGGCCACGCGGAGCCTGGCCCAGGGGTCGATGATCGTCTTCAGCTGACGGCGCCGGATCGGCACCGGTCAGGTCAGGTCAGCCGAGCTCGGAGAGGCCCTTCGTCAGGTCGTCGGGGTTCATGACCGGGCAGACCTCGACCCGGGCGTTCATCTCGACGAGGAACGGTTCGCCGAGCGGCGGCAGTTGGGCGCTGTCCTGCATGTCGAAGAACAGCAGGGCCGTCCGCCGGCCGCCGAGGAGGCCGAAGTAGGCGGCTTCCGGCTTGGTCCTGTCGAGCGCCTCCCTCATCACGTCCGGCATCCTGCCGCTGCGGATGAGGTCGTTGGTCTTCTCCGTGTCCAGAGTCGCCTTGAGCAGCACGCGCATCGCACTCACCTTCTCCTGCCGACGCGCCGTGTACAGCCTCAGGCTATGCCCGGTACAGGGCGTATGCCCCTTCTGACGGAACGGGGCCGGGTCAGCGGATCAGGTGGATCTCCGGGGGCCAGAGCACCCCTTCGGCCAGCAGCAGCGCCGGCCCCAGGTGCACGGGGCACACCGTCAGCGGCGCCCGGCGGTACCGGACGACCTCGAAACGGGCCGGGTCGCCGCAGTCCCCGGGGTCGCCCTCGACGCCGTACGGGCCCTGGCAGACAGCGGCACGGTCACGGTCGGTCATGTCCCCGATCCCACACCGCGCCGTCGGCCGCCGCCCGGCCGGGAGGACCGAACGGCGGCCGGGAAGGCCCGGTGGGCCTACAGGAACGAGTTGATCTCGATCGTCTCGTCCCGGCCCGGGCCCACGCCGATCGCGGAGATCGGGGCGCCGGACATCTCCTCGAGCGCCTTGACGTACGCCTGCGCGTTCTTCGGCAGCTCGGCGAAGGTCTTCGCCTTGCTGATGTCCTCGTTCCAGCCCGGCAGCATCTCGTAGACCGGCTTCGCGTGGTGGAAGTCGGACTGCGAGTACGGCAGCTCCTCGACGCGCCTGCCGTCGATCTCGTACGCCACGCAGACCGGGATCTGCTCCCAGCCGGTGAGGACGTCGAGCTTGGTGAGGAAGAAGTCGGTCAGGCCGTTCACGCGGGTGGCGTAGCGGGCGATGACCGCGTCGAACCAGCCGCAGCGGCGGTCCCGGCCGGTCGTCACGCCCCGCTCGCCGCCGATGCGGCGCAGGGCCTCGCCGTCCTCGTCGAACAGCTCGGTCGGGAACGGTCCGGCGCCGACACGGGTCGTGTACGCCTTGAGGATGCCGATGACGCGGCTGATCTTCGTCGGGCCCACGCCGGCGCCGGTGCAGGCGCCGCCCGCGGTCGGGTTCGACGAGGTGACGAAGGGGTACGTGCCGTGGTCGATGTCGAGGAGCGTGCCCTGGCCGCCCTCGAAGAGGACCACCTTGTCCTGCTCCAGGGCCTGGTTGAGGACCAGGACCGTGTCGGCGACGTACGGACGGAGCTTCTCGGCGTAGCCCAGCAGCTCCCCGACCACCTGGTCGACGGCGATCGCGCGCCGGTTGTAGAGCTTGGTGAGCATCTGGTTCTTGACGTCGAGCGCCGCCTCGACCTTCTGGGTGAGGATCGACTCGTCGTACAGGTCCTGGACGCGGATGCCGACGCGGTTGATCTTGTCGGCGTAGGTCGGGCCGATGCCGCGGCCGGTGGTGCCGATCTTGCGCTTGCCGAGGAAGCGTTCCGTCACCTTGTCGACGGTCACGTTGTACGGCGTGATGATGTGCGCGTTACCGCTGATCAGGAGCTTGGACGTGTCGACGCCTCGCTCGTTCAGCCCGCTCAGCTCGGAGAACAGGACCGACGGGTCGACGACGACGCCGTTACCGATGACCGGCGTGCAGCCGGGGGACAGGATCCCGGAAGGGAGCAGGTGGAGGGCGTACTTCTGGTCGCCCACGACTACCGTGTGGCCGGCGTTGTTGCCGCCCTGGTAGCGCACCACATAGTCGACGGAACCACCGAGCAGGTCCGTCGCCTTTCCCTTGCCTTCGTCACCCCACTGAGCACCGAGCAGCACAAGTGCGGGCACGCGCGTACACCCCTTCCGGGTGGGGCATGTCCAAGGTCGAGGGCGTACGCGGAGGTCTCCGCCGCGTGCACCGCGACCGTCGTTGGCCGCCAACCGTCGGACCGGATGCCCCGGAATAGACGAAGCCCCTGGCGCAATAGCGCAAGGGGCTCTTGCACAAAGATGCTACCCGAGGAAGCGAGGCATGGCCGAGGTGGCGACTTCCGCGAGATCGTCCGCGACGCCCGATCAGCTCCTGGTGGTCGTCGACCCGGTCGCCCGTCGGACGGACGGCGAGTCCGTCCGCATCGCGAGGGACGTGCTCCGCGCGGGTGCCGCGCACACGAAGGTGTGCCTGCCGGCGGACCCCGAGGAGTTCGCGCGGGCGCTGCGGCGCCGGGGGTCGCGGCGCCCCGTCGTGATCGGCGACGACCGTGCGCTGCTGCGGGCCGTCACGCTGCTGCACCGGCAGCGGGAGCTGGCGGGGTGCGCGCTGTCGGTGGTGCCGGTGGGGCCGGTGCTCGGCCTCGCCCGGTCGCTCGGTGTGCCGACGGGCGCGGTGGCGGCGGCGCGGGCGGTGCTGGACGGGGCGGTACGGCGGCTGGACCTGCTCGTCGACGACAGCGACGGGGTGGTGCTGGGCGAGGTGGGCATCCCGCCGGTCGCGGTCCGCGAGGACGCGGACGCTGACACCGAGGCCGGGGCGCACCCGGCGGGCCGGCCCTGGCTGCGGACCTGCCAGTCCCTGGTCCGGACGCTGGCCCCCGCGCGGCCGGCCCGGATCACCGCGGGCCCCGGCGCGTCCGGTCCGGCCCGGCTGCGGGTGGAGGTCGACGGGGTCACCCTGGTGGACCTGGACCGGCCGGTCGACGCGGTGTCGGTCCTGCCGGGCTCCCGGGGGCTGGCCGAGGTGGAGGTGCGGCCGGTGTCGGTGGGCGCGCAGGCGATGCCACTGACGGCGACGGGCCGGACGGTGACCGTGTCGGGGGCGCACTACCGGTACCGGGCCGACGCGGTGGTGTCGGGGCCGGTGCTCACGCGGACGTGGGTGGCCCGGGAGGGGGCGTGGGGGCTGACGCTGCCGGAGTGAGGCCACCCGGTACCGGGCCGGCGTCCCGCCAGGGGGCGTCGCCGGACCAGTGCCGCGGCAGGCGGCGTTCGCCCCGTCGCGACGCCCGGCACGCTCCCCCGGAGGGGGTGCCCCCACTCGCCGTACCGGACGAACGCCCGCGTACGTCCGGTACGAGGGCTTCCGGCCGGCACTCCCCCCAGCCTCCGGCCGGGGGGATCCCCGGAGCACGCGCCGGACACCGCTCCTCACCGGGCGAACGTCGCCTGCCGCGGCACTAGAGGGTGCCGCCGAAGACCTTCTCGCGGTGCTCGCGCCAGCGCTCCATCATGGCCGCGATCTCGCCGTCGACGAACTCGAAGAAGGCGAGCGTCTCGGCCATGCGGCGGCCCGCCGGGGTGTCGGCGCCGAGGCTGGTGACGCCCTCGCGCAGGGCGCCCTCCCACCGTTTGAGGACCGCCTCGCGGCTGGTCAGCGCCTCGTACCACTGGTTGCTGTGCACCCGGTACCGCTCCCGCCGGGAGCCGGGCTCCCGCTCCCGCGACACCATGTGCTGCTGGGCGAGGTACCGGACGGCCCCGGAGACGGCGGCCGGGCTGACCCGGAGCCGTTCGCCGAGTTCGGCGGAGGTCAGGGAGCCCGAGTCGGAGGCGAGCAGCGCGGCGAACACCCGGGCCGGCATGCGCTGCATCCCGGCCTCGACGAGCTGCGCGGCGAAGCCCTCCACGAACCTCGACACCGCCTCGGGGTCGCGCCCCGGTCCTCTCGCATCCGCTTCTTCCGTCATCCTCCGATCATCTCTCACCACCTTGACGGTTTCTTAACTTCACAAATTTCTGAAAGAAGCGTACGTTCCGAACCATGACGAAGGCAATCAGCGTCGCCGGACTCCACAAGTCGTTCGGCCGGACGCACGCCCTGGACGGCCTCGACCTGGACGTCGAGACCGGCGAGGTCCACGGCTTCCTCGGCCCGAACGGCGCCGGCAAGTCCACCGCCATCCGCGTCCTGCTCGGCCTGCTGCGCGCCGACTCGGGCACCGCCCGGGTGCTCGGCCGCGATCCGTGGGCCGACGCCGTGGAGGCGCACCGCCGGATCGCCTACGTGCCCGGCGACGTGACGCTGTGGCGCAACCTCTCCGGCGGCGAGGTCATCGACCTCTACGGGCGGCTGCGCGGCGGCCTGGACGCCCGGCGCCGGGCGGAACTGGTCGAGCGGTTCGCACTCGACCCGACCAGGAAGGGCCGGACGTACTCCAAGGGCAACCGGCAGAAGGTCGCCCTGGTCGCCGCCTTCGCCTCGGACGCGGACCTGCTGATCCTCGACGAGCCGACCAGCGGTCTCGACCCGCTGATGGAGGAGGTCTTCCGGCGGTGCGTGGCCGAGGAACGCGAGCGCGGCCGCACGGTCCTGCTCTCCTCCCACATCCTCGGCGAGGTCGAGGAGCTGTGCGACCGGGTCAGCATCGTCCGCAAGGGGCGCACGGTGGAGAGCGGATCCCTCGCCGACCTGCGCCACCTGACCCGGACCAGCGTGACCGCCGAACTCGCCGGCGCCCCGAACGGGCTGGCCCGCCTGCCGGGCGTGCACGACCTCGACGTCCGGGGCCGCCGGGTGCGGCTCCAGGTCGACACCGACAAGCTCGACGCGGTGCTCAGGTCCCTGACCGAGTCCGGCGTGCGGTCGCTGACGTCGACACCGCCGACGCTGGAGGAACTGTTCCTGCGGCACTACCGGACCGAGGGCGCCGAGGAGGTGGCGTCGCGATGACCGCCGCCGCCCCCGCCACGAGGGCCTTCGCGGTCCGGTCCGGCGGCTCGCGCCCCCTGGCCGGCACCGGCACGCTGCTGCGCCTCGCCCTGCGCCGCGACCGGCTGCTGATCCCCGTCTGGGTCGCCGTGAACGCGCTGATGGTGCTCTCCATGCCGGGCACCCTCAAGGGCCTGTACGGCACCGCGGCCGAACGCGCCGGTCTGATGCGGCAGATGGAGGCCAACTCCTCCCTGCGCGCCATGGTCGGCCCCGTCTTCGACGACTCGCTCGGCGCGCTCACGGCCTGGCGCGTCGGCGTCTACGCCGCCACCCTCGCGGCCGTGACGAGCCTGCTGGTCGTCGTACGGCACACCCGCGACGAGGAGGAGAGCGGCCGTCAGGAGCTGGTCGCGTCCGGGACGGTCGGCCGCCGTGCTCCGCTGACCGCGGCCCTGCTGGCGGCGGCGGTCGCCAACGGTGTCCTGGCGGCCCTGGTGGTCGCCGGGCTGGCCGGGCGGGGGACGTCCGGTGCGGTGGCCCTCGGGCTCGGTGTCGCGGGCGTCGGGATGGTCTTCGCGGCGACGGCGGCGGTCGTCGCGCAGCTGACGGAGAGCGCGCGGCTCGCCCGGGGGCTGACGGCGGCCGTGCTGGGCGGCGCCTTCGTGCTGCGCGCGGCGGGCGACTCGGCGAGGAGCGACGGCTCGTCGGTGCTGACGTGGCTGTCGCCGCTGGGCTGGCTGGAGAACCTGCGGGCCTTCGCCGCCGAGCGGTGGTGGGTGCTGTCGCTGATCGTCGGCGCGGCGGTGGCGCAGGGCGTGGTCGCCTACGGGCTGGCCGGGCGCCGGGACCTCGGCATGAGCTTCCTGCCGGCCCGGCCGGGCCCGGCGTACGGCCGGCTGGGCACGGCCGGTGCGCTGGCCTGGCGGCTGCAGCGGGGCGGCGTGCTCGGCTGGAGCGTCGGCTTCCTCCTCGCCGGGGCCGTCTACGGCTCGATGACCGAGGGGGCGGCCGACCTGGTCGGGGACAACGAGCAGGCCCGGCGGATCATCGAGCGGATGGGCGGGCAGGCGGGGCTGACGGACGCGTTCGTGTCGGCGATGGTCGGGATGCTCGGGCTGATCGCCGCGCTGTACGTGGTGGCGTCGGTGCTGCGGCTCAGCGGCGAGGAGACGTCCGGGAGGGCGGAACCGGTGCTCGCGGGGGCCGTGGGACGGCTGCGGTGGGCCTGCGGGCACCTGGTGATCGCCTTCGGCGGATCGGTCCTCATCATGCTGCTCGCGGGACTCGGTTTCGCCGCCGGGTACGGCAAGGACACCGGGGCGGTCCTGGGCGCGTGTCTCGTGCAGGTGCCCGCGGTGTGGGTGATCGGCGGGGCGGCGGTGCTCCTGCACGGGGTGCTGCCGCGGGGGGCGGTGGCGGCGTGGGGGGTCGCCGGGGCGGTGCTGCTGCTCGGGTGGGTCGGGCCGGCACTGGACGTGCCGCAGGGGGTCCTCGACGTGTCACCGTTCGGGCATCTGCCGAAGGTGCCGGGGGGCGACCTGACCTGGCCGCCGCTGCTGGCACTGACCGGGATCGCGGCCGTGCTGACCGGCGCCGGGCTGGCGGGGCTGCGGCGGCGCGACCTGACGGCGTGACCGCTCCCGCCCGGGCGGAACCGGGCGGGAGCCCGGACACGTCCTGCCCCGTATGGGACAACGGACGGAGGCCGCCGGGGGCTGTCTGACGGCGGTTCTCGGCGCAGGCGCCGGGCTGGCGGTCTGGTCCGCCGGCTTCCGGAGCCGGTTCTGGCGCTTCGAGCAGTCACCCGACTGGCGGGTGCTCTACGCCGAACTGCCGCTGGCGGTGCTCGGCGGCACCGCCGCCGGCCTCGGGCTCTGGGTGCTGGCCCGGAGCGTCAGAGCACGACGCTGAGCCCCTTTAGCCCCCGGATGACGAAGTTCGGCCTGCGTTCCGGTTCCGCCGCGAGCGCGAGGGTCGGGGCCTGCTCCAGCAGGGCGTTCATCGAGGCCGCCAGTTCGATGCGGGCCAGCGGTGCGCCGATGCAGTAGTGGAGGCCCGCGCTGAAGGAGATGTGGGGGTTGTCGCGGCGGGTGAGGTCGAGGCGGTCCGGGGCGGTGAAGACGGCCGGGTCGCGGTTGGCGGAGCCGAACAGCATCGCGATCTCCGCGCCGCGCGGGATCGTCGTCCCGTCGATCTCGATGTCGTCCAGCACCCAGCGTTCGAAGAGCTGGAGCGGGGTGTCGTAGCGCAGCAGCTCCTCCACGGCGGTGGGGACCAGGGCGTGGTCGGCGCGCAGGGCCGCCAGCTGGTCCGGGTTGCGGAACAGGGCCAGCCAGCCGTTGACCGTCGCGTTGACCGTGGCCTCGTGGCCCGCGTTCAGGAGCAGGACGCAGGTCGAGATCATCTCCTGCTCGGTGAGGCGGTCGTCCTCGTCGTGCGCCGCGATCAGACCGGAGATCAGGTCGTCGCCCGGTTCCTTGCGGCGCTCGGCGATCAGTCCGCGCAGGTAGCCGGAGAAGTCGAGCGACGCGCGGACCGCCCTCGCCGCCGTCTCCTCGGACGGGTTCAGCTCGTACATCCCGCAGATGTCCGCCGACCAGGGGCGCAGGGGCGCGCGGTCGGACTCCGGGATGCCCAGCATCTCGGCGATCACGGCGACCGGCAGCGGTTCCGCCACCTCCGTCAGCAGGTCGCCGCCGCCCGCCGCCACCAGCCGGGACACCAGGTCGTCCGCCAGTCCGTGCACGTAGGGCCGCAGCCGCTCCACCGTGCGCGGGGTGAACGCCTTCGACACCAGGCGCCGGATGCGGGTGTGGTCCGGCGGCTCCAGGTCGAGCATGCCGTGGTCGTTGAGCGTGTGGAAGGGCTCGTGTTCCGGCGGAGGCGGGGTGCGGCCGAAGTCCTCGTGGGTGAAGCGGTGCCGGTAGGTGCGGCCCAGGCGGCGGTCCCGCAGCAGCGCCGAGACGTCCGCGTGGTGCGGGACCAGCCACTGGTCGGTGGGCTCGTAGTGGTGCACGCGTCCCCGGGCCCGCAGCTCGGCGAAGGCGGGGTAGGGGTCGGCGACGAACGCCGGGTCCCACGGGTCGAAGGCTGCCATGGCCGGACGCTAGCGCGGCCGCACCGCCGCTGACCAGGGCCCGCCGCTCAGCCCGGTGTGACCAGGCGGGCCTCGTAGGCGAAGACCGCGGCCTGGGTGCGGTCCCTGAGGCCCAGTTTCACCAGGACCCGGCTGACGTGGGTCTTGATCGTCGACTCGGCGACCACCAGGTTCTCGGCGATCTCCGCGTTCGACAGGCCCTGCGCGATCAGCACCAGCACCTCCGTCTCCCGTTCGGTCAGGTCGCCGTACGCCGCGTGCGCGGACAGCATGGGGCGGGGGCTGTCGGACAGTTTGGAGAACTCGGTGATCAGCCGCTTGGTGACCGAGGGGGCGAGGAGTGCCTCGCCGGCCGCCACCACCCGCACGCCGTCGGCCAGTTGCCGGGCGGAGGCGTCCTTGAGGAGGAAGCCGGAGGCACCCGCGCGCAACGCCTGGTACACGTACTCGTCCAGGTCGAAGGTGGTCAGCACGAGCACCTTCGCCGCGCCGTCGGCGGCGATGATCCGCCGGGTCGCCTCGATGCCGTTCAGCTCGGGCATGCGGATGTCCATCAGGACGACGTCCGGGGCGAGTTCGCGGACCTTGTCGACCGCGTCCCGGCCGTTGACCGCCTCGCCGGCGACCTCGATGTCCGGCATCGCGTTCAGCAAAACCGAGAAGCCCTCGCGCACCATCATCTGGTCGTCGGCGATCAGGACCCGGATCGTGCGGCCGGTCATGCGTCCCCTTCGTCCACGGCGGTGACCGGCAGGAACACCGCCACTTCGTAACCCCCGTCGCCGGTCTGGCCGGCCGTCATCTCGCCGTTCAGCATCGACACCCGCTCCCGCATGCCCGTGATGCCGTGCCCGGCACCGGGCGAGGGCTTCGCCAACGACGGCTGGGGCACCGGGCCGTTGACGATTCTGAGGCCCAGGCCGCCCAGGACGTAGGAGACCTCGACGCGGGCGGTCGCGCCGGGCGCGTGCCGCAGGGTGTTGCTGAGCGCCTCCTGCACGATCCGGTACGCCGACAGCTCCACGCCGGGCGGCAGTTCACGCACCGCGCCGGTCACCACCTTGTCCACGGCGAGACCCGCGTCGCGCACATTGGCGAGCAGCGCGTCCAGGTCGGCGAGCGTGGGCTGCGGGGCGTCCGGCGCCTCGTAGTCCTCGGCGCGGACGACACCGAGGACCCGGCGCAGCTCGGTCAGCGCGGCCACCGCGTTCTCCCGGATGGTGGCGAAGGCCCGCTCCAGCTCCTCGGGCGGGTTCTCCACCCGGTAGGGCGCGGCCTCGGCCTGGATGGCGACCACCGACATGTGGTGGGCGACCACGTCGTGCAGCTCCCGGGCGATCGTGGTGCGCTCCTCCAGCAGGGTGCGCCGGGACCGCTCGTGCGCGGTGACCGTCCGCTGGGCGGTCACCTCCTGCCGGGCCTCGCGGCGGACGTGCCGGACGGCGACCATGAGCAGGGCCAGGGCGGAGAGGAGCAGCATGGGCGCGGAGGTGTTGTACTCGCCGTCGCCGATCACGGTCTCCACGAACAGGGCGTAGGCGGCGGTGAGCACCCACATCCAGGCGGCCGTGCGGGGACGGGTGCGTATGGCCACGACCACCAGCACCGTCAGATGGCAGATGAAGACGCCGGGCTGCCAGGGCCATTCGGCCAGGCTGCCGTCCAGTACCGCGATCAGCGGCGTCGCCGCCATCGACATCCAGAAGGCGCCGACCGGCCGGATCAGCGTGGCCAGCACCGGCACCGCGCACATCAGCCCGATCAGCAGCGTCACCGGCCCGTCCGCGCCGCCGCCGGCGCCGGAACCCCCGGCCATCGCGATCAGGGCGACGGCCGCCACCACCATGTGCGGCAGGTGGGCCGCGGACGACCGCAGCCTGCCGGAGAGCCGACGGGTCAGCGGGCCGTCCGTCGCCATCGGCGGCAGCGGGCGGTAGGCGAAGGCGTCGTGGAACAGGTCCTGGCGCAGTCCGCTCAGGGCGTCCATGGCCAGCCGGTACTCGGGGCTGCGCGCGACGCCACCCCCCGAGGGGGCGGTCCGTGTCTGGGTCGTCTCGGTCACGCTGGCAACGGTAGGCGCAGCCGGGGCCGCGGACGTCACCTGTGAGAGGGGTCCTGCGGCATCCGTCTCAAGTACTACGGGTCCCGCCTCGCTCAGTACCCGGAGGGCCGCACCACCCCCGACTCGTACGCGAACACCGCCGCCTGCGTGCGGTCCCTCAGCCCCAGCTTCACCAGGATCCGGCCCACGTGGGTCTTCACCGTCTGCTCGGCGACGACCAGCCGCTGGGCGATCTCCGCGTTCGACAGGCCCTGCGCGATCAGGGCGAGCACCTCCGTCTCCCGCTCGGTCAGGCCGCCGATCCGTTCCTTCAGCGGGGCACGGGGCCGGTCGCTCAGCCGGGAGAACTCGGTGAGCAGCCGCCGGGTGATGCCCGGCGCGAGCAGCGCGTCCCCGTCCGCCACCACCCGGACCGCCTCGGCGAGCTGGTCGGCGGAGGCGTCCTTCAGCAGGAACCCGGACGCGCCGGCCCGCAGCGCCTCGTACACATACTCGTCCAGGTCGAAGGTGGTCAGCACGAGCACCCTGATCTGCGGGGTCGCCCCGGTGATGCGGCGGGTGGCCTCGATGCCGCCCAGCTCGGGCATGCGGATGTCCATCAGGACGACGTCCGGCGCGAGTTCGGCGACCTTGGCCACGGCGTCCAGGCCGTCGACCGCCTGCCCGACCACCTCGATGTCGGGCTGGGTGTTGAGCAGCACGGTGAAGCCCTGCCGGACCATCTGCTGGTCGTCGGCGATCAGTACGCGGATCACACGGCCGTCGCTGCCGGTCGTCATGGGGTGTCGTCCTCGGTGAAGTCGTGGGTGGAGTGGCCGGGGCCGTCGGTCGGCAGGAACGCGGCCACCTGGTAGCCGCCGTCCGGCAGCCGCTCGGCCTTCAGGGTGCCGTCGAGCATCGCGACCCGCTCCCGCATGCCGAGCAGCCCGTGTCCCGCCCCCTGCGACGGTGCCGGGGCCCGCGTGGGCCGGGTGTTGAAGACGTCGACGCGCAAGCCGATCGGGAGATGCGTGAGGTGGACCCGGGCGCTCGCGCCGGGGGCGTGCCGCAGGACGTTGCTGAGCGCCTCCTGCACGATCCGGTACGCCGACAGCTCCACGCCGGGCGGCAGCGGCCGGCGCCGGCCGCTGTGTTCGACGGTCACGGCCAGTCCGGCGGCCCGGGTGTTCTCCACCAGCGCGTCGAGCCGGTCGAGCGTGGGCTGCGGGGCGTGCGGGGCGGTACCGCTCCGGTCGGGCGTCCCGGCCGCGTCGGGGTGCTCGGACCGCAGCACGCCCAGCACCCGGCGCAGTTCGGTCAGCGCCTCCAGCGCGTTCTGCCGGATGCCCGCGAGGTT
Organism: Streptomyces sp. NPDC093586; assembly: GCF_044764905.1. NCBI lineage: Bacteria > Bacillati > Actinomycetota > Actinomycetes > Kitasatosporales > Streptomycetaceae > Streptomyces > Streptomyces sp. NPDC093586. The sequence goes on along the minus strand of NZ_JBIWJA010000043.1, from coordinate 9,502 downwards.
CTCCTTCAGCTCGTCCGGCGGGTCCTCGACGAGATGGGGGGCCACCTGGGCCTGGATGGAGATGACCGACATGTGGTGGGCGACCACGTCGTGCAGCTCGCGTGCGATGCGGCTGCGCTCCTCCAGCAGGGTGCGCCGGGCGCGTTCCTCGGCGGTGAGCGAGGTCTGCTCCGCGAGTTGCGTGCGGGCCTCGCGGCGGCCGCGCAGGGCGATGCCGAGCACGACGACGACCGTGAACAGGATGACGGCGAGCTGGCCGGTGGGCTGGTAGTTCACCGCCCCCACCGCGCCTTGCACGACGTAGGTGGCCAGCGCGCTCAGGGCCAGCGTCTCCATGGCCACCCGCGTGCGGACCCGCAGGGCGAGCAGCAGCATGACGAACACGTGCCCGATGATCCCGGCGGCCGGCCAGGGCCAGGTGAACTTCTCACCGCTCGCGACCATCACGGCCCGCACCGCGAAGGCCCCCACCACCATGGCCGCCATCGACAACCACCACGCCGGGATCGGCCGCCACAGGGCAAGGACCATCGCGCCGCTCTGGCCGAGGGCGATCAGGAAGGCGAGCCCTTCGTTGAGTCCGCCGTTGTCGCCGAGTTGGGCCGCGTCGCCGAGCAGTACCCCGAAGGCGGCCAGCCAGACGATCCCGTGGGGGAACCAGCGCAGCCACACCGAGGGCGGCAGCGGATCAACCCGCGCGGTCCACAGGTCGTCGCGCAGCACCCCCAGCCGACGCATGACAGAGCCCCCGCTCGTGCGCATGCTCCCCCCTGACGTCACGCCGCCCAGCCTAGACATGGTGGACGACCTTCGTCGTCGCCCGGTCCCGCGGAAGGCCCGTCCGGACGACCCGTGAGCGGCGCCGGCCGCCGCCGCGTTCGAAGGTGTGGAACGCCGCCCAGCAGACCCCCAGGGCCAGCGCGAACACCGGCAGCCAGACCAGCCGGACCGCGACCCAGTCCATCCCGTCGGGGAGCGTGTGCAGCCCGGGCAGCCGGCCCGCGAGGAGACCGGTGGCGGTGGTCGCCATCATGGCCGTCTGGTGCCACAGGAAGACCGTCATCGCGAAGAGGTTGACCAGCGCCACCGCCGCCCAGGCCACCGGCCGCCGCAGGGTCCTGCGCAGCCGCTCGCGCAGCAGCAGGGCGATGCCGCACTGCGCCAGGCCGAAGGTCACCGCGGCCAGCGTCGGCGGGTTGAGGTTCGACACGGCGGCACCCGGGACGCCGACCATCGACGCCGGGTAGCCGGCCCGGGCGACGAGCGCCGCGGTCGCCGCCGTTCCGCCGGCGAGCAGGATCCACCCCGCCCTGCGGTGCTCCAGTTCGCCGCGGGTCCAGGCGGCGCCGAGGGTGTAGGGCACCGTCCAGCCCGCGGCGAGATTGACCCAGCCCAGCCACGCGGGCCCGCCGAGCCCGAAGCGCAGCAGGTCGACGTGGAGGACGACGGCCAGCGGCCACAGCGGGTGCAGCCGGGCCAGCAGGGGCGTCGCCGCGGTCAGCGCGGCGAAGACCAGGAGGAACCACAGCGGGGACAGGGCCAGTTTGACCAGCGTGCGGACGGTCCCGTAGTCGGCGCCGGTCAGGAGCAGCAGGACCGCCGTCACCGTCCACAGGGCGAGGACGGCCACGACCGGCCGGAACAGCCGGCCCAGCCGGGCGGCCAGCCACCGCCGGTACGGCATGCCCCGGTCGCGGGCCGCGGCCCAGCCCCGGGTGGCCACGTGCCCGCCGACCAGGAAGAACACCGCGAGGGTCTGGAAGGCCCAGGACACCGGGGCCAGCCGGGGCATGTGCTGCAGGGGGCTCGCCGTGTGCAGACCGCCGCCGTCGGCGACCAGGGCCGTCACCAGCCAGTGGCCGAGGACCACCCCGAGGACGGCGAGGGCGCGCAGGCCGTCGACCGCGCGGTCCCTGGACGCGGGTGTCGCCGCGTCGATCCGGGCGGCGGTGTGCCGCAGGGCGTGCCGGGCACCGCGCCCGGCCGGTGGCCTCACGTCAGTCATGGGTCACCTCCGTGGTCTCGCCCAGGGCGATCCGGGCCAGGTTCGTCAGGGAGAGGGAGCCGGGGTCGAAGTAGTCGCTGTGGCCGCCGTCGCCGGCGTCGAAGACCCGGGCGCCGAAGGCCGGGGAGACCGGGTCGGTGCCGAAGCCGACGGTCGTGCCGAACAGGTCGGCGCTGAGGTGGGGGACGTTCTCCACCCAGTCGTCGGCGCCCCGCGCCGCCCAGACCCGGGCACCCGTGCGCAGGCCCGCCACGGAGTCGGCGCCGGTGCCGGGACTGCCGACCAGGGCGATGTCGGCGACGTCCAGGTCGTCCGCGGCCCGGGCGCAGACGACCGAGCCGTAGGAGTGGCACAGGAGGGCCACCTCGGCGCCGGGGCCGGTGACACCGCGCAGGGCGTCCACCAGGCCGCGCAGCCTCGGGGCGGCCTCGTCGGCGCGGCCGGTCGTGGCCACCGCGGTGCTGACGGTGCCCGGCGTCTCGTAGCCCAGCCAGGCCACGACCGCCGTACGGACGCCCCCGGGCGCCTCCGCGACGAGCTGCCGGTGCAGGGCGAGGGCGGCGGCGCGGAAGCGGCCGTAGGTGTCCAGGCCCGTGTCCGAGCCGGGGACCAGGACGGCGACGCGGTCGGCGTGGGCCAGGTCGCCGAGGACCTCCGTGACCAGGCCCTCGCCCCGCCCGTCGAAGGTGAGCAGCTGCCGGGACGGGCCGGCCAGCCCGCGGTCCGCCGCCGCGCGGTGACGGTCGCCGTACGCCTCGGCCATCCGCGCCGCCTCGGCCGCGTTGGCCCGGTTGGCGGCGTACACGTCCGTCAGCGTGTCCGCCGTCGGAGCGGCGAGCGCGACGGGAGGCGGGGCGGGGATCTCGGGCCGCGCCGCGCCGGACAGCGGGTACGCCACGGCGCCGACGACGAGGGTGGCCAGTGCGGCCCTGCGCCATCTGCCGACGCGCCGCCGCCAACGTACCGCCGTACCGGGCCTCATGGCCGCTCCCCTCCCGACCGCCCGCTCATCGGGCCTGTCTGGAAGGGAAGTTATGGAACGGAGCGGGTAACCGGCGTCCCGCCGGAGAGCTCACCTGCGAGGTAGCTCTCAGGTACTACGGGTGTGACATCACGCCCCGCCGAAGACCGAAGACCGGGGACCGGGGACCGGGGACCGGGAACCGGAGACCGGGAACCGGGGACCGGGGACCGGAAGCCAGCCACCGACGACCAACGGCCAACGCCCGGTCAACCAGCGGCCAGTCACCCACCACCGGCAACCAGCGGCATCCACCCGCCCCCGCCACCAGCCCCCGAAAGAACCCCCGCCCCCTCACCACGCCAGCTGGGCGATCTCCTCCGCCACCACCGCGCACGCGTCCGCCGCCGGGTCGATCAGCGGGAAGTGGCCGACGTCCTCCAGCAGCGTCACGCCCACCACCTCGCCGGCCCGCGCCGCCGCGTCGGCGTACGCCTCGGCGACCGCCTGCGGGACGTCCACGTCGGCACGCCCCTGGACGAGCGTCGTCGCGATGCCGGTGGGCAGCAGCAGGGCCGGGTCGGCGTACGGCCGGCGCTCGGCGTAGTGCTCCTCGCCGCCCAGGAGTTGGCGCGCCGCTCCCCCGCACACGTCCAGCTTCCCCGCCGCCTCGAAATCGGCGATCGGCGCGAGCGCGACCACCCCGCGCAGGGACGGCGGACGGTCCAGGCGCCACGGCGCGTCGGCGGGCAGGACGTGCCGGGCGGCCGCCCACAGGGCGAGGTGGCCCCCCGCCGAGTGGCCGGTGAGCACCGTCCGGCGCGCGTCCGCCCCCGGCAGATGCCGCCCCGCCAGGCCGGGCAGCGCGTCCAGCGCGGCGGCCACGTCGTCGAAGGTGTCGGGCCAGCGTCCCGCGACCGGGTCGCCCCCGCCCCCGTCCCGCGCACCGCGCCGGTACTCCACGCTGGCCACGGCGAAGCCCCGGCGGGCCAGGAAACCCGCGAACGGGCTGACGTGACGCCGGTCGTACGGGGCCCGCCACGCGCCTCCGTGCAGGACCGCCACGACGGGCGCGGGCACACCGGGGCCGCCGCCCGTGCCGCGCGGGACGTAGAAGTCGATCACCTGGTCGGGGTGGTCGCCGTAGGCGGCGGTGCTGTCGGGAGCGACCGGCGGACGGGAGAGGGCCGCGGCCTCCTCGGCGGCGTTCCGCGCGGCAGCGGTGCCCGGTTCTGCGGCGGCGTCCGGCATGCTCCAACCTCTCAGCGGCGACACGGTGTTGGCGGACCGGAGGAAGGGAACCGGCCGTCGGCGGGACGGTATCAGGCCGGTGACGTGCGCGGACACGGGGATGTCACGCTGGGTGAGGGCGGCGCCCGGCCCGGTCGGGCCGTCCCGGCGCCGCCCTCACCGGCGGTCCGTTCCTCAGGCCGTCGGCGCCGGGCCCTCCGCCAGGACCTCGGCGAGCACCCGTGCCGCCCGCTCCACGTCCGCGAAACCGACGTACAGCGGGGTGAAGCCGAAGCGCAGCACGTCGGGGTGGCGGAAGTCGCCGACCACGCCCCGCTCGATCAACCGGGGCATGACCTCGCCCGCGTCCGCGCAGCGCAGGGCGATCTGGCTGCCCCGCTCGTCGTGCGGCCGGGGTGTCACGCACTCGACGCGGCCCTCGGGGACGTACGCCGTCACGCACTGGAGGAAGAAGTCCGTCAGGGCCAGGGACTTCGCCCGCACCGCCTCGATCGAGACCCCGTCCCAGACCTCCAGCGCCGCCTCCAGGGCGAGCATCGACAGGATGTCGGGCGTGCCGACCCGGCCGCGCGGCGCGCCCGGCGCCGGGGCGAAGTCCGGGCGCATCCCGAAGGGCTCCGCGTGGGAGTTCCAGCCGGGCAGCGGTGAGTCGAAGCGGTCCTGCAGGTCCCGCCGCACGTACAGGTACGCCGGTGAACCCGGCCCGCCGTTCAGGTACTTGTAGGTGCAACCGACCGCGAGGTCCACGCCGTGCGCGTCCAGGCCCACCGACAGCGCGCCCGCGCTGTGGCACAGGTCCCACACGACGTACGCGCCCGCCTCGTGCGCGGCTGCCGTGAGCGCCGGCAGGTCGTGCAGCCGGCCGGTGCGGTAGTCGACGTGGTTGAGCAGCACCGCCGCGGTGCGCTTCCCGAGCACGCCCGGCGCCTCGGCCGGGGTGACGGGGCGCAGGGTGCAGCCGGTCATGCGGGCGGCGGACTCGGCGATGTACCCGTCGGTGGGGAAGGTGGTCGCGTCGACCACGATCTCGTCACGCGCCGCGTCGCCGTGCCGCGCGAGACGCACCGCGCCCACGACCGCCTTGAACACGTTGACGCTCGTCGAGTCGCCGACCACGATCTGCCCGGCCGCCGCGCCCACCAGCGGTGCGATCCGGTCGCCGATCCGCTCGGGCGCGGTCCACCAGCCGCCCTCCGTCCAGGACCGGATGCGCAGCTCGCCCCACTGGCGGCGCACGACGTCCTCGACCCGGCCGGGGACGGCGGCGGGCAGGGCGCCCAGCGAGTTGCCGTCCAGGTACACCCCCGCGGCGTCAGCCGCATGATCGGACACCGTGTCGAGCACGAACTCGGCGCGCTTGGCGGCCAGTTCGTCGGCACCGTCCAGCTTCTCGGCCCGCGTGCCCAGCTCGGCCCTGATGCTCGGCTCAGACATACGACCGCGCCGTCCACAGCTCGGGGAACACGTTGCCGCGGGCCCGCTTCTCCAGCCAGGCCACCCCGGCGGACCCGCCCGTGCCGGCCTTGGCGCCCATCGCGCGGCGGGTGGCGACCAGGTGGTCGTTGCGCCAGCGCCACACCAGCTCGGCGACGTTCGTCAGCGCCTCGCCGAGACGGGCCAGCTCGTCGTCCTGGTCCCCGGCGTAGACGCCCGTCCAGACCTGCTCCACCTGCGGCGACGGCTCGTAGCGCCGCGACACGTCCCGGCGCAGCACCTCCTCCGGCACGGGGTGCCCGCGCCGTGCGAGCAGCCGCAGCACCTCGTCGTAGAGGCTGGGCTCGTGCAGCGCCTTCTCCAGCTCGGCGTGCACGCGCGGGGCGCCGCGGTGCGGGACCAGCATGGACGCGGACTTCTCGCCGAGCAGGAACTCCAGCCGCCGGTACATCGCCGACTGGAAGCCGGAGCCCTCGCCGAGGGCGGACCGGTAGGAGTTGAACTGCTGCGGGGTGAGCTGGCCGAGCGGCTTCCAGGAGGCGTTCAGCGCCTCCAGCTCCCGCACGGACCGCTTCAGCGCGGCGATCGCGGTCGGGACGTCGTCGCCCCGCAGCGCCTTCGCCGCCGTCTCCCACTCGTGGACGACGACGGTGAACCACAGCTCCATCACCTGGGTGGTGACCAGGAAGACCATCTCTCCGGGATCGTCGGAGAGGGTGTGCTGCAGATGGGTGAGGACGTCGGCCTTGACGTAGTCCTCGTAGGGGGTCGTGCCCGCGAAGTCGAGGTTCGGCGTGTCCGGCTCGCTGTCCTGCGAGGGCGCGTGCGCGGGCGTGGGATCAGAGGACATCGCTGTCTCCGTGTCTACGTGCTGCCGGGTAGCGGTCCGCCCCTTCCTCTCCGGCAACAGGGCCCCGGTCCCCTCGGGCCCGGCACCGACCGGACCCACCTCGAATGATGCGCGGTGAACCGGAGGAGGGCAAGGTCGGGCGGGAGGGGCACGGGGCCGGACGGCGGCGGCGGCGGCGGACCAGGGGCGGCGTGGGGCGGCCCCCGCGGCGTGTGTCACGATCTCCCCCAACCTGTGGGGGGTGTTGCTGTATGGCGCAAGAGGTTGCGCTGCGGCCGGTGGTGGATCCGGCCCTGGAGGACGCGGAGCGCGCGCTGCTGGAGACGTCCGCCGACGGACTCTTCCCGGCCACGCTGCCGCTGCCCGAGGAGCCGGGGCTGGGCGGCCGGACCAAGGCGGACATCTGGGGGTCCCTGTGGGTCTCCGCGGTGTGCGCGCTGCTGCCCGTGACGATCCTGTGGGCGCTGATCGGCGTGTGGGCCGGCCTGGCCGTCGGGCTCGCGGCGCAGGCGGCGATGGTCTGGGTCGGGGTCCAGTTCGGGGTCGAGGCGTTCATCCTGACCCTCGTGGGCGTGCACCTGCTCGTCTGGCTGCTGATCGTCGTCCTCGGCTGCGGGACCGACGAGCGGCAGCGGGTGGCCCGGCTGCGCCACGGCCGCTACTACCTGGCCGAGGACTTCGGCGACGACTCCCTGCGCGATCTGCTGGGCCACTCGCCGCTGCGCCGGATGGAGCGCGCCCAGGCCGCCGTGACGACGGTTCTCGCGTCGCAGGTCGACCGGGCCGGGCTGCTGGACGACATCGCCAACGACGTGACGCTGCCGGCCCAGCAGTACGAGATCGCCCAGCGCCTGGCCGAGCTGACCCGGTTGGCACGCAAGGTGCGCGCCGCCGCCGGGGACGCCTCCGGCGCGCGGGTGGAGGAGGTGCTGCGCACGCAGCGGCGGGCGCTGCGGCTGTCGTCGAGCGCGCTGGAGGAGCGGGTGGAGGCGCTGGAGCGGTACGCCGAGATCACCCGCGCGGCGGACGCGGCCTACCGCGAGTGGGAGGCCGTACGGGATCTGGAGCGACTCGGCGAGGACATGCACGAGCTGGTGGCGAACACGGTGCGGGACGAGCTGGCCGTCGCCGAGATCGAGGGGCTCACCGACCGGTCCCGGCTCCATGACCTGCACCGGATGCTGGACGAGGCGCGGGAGGCGGGGCTGCTGGCCACGCGGTCCGTCGACGAGCCGGCCGGCCGCCCGGCCGGCGACAGCGGCCGGGCGTGAGGGGGAGGACGACATGACGCAGACATCCCAGCCGAGACGCGAGAACCACTCCGGCCGCGGCAGGAAGACCTTCGACCGGGTTCCGGACGGGTTCCTCCTGGTCGGCTTCCTGGTGATCCTGCTCGAGGTGGTCCTGCTCGGCGCGGTGGGCCTGGCCCGGGCCGTCGGCCCGGACGACGACGGGGCATCCGCGGACAAGGGCCCCCGGCGGGTCGAGGTCACCTACATCGCGACCGGCGACCATCCCTCGGTGGACCTCACCGTCGGGGAGGCGAACGGCCACGTGCCCCACCGGGTCGTCCTCCTGCCGTACCGCAAGACCGTCACGCTGGCGGCGGACGCCGACTTCTATCTGGACGTCCAGAGCCGCGAGGACCAGAAGGGGGGCACCCTCACCTGCACCGTGCTGGTCGACGGCAAGGTGGTCCAGCAGGCGCACAGCACATCGGACTCCTCGTCCGCCGTCTGCGCGGGCAGCACCGCGGACGCCCCGCAGCGGGGCATCCCCGTGCCCTCCCTCACCCCCGGCGCCTCCCCGCTGCCCAAGGAGCGGAGGATCACCGGGACCGTCGAGATGCCGGACTACCCGGGCGAGGGCTCGCCGGTCGTCGGCACCGTCACGGACTCCTCCCTGGAGTACGCGGAGCTGGGCGGCACATGGGACCGGAGCAAGCCGCTGGACCCGGTCTTCGACGGCTTCACCCGCAAGCAGGAGGGGCGCCAGCGCGCCCTCGTCAAGTCCACGCAGGTCGACGAGGACATCATGGCCGCGGCCGGCGGCACCGGGGAACTGCGTGGCGTGGCGGACGCGGTGATGGACGAGCGGCGGCGCTACGAGTACCCCCGGGACGAGGCGGTCCTGGTCGACGTCGCCTCGCAGCCGCTGAAGGTCGACGGACACGACGCCTGGCTGCTGGTCAGCGAGATCCACTTCCACCAGCGCGGGGTGCCGTCCACGATGGACCTGAACGCGGTCCTCGTGGTCGACACCGGGCGGGTCCGCCCGTCGGTGCTGTGGGTCGTGCTGCCGGAGACGAACAAGAAGCTCTGGCCGGACCTCAACACACTGGTGTCATCCGTCCAGGTGCGCTGACCTGCACCGATACGGGACGGGCCCGGGTGCGCGACGCGTCCCGGGCCCGTCCCGCACCCGGCGCCGGATGGCAGACTGGCACCCATGGCAATTCACGAGAACCTGCTCGGCGGACCGGAGCCGACCCACCTGCCCGAGGACCCCGGACCGCGTGACCTCCTCGCGAGCGGCACCGACCCGTCGGAGGTCGCCGCCCGGTTCCCCGCGTCGTCCCTGGCCTGGGCGCAGCTCGCGGACGACGCCTTCCGGGCCGGCCGGACGGTCGAGTCGTACGCGTACGCGCGCACCGGCTACCACCGCGGCCTGGACGCCCTGCGCCGCAGCGGCTGGCGCGGCCACGGCCCGGTGCCGTGGGAGCACGAGCCGAACCGCGGCTTCCTGCGCTCCCTGCACGCCCTCGCCCGCGCGGCGCAGGCGATCGGGGAGACCGAGGAGTACGAGCGCTGCTCGCAGTTCCTGAAGGACAGCTCGCCGACGGCGGCGCAGACCCTGTCCTGACGCTTTCCCGAGCGTGGGGGGGGGGGCCGCCCCCCCCCCCGGGGGGGGGGCCGGGGGGGGGGGGGGGGGGGCGTGTTTGTATTTGCCGCGGGGCCCCCCGGGGGCCCCGCCCCCCCCGCGCCCGCCGCCCCGCCCCGCG
>NZ_JBIWJA010000042.1:0-61070 GCF_044764905.1 Streptomyces sp. NPDC093586 | reverse complement strand
CTCCCCGGCCCATTCCCCCATCACCACACCAAAGAGTCTGGCCCTGCCGCTCACGCGGCAGGGCCAGAACCCCAAGATCTTCATGAGTCTTCTAGACGTGCGGGGCTGGTGAGCTTCCTTGCTCCATCCTCATCGCACGCGGACCGTTCGCGTGCTCGACCTTGAGGGGGACCACGTGTCCACGCTTGCTCTGCTCGTCCTGCTGCTCCTGGTGCTCGTCGTCGGTGGCCTGGCCTGCTTGTCCACCGTCGCCCAGCGGTCCCGGGCCCGGTCTCGGTCGCCGTGGCCGGTGTCGTGGTCGGGGCCGCGCAGGCCGGGACGAGTGCGGCGGTGCCGGCTCCGGCTTCCTTCCCGGCCCGGCGGCTGACCTGCCGTGGTCAGGCTCTCGGCCGAAGTCCCAGCTGCTGTGGCGCCGCTGTTCCAGGGCACCTCGCAGGGCCGGTCACCACACGTCGATGGACCAGACGTCGCCTTCCTGGTGCCCGTTCTGGTCCGGGGCTCCGGATGCGCCGGGGGCGGGGTCGGCGATGACGTGGATGCGGGCCGCGGAGCGGGACACGCGGTAGCAGTTCATGTCGCGCGACGTGTTGTCCGTGTCGAGTGCGACGGTGTGCCCGAGGGCTTGGAGAGCGGCGGGCAGTGCGGTGAAGGGGACCCGGGGCGTGAAGGTCCCGTACGTGCGCGTGAGCGGTGGGGGCACCGTGTCCGGTGACTGGTCGTACAGCAGCCGCTGGACCGGCACGCCGAAGCCGAAGCACGCCATCCGATCGGGCTGGTCCGGCTGTTGGGGCGAGAAGTTGATTTCCACGAGTCCGTAGTCGCGGCGCAGGAGGCCACCGCCGAGTACGTCCAGGAAGGCGTGTCCCAGGACGGCTTCCCACCCCTTGGGGCTGGTGCCGACAGTGGCGCCCAGAACGCCGCCACGGGCGGCGACATGGGCACAGAAATCCACGACGGACACGCTCTTATCCCCTTTTACCTGCACAGATGCGGTGAGCGCAACGGTAGCAACCTCGCTGCGGCCCCCCTTGCGGGAACGAGCACAGGCTCCAGGGACGGGTTCCCGGCCGGAGGGCCGCCGTCGACACCAGGCAGCCCTACCGTCACAGTTCCTTCATTCCTTCTCCCCGCAATGATCACTTTCGGTATGCTCCGGGCGCTCCATTCGCACCATCGAGGGGGATTCCTCATGCACGTCCGTCGCATCCTGACCGCCGCCGCAACTGCTGCCGCCGTCGCCGGGCTCGGCCTGGCCGCGGCCGCCCCGGCCCAGGCCGCCGAGTACTCCTCGGCCCTGAAGATCAAGGGCATCCAGTACGACGCCCCGGGCCGGGACTCCAACAAGTGCTCGGGCGGCAACACCCACAACGAGTACCTGACGATCAAGAACTACTCGAAGACCGCGAAGGTCAACCTGAAGGGCTACGTCGTCAAGGACGCCGCCGGCAACACCTACACCTTCAGGGCCAGCCACGTCCTCGAGCCCGGCGATCAGGTCAGCCTGCGCGGCGGGCGGGGCACCGACTCCGACGCCAAGAACGTCGCCTACCGGCAGAACTGCAACTTCATGTGGAACAACGACAAGGACACCATCTACCTGCACAAGCCCGGCGGTGCCCGCGCTGACGTCCACTCGTACACGAAGAAGGCCAACGACCGCGACAACAACGGCTACATCACCTACCACGGCTGACCACCACGCCCAGCCGGCCGGCACCGGCGCCGACTGCCTCCCAGCCCGTCCTCCCCGCCCCGGCGCCGGAAGGCGGGCTGCAGACCGCCCGGTGACCGGGCCCGGCCCGGCCGCCGGACATCGGCGGCTGTGGAAGGTGCCCGGCCGCTTCCGGGACGGCGCCGGGAACCGGAACTGGAAGAAGCCCTGTTCCTGCCAGTGGCAGGAACAGGGCTTCTCGTGTGGAGCGCCGGGCAGGCCTTGCACCTGCATCTCCCCGCAGGAAGCGGGGCATCTTTCCTTAGACGACCAACGCACAGCCGGCAGCCGCCGGAACGGACCGCTCGCCTTCAAGATCCACTCTAGCGCAGGCACGCCCGCACCGCACACTGCGGACACCCTCACACCGGACCCCTCCCCCCTCCGGGCACCGGCAGCATTCCCGGCCCACTGCCGACGTACTGCCCTCCCCCGCGGCCCGGTTGCCAGGTGCCGCCCCACCGGCCGCCGTCGCCGGGCATCTGGCCGGCTCCCCCGGGACCGGGTTCCTCCACACGGGTGGCCCCCCGCGCAAAAAGCTCCGGCCGGCCCGCGGTGCCCGTATGTGTAGAGCCGTGATCAGAAAACTGATGGGTGCGGCCGTGGCCGCCCTGGCCCTCCTGTCTCCGGCTATGCCGGCCTCCGCCTCCCCCGGGACCGGCACCGTGCGGGCGGCGATCGACTGCCCGGACGGCTACGTGTGCATCTACCCCGAGATCAACTTCGGCGGGCAGCCCTGGGTCCGCCGCGCCTCCGACGGCAGCGTGAAGGACCTGCCCACCGCGATCCGGGATCGCGGCAGCTCGATCCGCAACAACTCCGACCGCACCGCCCGCGTCTACGAGAAGCGCAACCACACCGGCCGCTGGGTGTGCGTCACCCGCAGCGGCGGATCCATCCACGACCTGCGCGGCTACAACCTCAACGACCAGACCCGCTCCCTGAAGATCAACCGCAACGACTGCGGCTGACCCCACCTCCCCACACCACAGCAGACGTCCCGCCCCGCCGCTTCCGGGCGGCGGGGCGGGACGGGCCGGTCACGCAGCAGGCTCGTACGTCACCGTCTGGTCCGGGCAGCCGGCCGCCACCTCCCGCAGAGCCGCGACTTCCGCCTCATCGGCCGCAAGACTCCAGCGGAGCTTGGTGCCCACCCACTCCGCCGCATACCGGCAGTGCACCCCGGCGGCCGGCGGCAGCCACTGGGCCGGGTCCTGGTCGGCCTTCGATCGGTTCGAACGCGCGGTGACCGCGATCAGACTGGCCGGTGCGCCCTGGTCGTTGGCGTACGCCTCACGGCGTGATGCTGTCCACGCGGAGGCGCCGCTGTCCCAACTCTCCGCAAGGGGCACCATGTGGTCGAGGTCGAGGCCGGAGGCCGAGGTCACCCACACCTGGTCGTAGTACGACCACCAGCGTCCTCCCGTCAGCCGGCAGCCGGTGCCGACCGTGGGCGGCTCCACCGCCTCGGCAATCAGGACCTCGGCGCGGGTGTTGCAGCCATCTGACGGGTCGGCACCGGCATTCCAGTGGCGGAAGGCGTCCCGGGTGTAGCCCTCCCGGGACTCGTCCGCCACCGGCAGGGCAGCGACCGCTTCGGTCAGGGGAAGGGTGTCTGCCGCGTGCGCAGGTGTGGCGGCACTGAGGGGCAGGACGGCGAGGGACGCGGCGGCCAGGCCACGCAGCACAGTCGTGAGCATGAGTCGTTGATAACGGCCCATGGCGGGGCGCAGTCAGGTGTTTCGCCGGTGCGCCGCCCGTGTGGGTGCAATGGTCATACCAGCACCATCCGTCTTCGTGTACGCGTGGCCGTCGGCTGTGGCCTTGCAGCCAGCGTCGGAACGGTCGGTAAAAGGAACAATGCTCGTCCTGCCCCGACTTCAGCATCTCCCCGGTGTCTTCACGGCGGTGGCATCCGGCATCACACCGTACGCGCCTGCCCAAGCGTCGGTTTCGGCGTCCGCACGGCATGCCCGTTGCGGGATGCTCCAAGATGGGGTCAGCATCGTCACGGAGGGGGAGCAATGCCTGGCCTTGGGTGGGAAGACTGGGCAGCCGCGAGAGTGGACCCGAGCCGTCTGCCGGCCGACTGGGGTTGGAAGGTCACACGGCCTTCAGGCCGCGGCTTCGACGACGACCCGGTCGACTACGCCGCCTCCCTGCGCGACGACCGCGGCGTCCTCATCGAGGAAACACCTGGCGTGCCGCTGCGGCGCCGCAAACAGCCCTGGTACCGCGCAGCACCACATACATCGGGTGCCAGCTACTTGCCGTTCACGGCCGAGGTCCCGTTCGGGCTGTGGATCTTCACTCTGGTCCCGAACGACGACGAGGAGCGCTCCGGACGGACCTGGAGCCAGCGAATATGGTTTCGGGTGCCGGCCTGGTGGGCGCTGGGTCCCCAAGGGCGAACAGCGGCAGCACTGCTCACCCGGCTGGAGAAGCTGACGTGGGACGAAGTCCTCACCCTGCGCCACTCCTACAACAAGGCGTGGCCGACCGATCGCGAAGACCCCGCCTGGTACGAGGCGCAGGACCTCGCCAGGACCGCCGACCGGGCCACGCTGAAGAACGCGCTGATCAAACACACGGAAACAGCACTGGACCGAGCAGCCCGCATCCGAGGCAAGCACGTACGGGACTTCTCAGACGAACAGAAAGCCGTGTGCTTCGCCGCTACGGCCCTCGCAATCGAGGACCTCTCTCCCGACCTCGCCCACCGCCTCCTCGGCCCGCTCCGTCTCTCACTCGGCGACGTCCACACCTACCTCGTCCCCTCGTGGGCCGACAGCGTGTAACACAAGGCGATCTCGCGACGCCGCATACCAACGACCAGTGAACCTGAACCTTGCGCAGCGCAGATGACACGACCTGATCGCCCACCAGCTAACTGACAAAGCCACAGGCCAGGCCGCTGATTCAGCACAGCACCCACAATCACTGCAGCTACTAGCACACTGCAACCCCCGCCCACCGAGGCACCACGAACTGATCAGTGCAGGCCAGACCACCAATGACTGATCAGAAAAACCGATCCTGGACAGGACAGCTGTCCGCCATCGGCATGCGTTGGTCATACCCAGGCAACCCCAGTGGGGCCGGACAGGGAGTTCCTGTCCGGCCCCACTGGGGTTGTCAGTCGCCGGGCTCCTCTTCTGATGGCGCATCGAGCCCGTCCGCTCGCCTGTGCTTCCGGCGTAGAACGAGTGGGTTCCGGCAGTTGGTCGATGAGGCCTGTCAGTAGTCGCCCGTACGCTCAGGCCCGTGAACATTGACGATCTTGAATGGCAGTCACGGACCCTCGGCGGAATATCTCCGCGTCTGGTCACCATGCTGGTGGAGCGGGGCGAGGTGGAACTGCTGGTCCAGGCCGCGTCGGAGCGGGGGGAGTGGTTCTGCGCTCAGGCGGCGGCTCGTGAGCTGTCCCGGGCGGGCGAGTTCGAGCGGGCCCTGGGCGTGCTGGAGCCGTTCGTCGAGGCTGGGTGGAACCGGGCGCGCTGGGAGAGGGCCGAGGTCCTGGTCGGGGCGGGGAGGGTGCGGCAGGCCCTGGACGCCGTCCGCCCGGATGAGGAAGGCCTTGCCTCGGAGTGGGTGTGCCACGACTTCGCGGAACTGCTGGCCAAGGCGGGGAGGCTGAACGAGGCGATCACCGTGCTCACGCCGCACCTGGACAGGGAGTGGATCCTCTCCACCCTCGTCGAGCTGACGGAGGGCCGGGGCCGTGACGAACAGGTCCTGGAGCTGATCGCGCCGCGCGCCGAGCGAGCCCGCGGCGCCCGCGGCGAGGAGCGGTGGGGTTTCAGCCCCAGCAACGCGCAGGACCTCCAGGCCCAGGTCCTGGAGCGTGCGGGCCGGGCCGATGAAGCCGTGCGGATGCTCGGGGCGGACATCGCGGCCGGTCGCTTCGTGGTCCAGAACACCCTGATCGCCTACGCCGAGCTCCTGCGGCGCCACGGGCGCGTGGAGGAACTGCGCGTACTGGGCACCGGCGAGCACGCGGGTGAGACGCTCGCGTACTACGCGCGGGCGCTCGAAGACAACGGGCAGGCAGGTGAGGCGGAGGCTGTGCTGCGGCGTTTCATCGCAGCCGCTGAGTATCCGGACCGGTTCCGCTGGCCTCTGATCGAACTGCTGGGCCGCCAAGGTCGGATCGAGGAAGCCATCGAGGTGGGTCGCCCGACGTTCGATTACCACGATGCCTGCCTCTTCGAGGGCGTCATTCACCTGCTGCATGAGGCAGGCCGGCTGGACGATGCTCTTGCGCTCCTCGACGAGCGCAGTGCTGAGTTCATCGAAGAGCACTCGTCCTGGTTCAGCTCGAACCGGATATGGCTGCTGGGCGAGGCTGGCCGGCACGAGGAGGCCCTCGCCTACGCTGAGACGCTGCCACCGGACACGTACGGCTTGACGGTCAGCAAGGCGTGGATCCTCGATGAGATGGGGCGCGTTGAGGAGGCCCTTGCCCTGCTACGAGCGGACACCGAAGTGCGGCCATCGGAAGTGGCCGAGCTGCTCATCCGGCATGGCCGCGCCGCTGAAGCCATCGTCGGAATACCCTCCCTCGCCGAACAGCATGCGGCCAGCCGACGGCGTGATGCGGCCGCGCAGGCCGACCGGGGCCCCAACGATCCTCCCTTCTAGAGGGGCGGACTCTGAGGAAGCTCTCTCCCTCGCCCTTCGCCGACCGCAGGACTACTTCGGCCGCGTCTGGTCCACTGCCTTCCAGGCGCACGAACTGGCCCAACATGAGGATGGCGCCGGCGCCCTCGGCGAAGACAACCGCTGCGCGAGGCACCGTTCCACGACTTGATGGACCTAGTAATGTTCGGCGACATGAGCATCCCTAGCCCTCGAGGGGAGCGAGAGAAGCTAATTACAGCTCTCACTCCCCAGCTCCGGAGACACCTGAAGATCCGCGCCTTCGAGCATGGAATGGACATTCAGGACGCCACTGAGCACGCCATCAAGGCTTGGTACACCGCGGACCAGGTCCCTGACGTCGACACCACCGGCGCAAAGACATGGGGGACCTTCCTCCCCGCTGGCGAGCCTGAAGCGTTCAAGAACGCGTGCAACGAGCGCGGGGTCACCTACGTCCAAGGCTTGGCTCAGGCGTTGACGCTCTGGCTCGAGGCCCACCCCTCTCCCGCGTCGCCCCTCACCGAGCAGCCGGTCATCCGCGTCATAGTGGCCAACCAGAAGGGCGGGGTCGGCAAGACGTTCATCTCCAGCGGCATCGCCCAGGCACTCGCGGAAGCCGGCCACCGGGTGCTGATCGTCGACTACGACCCCCAGGGGCATCTCACAGCGGAGCTCGGCTTCGAGGACCTCATGTACGAGGACGACGTCGAGACACTGCTCATGCACATGGACGGGACCGCCAAGGGCGACGTTCACGACCTGCTGGTAGCCCTGGACCAGGAGCGCTTCGGCGAGCGTCTGCATCTCCTGCCCGCGAGCGACGACGCGTTCTTGCGGGATGTGGCGTTGTCGAAGGTGTCGTTCAGTGAGGCTGCTCTGGAGCGGGCGCTGGAGCCGCTGGAGGACGACTACGACATCATCATCATCGACGGCCCGCCCAGCCTCGGCCTGAACATGGATACGGCCTTGTACTACGTACGGCGCCGCGACGGCGAACTGTCCGACCGGTCCGGCGTCATCACGCCGGTATGGGCCAACAAGGCTTCCCACCGGGCCTTCCGGCTGCTGCGCGCGCAGATGGAAGACCTGTGCCGCAAGGGCCGCATCACCATCGACTACCTCGGCCTGGTCATCAACGCCTACGACAGCCGCCGCGGAAAGCTGGTCAAGGAGAACCGCGACCAGTGGGAGCGCAGCAGTTCACCGGCGGTGCTGGCAGTCATCGGTGACCTGAAGGAGGGGCGCGAGGCGGCTGACGGGGAGATCCCGCTGCTGGAGTACGCGCCCGATAGTGAGCATGCGCAGGCGATGCGCGACCTGGCGAAGGAACTGGCGGTATGAGGAAGACCAACTCCAAAGGGCCGCAGGAGCGTGTGACGCGCGGCTTCACTCTGGACGAGGACGGTCAGGGCAGTCCGAAGGAAGCTCCCCGACGGGTGCGGACACGTCAGCAGATCATCAACGGGGAGGGCAAGCGCCCGCCGGCTTCGGTGCCGCTGGCGGAACTGGCGCACAACCCGTTCAACCCCCGCGACGAGTACACCGAGATTGAGGAGACCGCAGAGTCGCTTCGCGTGCGGGGGCAGATCCAGCCGGTCACCGTCGCACGGCGGGCTGCCTTCCTCGCCGCTCACCCCGATCAGGAGGAGCAGATCGGGGCAGCCGAGTACGTGGTCATCGACGGCAACCGCAGGCTCAAGGCCGCTGGCGCAGCGGGGTTGGCTGAGCTGCGGATCGACGTCAACGACGATCTGGCCGCCACCGCCGCCGACATCCTGGAGTCGGCGCTGATCGCCAACGTGCACCGGATGGACGTGCCGCCCCTGGACCAGGCCAGGGCCATCCAGCAGCTGGTCGACGTACACGGTTCCCAGGGCAAGGTCGCCAAGCGGCTGGGGAAGACGCCGGCATGGGTGTCGCAGCGGCTGGCGCTGCTGGAGCTCACCCCGGAGCTGCAGACCGCCGTAGAGGCTGGTGAGCTCAAGGTGGAGCCCGCCCGGCGCATCGGCCGGTTGCCTAAGGAGCAGCAGGCGCCTGCTGCGCAGGAGGCTATGGCCGCGTCGAAGGCGCCTCGTCAGCGTGCGCCGCGTCGGCGGCTGGGGGACGGGAGCGGGGGGCAAACCGTTAACGGCGTTAACGGTTCCGATGTTGCTGCCTCTGCTCCTGCGGTACCGCAGCAGACCGTTAACGGCGTTAATACCCCGGCGGTGGATCCAGCTCCTTCGGTTTCCACGTCCATCGTCATCTCTGCTGCTTCTCCGGCGAGCATCGTGGCTGCGCTGAAGGAGCATCTGTCTCCGCAGGATCTGACCGCTGTCGCAGAGCTGCTCGTGGAGAGTCTCACCGAGTCAGCCGCAGGCTGAAGCCTGTATACCCCACGAGATCGTTCTTGCCCAATTGGGCAAGAACGATCTCGTCCAGTGGGCAGGGCGTGGACGTAGAAAAGCGGCCCTTGCCGTCCGGATCGAGTCCGGGTGGCGAGGGCCGCTTCGTGGTCTCAGACGGTCAGGTTGAGGTCAGCCGGGATGTCTCGCCCGGCGAGGGCGTGCGTGAGGAGGCGGTAGGGCTGGGTTCAGGTGCCGTGGATCCTGGCGCACTGGAGTGTGTTGGTGAGGGCAGTCTCGGTGTCGGGGTGGACGAGGACCAGGGCGACGGGGTCAACCCAGGTCGGTGGGTGAGCAGGGGAGGGCCGGGCCTTGGTGGTGGGGCCCGGCCGGTGCGGTCGTCAGTCCTGGGTGGGGGTGTCGGCGATGACGAGGAAGCTGTCGGTGCGCAGGTCCATGACGACCCGGGCGGGCTGTCCTTGGGTCTGCTGGCGGGCGGCGTACTCGTCTGCGGGCCAGGAGCCGCGGGGGCCGCCGGCGGGGAAGCGTTCCAGGATGGTGCGCTGGGACTGGTCGGGCATCGGTTGCCTCCGGGTGCGGGTCGGCTGGTGAGCCGGAACGGCATGGGGAGATAGCGCAGCGCTTGGTCGTCGCTGCCGTGGCCGTCCAGGTCGCGGGCGGCTTCAAGAGGGCCAGCGCCGGTCATCGAGGCGGCCGGGATCCGTGGCGGTGATCGGGTGGCTGGGCTCGGTGACAGCCTTCAGAGCCTTGCGTCGCTGTACGTGCAGATCAGCGGGTCAGGTTGGCGAGGAAGGACTCGGCTGCCGACCACGGGGTCAGCTCGATGCCGAAGCCGCTGTGCGCGTCAGGTCCCTGGATGTGGACCAGCCGGCCGGACACGTAGACGACGTCGCCGGTGCGGAACGCTCCAGTGTATGCACCGAGGTAGCTGCGGAGGTGGGTGATCCGGCGGGCGAACACGGACGGCTCGTCGACCGTGGACTCCGTGACCGTGTCCACCTCGATCCCGTAGAGCGCCGGTGTGACCAGGCCCTCGGAGTGATCCGTGATCCGTGCGAGGACGGAGATCGCCCCTACCTCCTTGGCCACGACCCTGGCGAACGTCTT
The DNA here is from genome assembly GCF_044764905.1 of Streptomyces sp. NPDC093586. Taxonomy (NCBI): domain Bacteria; kingdom Bacillati; phylum Actinomycetota; class Actinomycetes; order Kitasatosporales; family Streptomycetaceae; genus Streptomyces; species Streptomyces sp. NPDC093586. Next base: position 51,266 of record NZ_JBIWJA010000042.1, on the reverse strand, counting down.
GTCGCCGTCGGCCCTCAGCGGCTCGCAGTTGATGTGCGCGCCGGCGCCGGTTGTCAGGCCCTGCAGTTTGCGGGCCTCCTGACGCATGAGCGCGTCGAAGGAGCTTCCCACCATGTACTTAGCGCGTCGCACGTACAGCCGGGTGAGGGACTCGCCCTCGTAGGGGCGGATGAGGGTGCGTTCGGCGAACAAGGCCTGTGCCGCTTCGTAGCCGCGTGGCCCGTAGCAGACCAGGTCGATGTCGGAGCGGGCGTTGCAGGCGCCGACCAGGAACGAGCCGGTCACGCCGATGACGTCCGCGGCGTCGGCGGTGACGATCCAGTTGATGATGGCGAGCAGGTCCTTGCTGACCGGGGTTGCGTTCAGAAGGCCGGGGTTCTGGTGCAGTGCGGTGAGAGTCTGGCGGCAGGAGTAGTGAGTGACGATGTCTTCGCGGGGTACGCCGGTGATGACGCACCCCACGGCGGGGGAGTAGATGTAGCACTCGGGCCGGTCGGCGAGGAGCCCGAACGCTTTGGACACGACGCTGTTCTGCCGGTACGTCCGGCCGAACAGCACCCGGTCGCCGCGGGCGTCCGGGTAGTACTTCACGTACCCCAGGAAGTGCGTGCCGGGGTGGACGTCCCCGATGACTTTGAAGATCACCCCGGCGCGGTCCAGGAGGTAGTCGCGGTCACGGATGGTCGCCAGCGCGGTACCCAGCGGCGAACTCTTCGAGGCCGGGGAAGAGGGCGGTATCGACCATCCCGGTGCGCTCATATTGCTCCAGTCCCTTCATGAAGAGGTGACGGCGGTACTGCCACTTCAGGTGCTTGTCCGTGCGGGCAGGGTCGGTGGGCCGCATCAGGGCGAGGAAGAACAGGCTCTTGACGAGCAGGTAGACGCCCAGGTGCTGGCTGACCGGCTGTCCGGTCGTGTTCCGGGCCGCGTCATCCAGCGCGGCGAGGTAGCGGCGCCGCTGGCCGGGGCTGGCGGTGTAGCCCTTGCTGCCGCCCTTGAACGCGATGACCTCCAGGGCCGGGAGGACGTCGTACCCGAAGGGGACCAGGCCGTGGTGCTGCCAGTCGATGACCCCGGCCGGCAGGACGTTGGGCAGGCCGTAGTCGAGGTGGCCGTACACCAGCGGAACCGTGGCCAAGCGGTCCAGCGCGTGCTCGAGCGCGGCGCGGGTGCGGGTGTTGTCCAGGTCGGGGTTCTCCTGGAAGACGTTCTGGGTGAACCCGGCACGGTCCAGCCACTGCCGCAGCGCACTGGGCGTGGGCGTGGGCTGGGCAAGGTGGGCGGCCTGGGCGCGCAGCAGTCGGGCGGCGACCTGCGCGGCGGTGTCGGTGACGTCGTCGGGCAGGGCGCGGCTGCCATTCAGTGACGCCACTGCCCGGTCGTGCAGGGTCTGGTCGCCCAGCGACTCCTCCACGACGTAGTAGTGGCCGTCGTCGGTGAAGCCCTCTTCCAGAACGTGCGGGACCGGGTAGTCCAGGTCCGCGACCTGGCGCTGGAAGGCTGCCTCCGCCTGAAGGTCGGCTCCGCCAGTGCGCCGGTAGCGGGTTCCGTCGGCGGATACGTACACCGCGCCGTCGGCGGCGGTCCGCTTCTTGACGAACCGCCAGGCGTTGTTGTCGTTCATCAGTGTGCTCCTTCCGGCTCCTGTGTGGAGCCATGGGTGGGCGGGTGCTTGGGGATGGCCCGGGACAGGGCCCGGACGTCCATGACCCAGCGCATATCACCCGCCGCGACGCGGCGTCGCAGTTCGGCGGGGCCGTCACTCCCGGGTGTGTCCGGCCGGGCCAGGTGGGCGCGGCGCCAGAATTTCAGCAGGGCAGGGAGTTGTGCTGCGGTGATGCCCGCCCGGATGTGCAGTGAGCACAGGGGCAGGAACCAGGTGAGGAAGAGCTCCTGTTGCGCCGGGCTGACGCGGTGTGCCTCGCACAGCCGTTGCAGCGTTGTGGTGTCGTCGTACGGGATGCGTCCGTGCGGTGCGTACCGCAGTCGTGTTCCGTTGTGCTGTCGGAAGGGGGCCCCGTAGGCGGCGATGTTCGCCGCGGCGTTCTCGGTGATCGTCATCACCGGCCGCTCGGCGCCGAGCCGGGCGGCGGCGGCCAGTACGGCGATGTGTATGCCGGCCCGCGGGTCCAGGACCAGGCCGTCGAGCCCGAGCGGCGCGAGGCTGATGCCGTGGTCGCGGGTGCGGGACAGGATCAGCCGCTGAGGAACGTTCTGGGCGATGGTCAGCAGGTGCGCTGGTGGCTTGGCCCGGTGGGCGTGGACGTCGTCACGTGCGAGCACGGGTGTGCCGGGAGGGCGGTCCCAGACCAGCAACGGCCGGGTGTGCGGCCGGGAGCCCTGGTGGCCGCACGCGCGGCAGGCGTGGGCGGCCGTGCCGGTCATGTGGCCGCAGCGGGTGCAGAGAAGGACCGTGACGGGAGCGAGGGCCAGCACGCCGTCCTGCAGGAGGTGTTCGGTCATCTCCAGCGCGAGGGCGGCCACGGCGGGTGCGGTGTCGGTGAGGACGCCACCGGCCGGGGCCGCGCCTGGTGCGTACTTGGCGGCGATCGCTTGTTCCTCCCGCTCCTGCCGGGCGACGGTGTTCCGGTCAGGGGCGTCACGGTGGCGCAGGTCTCCGGCCAAAGTGACGGTGTTCCACAGATGCGGGGCCGGCCCGGCCTCGAGGAGGGTGTTGAGCGCGTCGGCCGCGCGGATGCCGGCCGCCTTGCCCGGCCGTTCGGCGATCGTGAAGGGGCCGTTCTGCACGGGCCCATTGAGGTACAGGACGTTCACGGCTCGGGGCCTCCTCAGCAGTCCGGCTGGATGGTGCCGCGGGCGTGGAACAGGCCGCCGGTGGCCTGCTCGTAGACCAGGACGGCGGCGTTGGGCGTCTTGCGCAGGCGGGCCTCGTCGACCAGTTCGGTCACCGGCCGGCGTTCCAGGACCGCACGCAGCGCGAGGATCGTGGTGTGGTGCGTGACCGCCACGACATCCGACGCGGGCACGGTGGCGAGGCCGTCGACGAACGCCGTGGCCCTCTGCAGGACGCCGCCCGCGAGGGACTCCCCGCCGTCGCCGGGGGGCGTCCACAGGTGCTTGCGGGTCTGCCGGTCCTCTGCCCCCTCGGGGTAGGTGGCGTACAGCTCCTGCTTGGTCATGTAGGTGGCTGCGCCATAGTGCTGTTCGTTGAGGAGCGCGGTCACCTCGTAGGGCAGGCCGGGCAGAGCGAGCGCGGCGGTGTCGAGGGCGCGGCGGTACTGCGAGGTGTAGATCGCCGGGTCGGGACCGGTCAAGCTCCGCAGCGTCTGCCGCAGCCACAGGCACTGGAGGAACCCGCGGGGGGTCAGGCCGACAACGTCCCGGGACAGGACATGCGCGGCCGGCCCGGACCACGGGCGGGGGTTCGCGTAGAAGCCGGTGTACTTGGTGGCGTTCTCGATGGATTCGGCGTGGCGGACGAGAAAGAGCATCTTCAACCTCTCTGGGAAGGTGCCGTGCCACACAGCGCCGCACCCGGCCCGGAAGGGCGGGTGCGGCGCTGTGTGTGCAAGGGCTACTGCGAAGAGGCGCCGGCGACCACGAGGAACTCGTCACTGACCAGGTCCATCACGACGCGGGCGTCGATGCCCTGGGCGCGCTGGGCGGCGGCGTACTCGTCCGCGGGCCAGGACCCGCGGGGGTGGCCGGCGGGGAACCGTTCAAGGACGGTGCGCTGCGCGGGAGCGGCGGTCGTCATCACAGGCCGCCTTCCTCGTAGGCCTCGATGAGGCCGCCGATCGCGTCGGAGTTGGCGGCCTCGCCGACCCAGCGGCCGGACGCGGTGAACACCGGGACCTGGTCGCGGTCGGCGTCGAAGACGACGACGTAGTTCCCGAACCGCTCCAGCACGAGGTCGTAGAGCACGGAGGCCGGGGCGGCCTCAAGGACCTCCAGGCCGTCGACGGTGACGTGGGCGGGGGCCTCGGGGTCGTCGGGCTGGGTGAGGGTGCCGGTGACGCGTACGAGGTCGCCGGGCTGGATCTCGCGCAGCAGCACGTCGGCGATGCGCGGGTCTCCGGTGGTGCAGGCGTACACGGTGTCCGGGGCGATCCGGTCCGCGTCGGCGGGGGAGTGGATCAGGTCGAAGCGGGTGGTGCCCCAGCCGGTGCCGGGGGCCGGGATCGCGTCGACGTAGCCGTCTATGGCCAGGTGCGTCTGGGGGTTCATCAGCTGGCCTCCGCCAGGGTCTTGGTGGAGCGGGGTCGGGGGGAGCGCTGCGCGAGGTCGAGGAGCTCGCGGTTGCGGCGCTGCTGGGCGGGGGTGAGCGGCCGGGCCTTCGGGCCGCGGCGGTGCCAGAGCGGCGAGGCCGGCGGCTCGGGATAGGCGAGGGCGCGGTCGACGTCGGGCTGGGTGCTGCTCATGGGGGCCTCCAGGTGGAGGTGAGGAGTTCAGGCGTGGTCGGTCGTCCCGCCGCCCTTGGGCGGGTCGGAGACGAACCGCATCTCGCCGGGGTGCGCCGCGTTCCAGAACTCCGCGCAGACCTTGTGCACGGGCTCTTTGGCGTGGGACCTCAGCGGGGTGGTGGTGCCGCACAGCACGCACGGTGCGGGCGGGCCGAAGTGCGAGTAGTGGCGCCAGTTCAGGAGCTGGACCGGCGCCACGGGCTGCTCCGGCGGTGTCGGCACCGCGCGCAGATGGCGGCGCCGGGCGGTCACGGCCGCAGGTGCGGGAGCTGCTGGAGGACTTGGGCGACCAGGTGCTCGGTAGGTCGCCAGGGTCCGAGCTGCCCGCGTGCCGGGATCGGCAGGGCGAGGGCCTGGACGTCGCTGACCTCCAGATGCCACGCTCCGGGCTGTGCCCACTCGGTGCAGGGCGGGGAGCCGTCCGGGTCCTGGTGGCAGCCGGTCAGCCGGGCGACGCCGATCACGGCGCCGGTCGTCAGGTCGCGGCCGCGGATCGTGCGGGCGATCAGCGGTACGCGCAGGGCGGGCCGGTCGGTCTGCTGGCTCGCGTGCAGCAGCAGCCAGCCGCGCCACGACCAGGCCCGGGGCCTGTTCTCGATCGTCTTGGCCCCGGCGAGGAGGCAGGCGGCGTGCGGCTGCTTGACGCTGATGCCGCGGATCCAGTCGGCCGCCGGCGGAAGGGCCGCGCTCATGCCGCTCGCCCCCACACGGCCGTGCCCGGCCTGCCCGCGCGGCGCCCGTTGACGGTCGGCGTGGCGGCGTGCGCGGCGGTCGCCAGCATCGCCTTCCCGGAGTGCTTCCCGTCGTACAGGGCTGCGTCGGCCGCCCTCTGCAGGCGCGTCAGGTCGCGTGCGCCGATCACGTCCGGGGTCGCGGCGCCGACCGAGGCGGCGACGTCGACCGTGCGGCCGTCGTCCAGGGCGACCGGGGTGTGCAGCATCCGGACCAGCTGCGCGAGGCGCTGCTCCCGGCGTTCGGCGGGCAGCTCCAGGATCACGGCGAACTCATCGCCTCCGAGCCGGCCGACCGCGGCGCGCGGGCCCGCCCAAGCGGTGAGCCGGGCCGCGATCGACGCGAGGACGGTGTCGCCCGCCGCGTGCCCGAGGCCGTCGTTGATCTCCTTGAACCTGTCGGCGTCGACCATGACCACGGTTGTGTCGTCGCCGTGGCGGGCCAGGAGCCGGCGGGCACGGGCGGTGTAGGCGTCGCGGCGCAGCAGGCCGGTCAGCGGGTCCTTGCGGGTCGCGGCGAGCTGCTTGTGCAGCGCGGCGGCGTGGATCGCCCAGCCGGTCAGCGGCAGGGCGGCGCTGGTGATCAGGAGGGTGCGCGAGCCGATCCGGCCCTGCGCACGCAGAACGGAGTCCATACTGAGGATCTCCCTCTCGTCTTGTACGGGTTGGGTGGGCCCGGGGCAGCCGTCGAAGCCGCCAAGCACGTGCGGCTGTCCCGGGGCAGAGCTACATCTCGAAGGGCTTGGAGTTGAGCCAGCTGTACGGGCTCCTCCAGGGGCCGGCCTTCGCGGCGGGCCAGTCGAGCTCCCAGCCGGGCCGGTATCCGCAGGCCGACCAGCCGTCCAGGCGCCCGTGGGGGATCTCGCGTCCGGCCTCCGCTGCGGCGCGGGCCGCGTCGTAGACCTCGTGGGCGGCCTTCACGGCCGCGTCGCGGCTGTCGGCCCAGCCGGTGAAGACGTGCACCCCGCGCAGGGTGGGCGTCTCGGTGCTCCGTATGGGGACGTCGACCTCGTAGTACGGGGGTTGGGCCATGACGTCCATCTCCTCTCGTGATCGCGGTGGTGAGGGACCACCGCGACCGCCCCGGCCCCGGCGCTGTGGCGGGGTCGGGGCGGCACGGAGGTCCGTCAGCCGTGGATCACTTCGAGGTCCTGCGCCTCGAGGTCGTCGTCCTGGTCGTCGCCGTTGTTCGGGCCGTGGGCGGTGCAGACGATGTCCTCGTCGTCGTCCAGGTCGCCGTTGAGCGCGCGGAACAGGCAGGTGACGCTGTAGGCGGGCACCCAGGCGCGGCCGGTGCATTCGTCGTCGTGCGGGCACGGCACCAGCACGTCGAACCCGACGTCGCCCTCGCCGTCGACGTCGGTGCGCAGGGCGAGGGTGAGGTACTGCTGTCCGAGGCGGATCTCCGCGACACGGTCGCCGTCGGCCACGTTCGAGCCGGGCTTCCACTGCCACAGCGGCAGGATCTCTTCGCCGAATACCCGGGATACGAGGTTCAGGTCACCGAGGCCGGCGCTGCCGTCCAGTCCGAGGTCGGCCTGCCGGGTCTCGCTCAGGCGCTCCAGGAACGGCAGCAGCCGGTAGAGGCTGTCGGAGAAGACGATCTCGGAGAACCCTTCGGCCTTGAGGGTCCGGTGCGAGGCGACCATGGCCTGGTGCTGCTTGACGACCACATCCTCGGGCACCGTGCGGTTGGCCGGCCGCGGGCCCTGCCGCTCGATGCAGACGCTGCCGGGGGTGGCGACCATGACCGCGATGGGCAGCATGTCGTTCCGCTGGGCGGCGGCGATCAGCGGCTCCCTGGCGGACCTGGTGACGTTGGTCGCGTCGACGACGGTGAACAGCCGGCGTCGCATCCTCGCCTCCAGGAGCAGGAGCAGGAGCAGGTGCAGGGCGGCGACCGCGTCGCCGGTCGCGTCCTGGTCGCCCGCGTCGTCGCTGGCGACCTCGCGCAGCGCGTCCAGGGACAGGACCTGGGAGGCGGGCCAGGTGCGCGCGATCGTGGACTTTCCGGCGCCGGACGGGCCGATCAGGACCACCAGGCTGTGCTCGGGCATCTGCGGGTAGATCAGCTCGGTCATGAAGATCTCCTTGCGGGTGAGGGCGCCGGGCAGCCCGGATGGGGCGCTGCCCGACGTGGGCGGTGAGCAGAGCGGGGGCTTCGCGCAGCGGCGTCAGCGGACGATCATGTGGTCGGGGTGGCCGTTCTTCATGTGGTCCACGCACTGCGGGCAGTCCTCACGCGGACCGAGCCTGGCGTGGGCCTCGCGGCTGGCGTACGCGTGGAACCAGCACTGCGTGCACTCCCCGCGGGGCGGGTTCGTCGCCTTCGCGCTCGCCATCAGATGCCTCCCTGCTGCGGGTGAAGGGCGCGGGCAGCCCAGATGAGGCGCTGCCCGGCGTTGTCGGTGATCAGGGCGGCGGCCTCATGCAGGGGGCACGATGCGTCGCCGTCGCGGTCGGGCTCGACCTGCTCGGCACGACGCGCGGCGGCGGTGAGCAGCTGCGCGACGGCCGCCATGAACCCGCCGGGCGGGTCGGTGTCCTCGATGAGCTCGCGCAGGATCGCGGCCAGCTCCTCCTGGTCGACGTCGTCGGCGCGAAGGTCGTCCTCGATCTGCTGGAGGGCCAGCGAAGCGATCCCGACCGAGGCGCGTACGCGTTCCAGTCGCGTCCGGGGCTGGCCGGTCACCGGGTGGTCGCCTTGGTCGTGGCGATAAGCGCGGCGACGGTCTCCCAGCCGTGGTGCCAGGAGTTGTCGAGGTGGAAGGCGCCGTTCATTCCGTGCGAGGCCAGCTTGTAGAAGTTGGTCTTGCCGGTCTTGTCGGCGAGCTTCTCCAGAACCCCGTGGCCCGGCACCCGGCGGTCCGCGATGTAGTGCGTGCCGAAGGACAGCGTGAGCGCGGCTGCGGCCGCGCCGGGGTGGACCCGGATGCCCAGTGCGCGGGCTCCAAGTCCGGCGACGATCGCCTGCGTGGCCGTGTAGGTGAGGCAGTGGTGCAGGCACGCCTTGCGGCCGTCGGCGGTGCCGTGGGTGGTCTTCTCCTTGGTGGCCGGGTCCTCGTACGTGACCGGGGCGTCGTCGGAGGCGCCCTTCACTCGGGCGCAGAAGTCGTTCTGGACCCAGATTGTCGCTGCTTTCTTGGCGTGTCTCACATTCCTCAACTCCCGTTGATCAGACGTGGGGTTAGCAGTTGATGAGGGTCGTGTCGCGGACGTACCGTCCCGCCGCGTGTTGGTGCACTTCTTCTCTGCCGAGGGCTGGCAGTCCTGGGGGCTCGATGGCGAACCGTTGATCCCCGAGCGCATGCCGGTGCTGTTCGACGACGACTTCCTGTTCGAGGACGAGGGCGGCCCCAGGGCGACGCGGGCGGTGAATGCCTGGCTTCGTACGCTGCCGTCGAGCGGGGCGCCGTCGCCGAATTCGTGGCGGGCGTATGCGCTGGCGGCCCGGGACTGGCTGATGCATCTGCGGCGGCACCGTGTTTCGGTGTTCGGTACGCGGCAGGAGCTGGTGGCCGCGCTCGGTACGTACGCGGACCGTCGGCTGTCGGGGCCGTTGGACGAGCGGCTGGAGTTCTCGTCGTGGGAGTTGCAGGTCACGGCGCTGAGCCGGTTCTACGACTGGGCCGAGGGGGAGGGCCTGGCCGCGGCTGTGCCGTTTACGGTGGCCACCGGCAAGCGGATGGTGCAGGGCCGGCTGGTGGAGACCCGGCACAACCGGGCCCGGCTGCGGCGGCCGAAGCCGCACGTGAAGGTGCAGTATCTGGAGTCGGACTTCGCCGGTCTATTCCGCTACGGCCTAGCCGGGCTGGGCCCGGACGGGCTGGAGGACGCGTCGTTCCGCGGCCGGTTCCCGGGGCGGAACGTGGCGGTGGGTGGTCTGGTGCTGGGCACCGGGATGCGGAGCCGGGAGTTCACTCACCTGCTGGTTCATGAAGTTCCGCCGCTGCCCGCCGAGCCGACCGGGGTGCCGATCCCGTGGACGGTCCCGGAACTGGCGGCCAAGGGGCGAAAGTTCCGCACGACCTGGATCGACTACGCCTCGCTGGCGGCGGTCCACTCATACATCGCCCTGGACAGGGAGATGTCGCAAGGGTCGTGGCGGCCGCAGAGGCCGCTCGTGGTGGAGGAGGCGGACTTCTACGGCGGCCGGGTCAACGGCCGACGCACACGCTGGGCGGCGCTTCGGCCGGAGGAACGGCTGCGGCTGGTCAACCCGGAGGGAGGCTCACTGCTGCTGGCGCTGAGCTACAACGGGCGGCCGTTCGTGGACTGGGGCACGCTGTTTCGCCGCACAGCCCGCCGGATCCGTGAGCGCTTCGAGCCGCGGTTCCCGGATGTCGCGCCGCACCGGTGCCGGCACACCTTCGCCATGGCCACCCTGGAGAAGCTGGTCGAGGGCCACTACCGGCAGGCCGCCCAGCTCGCCGCCGCGACCGGCGATGCGTCCGGGCTCGCGCTCTACCTGCTGAAAGCCGATCCGCTGCTGATCCTGCGGGACCTGCTGGGGCACTCCAGCGTGGTCACCACGGAGGTCTACCTCGACCCTCGGGAATTGCATCAGATGGACGAGAAGTCGCAGGTCGCCAGCTCATGGCGCCAGCTTCACGGTCTCCGACGTTACTACGAACTAGCGGCCTGAGCAGGCATGTTGCTGAGGTGATCCTGTTTGATGCATGATCTGCCCTCCAGAAGGGATGGTCTGAGGTGGTGCATCAGCAGAAGCTGGCCCTGGCCGGGGCGGCTCGTCTGGAGCTCGTGTCCGGGGTGGTTCAGCTGCATCCGGAGGACGCGATGTTCGACGCGATGCTGCGGGGCTGGCGGGCTCAGCAGAAGTCGCGCGGCCTGAAGGACGAGACGATCGACCCCAGGGAACGGCTCGTCCGCCGGTTCCTTGAGTTCGCGAACGACTACCCGTGGCAGTGGACGCCGGCCCACATGGACGAATGGTCCGCCACGCTGACGGGCGAGAAGCATCTGGCGCCGTCCACGATCCGCAGCTACCAGGGCGACATCCGGCTGTTCACCGAGTTCCTCATCGACGGCCGCTACGGCTGGGGGCCTGCCTGCGAGGAAGCCTTCGGCGTCCACCCGGTGGCGATCGCTCACGAGTGGAACACCCTGCCCCACCTGCAGGACTACGAAGGTGATCCGGAAGCGAGGCCGTTCACCCGCGAAGAACTGCAGCGGTTCCTCGACTACGCCGACGACCAGGTCGCACGCGCCGTGAAGTCCAAGCGCAAGGGCGCCCTCGCGGCCTACCGCGACGCCACCCTCTTCAAGGTCATCTACGGATGGGGTCTTCGCCGGACCGAGACGTCGAAGCTGGACGTGGTTGACTTCGGACGGAACCCGAAGGCTCGCCAGTTCGGCCGGTATGGCACGCTCAACGTCCGTTACGGCAAGGCGAAGAAGGGCCAGCCGCCGCGACGGAGGAATGTGCTGTCGGTGATGGACTGGGCTGTCGAGGCGGTCGAGGACTACGTCGAGAACGTCCGGCCAGGCTTCGGATTCCCCGATCACCCGGCTCTGTGGATCACCGAACGCGGGGGACGCCTGCAGCCGAGCTCGATCAACGATCGGTTCGAGGCATACCGGGATGCCCTAAAGCTCCCAAAAGAACTAGTTCCGCACTCAATTCGTCATTCTTACGTCACGCATCTGACCGAGGACGGGGTGGACCGGCGCTTCATCCAGCAGCAGGTCGGTCACGAGTGCGACAGCTCCACGGCCATCTACACGCACGTCAGCGACGACTTCATGAACACTGCCCTGAGCAAGGCCCTGGCCCCGGCGTTCGCCGGCGTCTGACGAGGAAGGACCCGATGATGGCCGCCAAGCTCGACTACCACTGGCACCTGCGCAGGATCATGGCGGACCGCGGGATGTTCTCCACCACCGACCTCATCCCGCCCCTGAAGGAACGCGGCATCAGCCTGTCCTCGAGCCAGGTCTACCGGCTCGTCGTCGAACGGCCCGAACGACTCAGCCTGAAGATCCTCATGGCCCTGCTCGACATCCTCGACTGCACCATGGACGACCTCATCGAACCCATCGCCGTGGCCGGCTCCGCAGCGAAGCCGAAGAAGGCCGCCGCAGGCGGTTCTTCGGTCTCCGAAGGAGTCGGTGACCTGCGGCCTCGGCGGGCCCGGATCAGTGGAGTTGACCGGTGACCGGTCTCGCCGACGAGGTCCTCGCGGATCCGGTCGGCCTGGTCGTGCGGCTGGTCGGAAACGTCGAAAAGCACCTGTCCGCCGAGCACGTCCGCGACATCGTCCTCACGGTCGTACGCGCACGAGCCGGTCGCCGCAGTCTCGCCCAGGCCCTGCACGATGACCCCTCGCTGCTGCGGACCGGACAGCCACCGGCGCCCTACTGCGTCGCCAAACTACTGATGGCCCTGCACGACGCTGGCGCCCAGAACGTCGCACTGCCCCGCTGCGGCGAGTGCGGACGCGCATGCCGCTACGTCGGCAGCAGCACCGGAGGACGGTGGGGATGCTCGCCCTGCTTCGACAAGCCGGCCGTCTGCGCGGGCTGTCACGAAGAACGACGCGTCACCAGCCGGGACCGCAACGGCGAGCCCCGCTGCGCGAACTGCCCTGACACCGACGGCGATCCGCTGCGGGAACTCACCGAGCTGATCACGGGCTTCGATCCCGCCCTCGACACCGACGCGGTCCTGGCCGCGCTCGGACGCGCCACCGTCCGGCCCGCCGGGCAACGCCGCCTGGCCTGGGCCGTCGTTGCCCGCCCCGAGCTGCTGACCGGGGCCGGTTACGAAGCCCCCACCCCTGCTGCCCTCCGGTTCATCAATGAACTCGTCGAGGCCGGGGCGACCAAGGTGGTCCAGCCAGCCTGCCCGCGCTGCGACCGAGTGAAGGCACTATCCAAACTGCTGGAGGGCAAGAGGATCTGCCGGGCCTGCTTTGCGCGCCACGCGGCCGTTGCCTGCTCCGGCTGCGGCGCCGTGCGTGAACCCGCCACCCGCGACTCCGAGGGGCGGCCGCTGTGTCCGAATTGCATGATCAGACAGCCCGCGAACCTGGAGGAGTGCGTCGGCTGCGGCCGCCGCAAGCCCGTCGCGAACCGGCTGCCTGACGGCCCGCGTTGCCAGAACTGCCGGCCGAGGATCACCGCGGAGTGCGGCATCTGCGGGCGGACGGCGCTCTGCGACATGTCCAGGGCCACCGGCCAGCCCTGGTGCGACCGCTGCCAGCAGCGATGGGTGGCCTGCAGCAACTGCGGCACCGTCGCCCAGGCCCGCAGCGGCACCTGGGAGGCGCCGTTGTGCGCGAAGTGCACCAACCCCGATCCGGACTTCTGGGGCCGCTGCCCGGTCTGCACCGTCACCTGGCAGCTCAGCACCCGTCCTTGCCAGCGATGCGTCCTCGATCAGCGAGTACGCGACATCCTCGGCGACGCCACCGGGGCCATTCGGGCTGAACTCACCCCGTTTCACATGGCGTTGACGAGCTCCGAGCGCCCGGACGTCGCCTTCGCCTGGGTCTCCCGCTCCCAGGCCCGTGACCTCCTGGAACGCATAGGACGCGACGAGCGGCCCGTCACCCACGAGGTCCTCGACGAACTGCCCCCGGGCAAGGTGCTGGCCCACCTGCGCAGTGTCCTGGTCGCGACTGGAGCCCTACCGCCGCGCGACGAGCGCCTCATCGCCCTGGAGAAATGGATCACTGCGACGATCCAGGCCCGCGGCGACCTCGCCGAGCGCCGGATCCTGCACGGCTACGCGGTCTGGCACCACCTGCGCCGATTCCGGCGCCGCCTCGGCGAAGAGCATGCCACCCGGCTCCAGGACCTGAACGTGCGCTGCCACGTCACCGCGGCGAGCAACTTCCTCGACTGGCTCACCGGTGAAGGGCTCACGCTGGGGACCTGCACCCAGACGGACCTGGAACGCTGGATGGCCGACTCCACGGTCAGCTACCGCGACGAGACTGGCCACTTCGTCCGCTGGTCGGTACAGCACCGACATGCCCACGGCCTGACCTACGGCACCGTCCGCTGGACCGGTCCGATCGGCACCATCGACAGCGAGAAACGCTGGGCCGATGCCCGCCGCCTCCTCAACGACGACACGCTGGCTACCCCGGACCGCGTCGCAGGACTGCTACTGATCCTCTACGCACAGAAGATCGCCACCATCAGCCAGCTCACCGTCGGCGACGTCCACATCGACGGCGACACCGTCACGATCACATTCGGCAGGTCCCCCGTCGTCCTCCCCGCACCGCTGGCCAGCCTGGTCCGTGAGCTCGTCGCGACCCGCCGCGGCAAGGCCAAGATCGGCACTCCGGACGATTGCCCCTGGCTGTTCCCTGGCGGCCATCCAGGGCGCCCTCTCACCGACAGCCAGATCGGCATCCGTCTCCACAAGATCGGGATCCGACCCAAACAGGATCGCTCCACCGCACTGTTCACCCTCGCGACCGAGCTTCCCGCCGCGATCCTCGCCCGGATGCTCGGCGTCCACATCAAGGTCGCCGTCCAGTGGCAGAAGGCATCGGCCGGCGACTGGGCGGCCTACGCCGCTGACGTCAGCCAACGTGTCTCGGAGAACCAATGAGACTGCCCGTCATCATCCACCACGCACGCCTCGGGGCAACGGAGTTCAAGGTCATCCGCCCTGCTCAGCCACTGCCCCACGCGGTGCTCATCGATCACGACCGGCACCTGGACGCCTACCTCGACGAGGACGCCGCACGCCGGATCGGTGGCCTATGGGTACTCGCGGCCACGTCACCGCGCGCGCTGATCCACCTGCCGATGCGCGGCAACCAGCCGCCCTCCCGCGAGCTGCCGGAGGACGCGACACGACAGCTCGATCTCGTACTGCTGCATCACTCGCTGCAGTTCGCACCAGCACGCTGGAAAGAGATCCGCAGACGTCTCGGCCTAGGCCGTCCGCAGACTGTGACCCTGCCCGACTCAGCACTGGAAAGCGATGTCGTGGTCGACTACGAGGCACGGCACTACCAGGAGAACCGGGACCTGTTTCACCAGCACCTCCATGCCGAGACCCTGTTCATGACCGGCAGCACAAAGGTGTTCAAGGAGACCGCCCGGCACTTCCTCGACGTCGCCCGCGACGGGCCCGGCTACGTCCCCATCCACCCGAACTACCCGTACTTCTGCACGGAGCTCCACTCCAACGACGGCATCCTCGGCGAGGCGCGCGAGATCCACATCGAGTACTGCGACGAATGGAGCTCGTGATCAGACAGGCACAGGGAGAGGCATTCGGACAGTTCCAATACCCGACTCCACCATTAGGCAGGCCGGGCGGCGCCCAGGCCGTCTTCCACCACGAGTGGAAGACGGAGGAGGCGAAGGAGAAGCTCAAGCGGACCGTCGAGGCATACCGGCAGTTCGAACAGGGCCAGATGCCCGCCGGCCCGGGAGCCGACGCGCTGCTGGCTTCCTTCCGCGCCGTCGAGAAGGAACTGGCCGACCACAAGCCGGGCCCGGCGAAGGTGGTCACCGACCGGCAGATCGAGCTGCTGCTGAAGAAGAAGGCGTCGGTCCTGCACCTGTCCGCGGCGAACTACTGCTGGTTCGAGGACCCGGCGAAGGCACTGTGTCTCAAGCTCGCCGGCACCAGGTCCGCCGCAGCTCCGCTGACAGGGCTGTGTGACAGCTCCCGCTGCCCGCAGGCCACCCACCACATCGTTCACCGTTCCGTCTGGCAGACCACAGCCGACAACGGCGCCGTCCTGCTGGCCAGCCCTCGGATCCCGCTCGCGGAGAAGGACCGGCTGCGGGCCGAGCAAGAGCGGTCCATGCGAGTTCTCGAAGAGATCGACACGGCAGCCGGAAAGGCCCAATGACATGGCAGTCAGCCACCAGCAGCGCGACCAGATCGAACGGCGCATCCGCGCGGCCATCGACCGGCTGCTGGCCGGGCAGATCCCGCCCGGCGGCGCCTGCGACGTCAAGACGCTCGCCCGCGAGGCGGGCATCTCCCGCGCATCCCTCTATCGGACCTGGGGCCACCTCAAGGACGAGTTCGAGAAGCGGCGGGCAGCCGCCTGGGTGGCGGGCCAGCAGCCCGACCCGCGCGAGGCCCGCATCACCCGGCTGCGTGATCTCAACCAGCGACTCACCGGCAAACTCGCCCGCACCCACACCGAGCTCACGCAGCTCAAGGAGCGCCACCGGCTACTCCTGTCCATACTGGCCGCCAAGGACGACGAGCTCCAGCGGCTCCGCCGCGAGCCGAGCACGTTCAGCCGTACGTCCCCCGTTCCAGTTCCGAACCAAGATCAAGGGGTCGATGGCAAGGGCGTCATCCCCCTCACCCGCTCCTGATGCAGGTTGGAAGAGGCTGGCCTCAGATCAACCTCAAACTGCGTTTGTCTCTCGGTCACGTCTCCAATACTTCGGTCGTGGCCGAATGGAATTGGGGAACTGTCCCCACGTGGGTGAGCGCGATCCTGACCAGCGGGTCGCTCCTCCTGGGCTTCTACATCCTCCTGCGTGACCGCCGGAAAGAGGAACGCCAGGAAGCCCTCAAGGTGATCTGCTGGTCTGAGATGGTCGACAACGAGTCCTACAAGATCTACGTGCTGAACACAGCGGAGCGGCCCGTGGTGCACGCCCGGATGCTTGTTCGCTTGGCCGGCGACGTCCTGGAGCCCGTTGGCCTGGGAGCAGGAGCAATCCGCCCGGGAGAGGAAGTCACCGCTCGATCTCCTCGGCATTTGGGTGGTGAGAAGTCATGGCCAGCGGCAGTGGAGTTCCAAGATGCCGATGGCATCGACTGGGTCAGGGATCTCCGCTCCGGCGCGTTGCATCGACGCAAGGGGGAGCCGGGCCTGCTCAGGCTGCTTTTCCAGCGCCGTGGCTGGAAGAGCATCGCTTACGAGATGGCCTATCGGCGTCAGCTTCGTCGCGGATAGGACGTGAACCCGCCTCGGCGCAGCAGCACGAGAGCCAACGCAGCGAACACAACAGACGACGTCGTGCCGCCACAACATCACACGCAGGAGTGCACCTTGCGTCGCGACATCGACGTTCGCAACCGAGACACACGAGCGGAACCTCGGACAGGCGCCGAGCGCGGGTTCCCGGCGGCCAGCGAGACACGGAGGAAGGTGAACACGGCCTTCGCCGCGTTAACCCAGTAGTCGCCGATCGCGCTGGCGGCGCGGGTCAGTCCGAGCAGGGCGGCGAAGGCGGCGGGACGATGCATGCTGGAGGTCTCCTGACCTCGAAGAGGGTGAGGGAGCGGGGTGGCCGGCCCTTTGCCGATGCGCGGCCACCTGGCGGTCCCGACCCCGGCCGGTGTGGCCGGGGTCGGGTCGTTCAGAACGGGGGCCCGTACGGCCAGGCCGGGACGGGCCAGAGACGGACGCGCAGCTCGCGCCGGTCCGACCAGCAGCCGCACGCCTCCATCTCCGGGTTCGCGCCGCCGCCCCACCAGCCGCCCGCGCCCCGGCAGTCGGGGCAGGAGCGGCGGGGCCGGGGCGTCAGCTCAATGCGGTGCCGGTCGGCGTACAGCCGCCAGTGGCCGGCCTTGAGCACGGCGGCGGCCGTCGCCGCGGCGAGCGGGACGGCGGCGGCGAGCAGCAGGGCACGGCGCAGATGGCGGGCGGTCACCGCAGCGGGATGGCGCGGCAGTTGGCGGCGTGGTTGTTGGCGTCCGGCCGGATGCGGAACAGGAAGTCTTCCTCGGGCCGGTCGGAGGAGTCTCCGCAGCCGTGGCAGTTCCAGCGGTTCTTGTCCGAGTGCTTGCCGTGGCCGGTGACGTCCACGTACGAGCCGCCGACGGTGATGAACCGGATCAGCAGGTTCTTGGGGCGGTCGGGCTCGGTGAAGGCGGCGAGGGTGGCGGTGCTCATGGGCTGGTGTCCTCTCGGATCATGCGACCAGCAGGTGCTTGGCCGGGGGAGCGATGTAGGAGGCGGGGTCAGCGGGCGTGCCGTCGAAGCACTCCAGGCAGGACCCCAAGGTCTTCAGAGGGAGGCAGTGGAAGTAGCGCCGACGGCAGGTGCCGCATGTCTGGCGTGCGGCCATGGCCTTGTCGAGAGCGGCTTCCTTCGCGAGGGTCATCGGGAGCTTCGGCATCGCCAGGTCGATCCGGTACAGCCACGCGAAGCGCTTGCCACCACGGCATTCGATCCGGGCAACGGGCTCCTGGCCGCCGGGGCGCAATCCCATCTCCCGCAGCTGGCGGCGGGTCGCGAGGTTCGCGTGCCCCGCCTGCTTCCACCGGAAGACCGGTAAGGAGCCGTCGCCGGGGTCGTACAGGTCGACGTCGACCAGGTCCTGGTCCTGGTCGGCCATCACCTGCTCCAGGTACCGGGGAGCCGGGCGGGGCGCTGCGGGTAGCGGGGGCCGGAGCGCTGCGGGCGGGGTCGGCCGATCCGGCGGCGGGGGCGGGGGATGAGCACGAGCGGTTCCTCCTGATGTCGGTGGACAGCAAGCGCCGCGCCCGCCGGCTGTTCGTCGGCGGGCGCGGCGCGAGGTGGCCGGTCGGCCTGTCCAGCCCTCGCCCACCCGGGAACGGGGTGGGCGAGAACCAGGCGGAACGACCGGAGGTCAGTCCCGGAAGGGGCAGCTGCCGTGCGGGTGCTGTTCGGCGGGCTCGGCCGGGACCGGGTACGGCACCGGGACGTGGATCTCGGGCCGGACGAAGACCTTGGCCGGGCGTCCGATGACGCGGCGGCGCAGGGTCAGGCCGCGCAGGGCGATCGCGGACAGGAGCGTCCAGGCGAGGGCGGCGAGGCCGGCCGCGACGGGGCGGCTGGTGTCCGGGGTGGCCGTCCAGACCATGAACACGGTGGCTGCGCCCCATGCCGTCCACATCGCGCGCACTCCGTTGTTGCGGGTGAGGAAGCCGAGGACCAGGCCGGTGATGCCGGTGAGCAGCCACAGCGTGTAGACGGTGGAGGCCGCGACCGGGAGGCCAGCGGAGTGCTGGGCGATGTACGTGCGCACCGGCTGATCGACGACGGCGGCCACGCCGTTGGAGGTGTCGACGCCCACCTGCACCTTGGGCACGGCGGTGAGGATCTGGTGCAGGGCCTGGAGGATGACTTCGCCGGCGCCCTTGGCCATCAGCACGACGAAGGAGACCCCGGCGACCATGAGGACGACGCGCAGCCAGGGCGCCATGTGGCGCAGGCCGTCGTCGGGGGCGCTGAGGACGTCGTCCCACATCTCGTACAGGACGCCGTCGATGTCCCAGGCGCGGTCCCACCAGTCGCGCAGTGCTTCGCGCAGGGTGGCGAACCGCGAGGGCTTGGCCGGCTCCTTCGGGGAGGGGACGGGGAGGTAGGCGAGCTCCTGGCGGCCGGGGCCGGTGTTGTCGTTGGACTGCACGGGGCAACTCCTTGTTGTCGATGCGGTGTTCACGGAGCGTGCGAGTGGGCCAAGCTGTGAGCGACGGGTCCGGGAGAGAGGGGAGGCGGCTGCGATGGGGTGGTTCACCCGCGATGAGCCGGAGGAAGTCGTCTTCGAAGAGGTCGTGGACACGGACGGGACGATCTGGCCCGCGTTCACCGACGACGACGGTGTGCTGTGGATCGACGTGGACTACGAGGTCGAGGTGACGGTCAACGGTGCGATCGTCGATGGGCAGATCCGGGGTGCCGAGGTCGATGACCACGGCCGTATCTGGATCGACTACGACTGACCGGTGAGGCCGGACGGCCTGTCCCGTACCCGAGCCCCGGCCCGCGGGCGAGGTGTCGGATACGAGGCAGGGCGCCCGGGTCAGCGGACGTCGTTGCGGGTGCGGGAGAACATCCCGCGCTGGTTGCTGGTGTTGTTGATCTGCGTGTTCTGCACGACCGGGCCCTCGTAGACCGTCTTCGACACCGACTTGCGGGCCTTGCTGAACGCCCCGCCGATCGCGGTGGCAACCATCGCGAGCCCGGCGAAGGGGAGGGTCACCATCAGCACGCCGTAGAGCGTGACGGAGGCCAGGCCCTGCAGGACCAGCCAGGCCCCGCAGCCAACACCCGTGATGCCGGCACCCACCCCGATGGAGGCGACCGCGATACCGGCCGCCCAGGCCGGGACGATCCGCTTGTCGTCCTGATGGACGGGCGGGGTGTCGCCGTACGCGGGCAGCGGGGTGTCGTCGCGGAACGACGTCGGGAACTGCCGCTCGGGGCGCATCGCTTCGGCGATGATCCGCTCGGCTTCGGCCTTGGCCTCGGAGTCGGACAGCGGGCGGGTGATGTGGTCGAAGGCCACAGTGATCTCCGTTTCGGGGCAGACGCGGGGCGCCCTCCCCGCCGTGGTGGCGGGGAGGGCGCAGGGGCGAGGGAGCGGGGCGGGGCTACTGCTGGTCGGCGGCGTCCTCGAGGACGTCCGGCGTGGGGTACTGCAGCCGCTGGCGGCTGTGGGAGCGGACCACCAGGCCGTCCCGGCGGCCGGTGCGCAGCAGCTCGTCGACCAGGGCGCGGGCCTCGGGGCTGGCCGCGAGGACGTCGGTGGCGTCGTCGACCACCAGGACCAGGGGGCGGTTCATCGGGGTGTTCTCCTTCTCGTTCGGTGGGGCGGGATCGGGAGGGTCAGAAGCTGCTGATCCAACCGGTGAGGGAGGACACGGCGCTGGTGATGGTGGGGGCGATGCCGGTGCTGGCGAGGAAGAAGCCGAACAGGCAGACGGCGATGCCCGGCATGATCCGCTGGTAGCCGGTGCGCACCAGGATGACGACGATGATGCCGAGCAGGAGGACCAGGGAGATCGACAGGGCCACGGGTATCGGTTCCTTCTGTGAGTGGGTGGTGGGTGCGGGTCAGTTGTCGGCGAGCTGCCACACGCCCCGCTTGCGTGAGATGGCCAGGCCCTTCGACTTGAGCTGGGAGCAGGCGTTGCTGACGCTGGAGGGCTGGAAGCCGGGCAGCGCGGCGCGCAGCTCCTTGAGCTGCTTGGGTCCGTCGGCGAGCAGTTCGAGGATCTGGTCCTGGAGGCCGGGCTCCTCCCCGATGTCGGGACCGCTGTCGCCGAACGGGATGCCGAACGGCGCCTCGAAGGACGGGGCGGGGGCCTCGCCGCTGTTGGTGTCCGCGGCCGGGGCCGGGGTGCCGGCCGTCGGCTTGCTGCCGGGGGCGTCGGAGAACGCCTGGGCGAGGGTGTCGCAGTCGGCGTACGGGTTGGTGTGCCTCACGCCGTAGATCGCGGCTCCGGCCTGCGCGGCTTTGGCCTCGCCCTCGGTCAGCCCGGTGGGCGGGTCCTCGCCGTACAGGGCGATCAGGTCGGGGTAGACGCCGTCCTTCTTCTCCGCGAAGAAGGTGCGCATGAACTTCGCCCGGCCGTCGAGGAACATGTACGCCATGCCCGCGGTGGACTCGCCGTCCTCGTCGTCCTTGCCGGAGAACAGCGCCTCGATCTGCCCGTTCTCGTAGATCCGGGCGGGGATGTTCTCCATCTGGAAACCGGCCGGGGCGATGCCGTCCAGGCCCATCTCCTTGGTGGAGGAGGAGGCGGTGCGCATGAGGAACAGCGCGCCGACCTTGCCTTGCTGGCGGATCGCGTCGTCGTCGCCGAGGTCCTTGAGGTGCAGGGACTGCACGGCGAGCCGGATGCCGATGCCGACCTTGCGGCCGGTCTTCTGGATGTCGGCGATGAGGTAGGCGGTGGCCTTGCGCATCGCTTCGTCCGGGTGGGACAGCAGCCGGTTGATCTCGTCCAGCGTGATGTTGATGAGCGGCCACGGCTTGTTGAGGGCGAAGTCGCCGCGGCCCATCTCGTTGGAGAGCCGCTCGCGGTACTTCATGACCGCGTGCGCGGCCGTGAGCATCAGGAGCGTCTCCACCGGGCCCTTGGCGAACCAGTCGACGCGGCCTTCCGCCTCCGGGAGGGACATGCCGCCCTGGACGTCGCCGACCCAGGAGACGACGCCGGAGCGCTTCTCCGCGGCGAGGATCAGGTTCTGCAGGACGGACTTGCCCGCGCCGGTGACGCCGGCGGTGATGCCGCGCAGCGCGCCCTGTCCGGGATCCCACAGGCGCATCCGGGCGGGCTTGCCGTCGTGGCAGACGCCGATGGTGACGCGGCCCTTGGCGTCCATCGTGAGGTCTTCGACGGTGGCCTTGCGGACCTTCATTAGCGGGTTCGTCTTGTAGACGGAGATGACGCCCTGCCGGATGCCGTCGGTCTCGATGACCAGCCGGGAGGGGTCGTCGATGCCGAAGGCGGAGCAGATCGCCGTGTGCGGCAGGTGGATCTCCTTGCCCGGCGGAGAGGCGACCAGCAGCACGATGCGGTGCGGCTCGGACCGCCAGTCGATCAGGTCGACGCCGGGGGCGGCCTTGCCCGGGGCGGCGACCGCGGTCTCCCACAGGCCGCGCAGCCCTTCGGCGGTGGCCTCCGTGTCCTCGGTCGTGGGGCGGGCGACCAGCCGCATCCGGCCGGGCCCGGAGCCCTGGATCGGGCGGATCTTCACGGTGCCGACCGGGAAGTCGAACGCGGCGGCCAGCTGCACCTCGGTGAAAGTGGGCACCGCCTTCCCGGCCTGGGCGACGACGACGGCCTCGAAGTCGGGCCGGTCGGCGCGGTAGGGCTGGATGGACACCAGCCGGGTTCCGTCGCCGGTGGCCTGCTGCCACTTCGCGGCGAGGAACTCGGTGTAGGTCAGCGGCTCACCGGGACCGGCGCCGTGCTGCGCCTGGTGCTCGGTGAGCTCCAGGACCAGACCGGCGCTGCGGGTGAGCGGCGCCATCCAGCCCATCAGGGATGCCCACGCGGCCGGGGCGACGACCTCCCACCAGTTGAAGCCGGGGGTGATCAGGTTCGCCACGTAGGTGCCGGCGGCCGTCAGGAACGGGATCGCCCGCTGCGCTCGCGTGAGGGCACTCAGGCCCTGGTCGGGGTCCTTCGTCTTCGCGTACAGCCAGGCGAGCGTGCCCAGGCCGACCCCGCCGGAGGCGAGGTAGGACCAGGCGCTGTCGTCCAGCTGCGGGCCGACGGCCATCCCGGCTGCCGCGAGGGCGTAGGAGGTGCGTTCGGCCAGGACGCGCCGGTAGATGACGTGGCCCGGGACGCGCTTGGTGGTGTCGGCGGCCGGCGCCGCCTGGTCGATGGTGCTCAACACAGCCTCCGTTCAGGGGCAGGTGGCAGCAGGGGCCAGGCCCGGCGTGCGGGCCCGGCCCCTGCTGGCGCGGGGTGGGGTGGGTCAGCGGCGGCCGGTGCGCCGGTAGAAGCCGGGCTTGGCCTGCCGCACACCGGAGCCGTTGGAGGCTTCGTAGCCGGGGCGGTACTCCCGGTCGTGCGCGTTGTTGAAGCCGCGGGCGTCGGTGTCGACGGCGTCGGCGGCGTTGACCATCTCGCCGGACGCCTCCGCGACCGCGGTGAGGGCGGCGGAGGTGTCCTCGATCATCGAGGTGAACCGGGGCTCGACTTCGGCCTGGCCGCACATCTCCGACAGGCGCATGGCCGCGTTGGCGTTGGCCTGCATGTGGGAGCGGAGCAGGTGCATGCCCTCCTTGAGGAAGAGGGCGGAGGCCGCGAGCTTGGCGGTCCGGCCGGCCAGGGCGAGGAAGCCGTTGCCGCTGCTGGCGCCGCCGGTGCTGGCGACGCCGTTGTTCATGCCCGGGATGGCGGGGAGGTTGTCGCTCACGTGATCTCCTCTCAGTTCTCGTTGTGGATGCGGGCGGCGGGCACGGCCAGGCCCGCGTCCTCGGTGGCCTGCTGGAGGGGCCGGTAGGCGTCGAACATCGCGTTCTCCGCGCTCTCGGAGAGCTCCGCCGCCGTCAGGGACTTGGTGGACATCTCGTCGGCCTTGCGGGCCAGCAGCTCCATGGACTCCGCGAGCTTGGCCATTGCGGCGCCGGTCATGCGGCCGATGACGTTGTGCGTGGAGCGCAGGTCGGCGGCGAGTTCGTCCAGCTCGTGCCGGATCTGCCGTGCCTTCTCGGAGAGCTTGCGGCAGGTCTCGTGCGCCTTGAACGACTGCTCGGTGAGCTCTTCCAGGACGTCGAGCGTGTCGTCGAGGGTGACCTCGGTCTGGTGCTGGGCGTCCATGTCCGCGACGCTGCCGCTGCCCCACTTCGTCAGCCAGGCGTCACTCACGCTGTTCTCCTTCGTGCTCGTGCTCGAGGTGCCGGTGGGAAGGCCCCCGCCGGACGTGGCCGGGCCGGACCCGGGGGAGTCGGCCCGCTCGACCGTGATGGGACCAGCCGGAGCGGACACCGCCGTCGCCATGCCCAGCGCCTCGAGCGGCGACAGGCGCGGCGTGCCGGTGTCGGTGCCCGGCACCGGGCCGCCGCCCGGCGGGGCCGGGGCGGTGGTGGCCCCGGCGACCGCAGCGGCCGGGGCCGGTGCAGCTGCCGGAGGGCCGGGCGGGCCCGGCGGCGGGGCCGGTGTGGTCGTGCCGGTCGTCGGTGCCGGGCGGGGCCCGGGAACCGTGGTGGTGCGCATCCGGGCGCGCTTGCGGGCTCGTGCCTTGGCCGTGGACCAGGGCGTGCGGCGGGCCGGCGTCTTCGCGGCGGGACCGGCGGGCGTGGTGCTGCCGGGCTTGGTGGTCTTGGTCTTCGGGCCGGCCTTCTTCTTCGGCTTCTTGACCTTGACCTTGGTGACGATGGGCGGCCCCATCTTCTTGCGGCGGCGCTTGAGCCGCTTGCTCGCGGTCTCGTGCACGGCCTCACCGAAGGTGGTCCGACCTCGTTCGGCGGCCTTGCGGGCCGCGTCCATCTTCTTGCCGTACTCGCGGTCGAAGCGGCGGCACTTGCGGCACCGGCAGCCGTACGTGTCCGACGCCGCCATGGTGCCATGCGCGATCCCCGGCGTGAGCTTGAGCTTCTTGCCCTTGCGGGACTTCCCGCCCGGCGCCGTGGGCACCGGGGCCGGGATCGTCCCGCCCTTGCCGGAGCGGGTCTTGCCCTTCTTCCCGCCGCCGCGCTTGCTGCCGGGCGCCGTGGTGCCCGCGCCGCTGCTGCCCTTCCCCTTCGGCTTGGTCTTCGGACCGGTGCCGGAGGTGGTGGTGCCGGGCTTCTTGCGCAGGATCCCGGACGGGCCGGTCGTGCCGCGCGGCGACTCCTTCGTGCCGCTCTTGGGGCCGGTCCCCGTGCCCTTGCCGGTACCAGTCCCCTTCGAGCTGGTCGTGCCGGGCGTGGTCTTCCCGCCTGAACCCGTGCCCTTGCCGGGGCTCTTGGTGCCGGGGCCCGTTCCCTTGCCGGTCCCCGCCCCGGAGCCCGGTCCGCGCTTCTTGCCCAGGCCGCCGGACGAACCGCCGACCCCGGACCCGGTGCTGCCGGGCCCGCGCTTGCGGTTCGTGGTGGAGCCGCCGCCCCCGGGGGAGCCGGACCCGCCGCCGCTGCCGGGGCCGCGGTTCTTCCTTCCGCCTCCGCCGCCGCTGTTGTTCGGCCCCTTGCTGCCTCTGGAGCCTCCGGAGCTTCCCGAGCCGCCGGACGATCCGGGGCCGCGGTTCTTCTTGAGGTTCACGCCGCCGCCCTGCGAGGTGCGCTTGAGCGGGGTGACTCCGGAGCTGTTCTTGTTCGGCGAGGTGGTGCGGCCGCCGCCGCCCGAGCCGGTACCCGGGCCGCGTCCGCGCCCGCCACCACCGCCGCCGGAACCGCTGGGCGAGCGGGTCGTCGACCCGCCGCGTCCCCGGCCGCCCGAGCCGCTGTACGGCCCGCTGCCGCCCCGTCCGGACCTGTCCGGACCCGAGCCGCCGGAGCGGCCTCCCAGACCGCCAGGGCCGCGCTGGAGGGTCTTGCGGCCGTACTCGTGGCTGGGCTGCACCTGCTTCTTCGAACCGCCCCCCGAGGAGCCGTCCTTGGCGGTACTCGCGGTCTTCGCGACCGCTTCGCGCTGCTCCCGGTTCGCCCGGCCCGCCGCGACGGCGGAGTGGATGCCGCGCATGGCCGCCAGGGACACCGCGAGGATCGCCGCCAGGGACAGCGATCCCAGGCGCGGCGCGGCGGGCTGCGCGCCCTCCGAACGGAAGGTCGCCGGGACCATCGTGCCCGCCGTCGCGGGCGCCGCGGAGGGTGCTGAGGCGGGCTCCGAGTCGGCGGCGAACGGGGCCCCGAGACCGGGCTCGGGCAGGGTCGCGATGACGCCCATCGGGTCGGTTCGCATCGCGAGTGCAAACGCTTCGGGCGTGGCCGGGGAGGCGTCTGCGGGGGCGGCGAACGGCACGTCGGCCGGGGCCGAAGCAGGGGGTTCCGCGGGGGGTTCGGCCGGGGCGGTGTAGCCCACGCGGGGGAAGTGGATCAGGTTGTTCGGGCCGTCGTCGTCGGCCATGACGTCTCCCTCTCGGAGTTGACAGACGGTCACCGCCTGGGGCACCCTCGCGCGCGCACGACACGCGCGCGCCTTGAGGTGCTCCAGGCGGCGAGGAGGAGGCGGTGATGAAGAAGAACTTCGTCACCCTCCGTTGTTCTTGTAGAAGTCGTGGAGCGTCTTGGTAAGCGCGGGCCACAGGTTCGGCTTGCCGTCGCGTTCGGCCTGGCGGGCCAGGGTCCGGCACGCGTCGTACCAGACCCCGGCCCGCTCCTGGTCGGTCGTGGCCTCGGCGACCCGCGCGTTCCAGAACTTCGCGCGGTTTTGCGTCTGCCGAGGCGTCGTCACTGCCCCTCTCCCTTCGCGAAGTAGTCGTTGATGGTGCTGGTCGGCCGCTCACCACCGGCCGCCATCGGCCACTGGTTCCAGGGGCTGTCCGGGGTCACGAACTCCGCCGGCCTCGCCTGCGGGACCGTGCCCGGGGCCTGCTCGGTGGGGGTGTTGAGCGCGGTCACCGTCTTGTCCAGGGACTTGGCGACGGCGGCGCCCAGGGCGGCCTGCCTGCCCTGCTTGCGCTCCAGCTTCCGGGTCTCCGCCGCGGCCCTGCGCTGGGGGAGCTCCAGGACCTCGTTCTTGTAGGTCGCGTACAGGGCCTCCGCCTTGCTCGCGGCCTCGCCGGACGCCTTCTGCATGGCCTTGAGCTGCCGCGACACCTTCCAGGCGCGGAGCTTCTTGGACATCCAGCGGTCGCCCTCGATCGGCGTCTGCTCCAGGCGCCGGCGCACGATGTCCGCGATCTGCCCGTACTGCTGGGCGTCACGAACGTGCTGGTCGCGGACGGTGGCGGTGAAGGCCCGCAGGCCCTCATCGGTGAACAGGGCGTTGATATCCATGAGTGGGGTTCTCCTTCTCGGGGCGGGGGCGATCTGGGAGGCTTTGTGGTGGCGTTTCGGCGCCTTCACCGCGCTCCCGAGGCGCTGTCTTCGTCTCGGGGGCCGGTGGAACCGTCGAAACCGCGGTTCGTGCAGGTCACTGCTCCGGGCGGTAGCCGCCGACGAGCAGCTCAGCTGCCTCCTGGCGGTACTCCGAGGCGGTGCCGGGGGAGGAGATGCTCAGGCCGCCCTGGACGTCGGCGAGGGACACCAGCTCCGACAGTTCGCGCTGGACGTCGGCGAGGTCCTTGCCGTCGGGGACGAGGCCGGCCGCCAGCGCCATGCGGGCGACCTTGCGGACCGCGCGCTCGCGCGGCTTGAGCTTCGCGGCGTCCTCGGCTTCGACCGCGCGCCGCTCGATTTCGGCAGCGACCCGCCGCGTTTCGGCAGCAGCCCGCTCGGCTTCGGCAGCCTCCTTCTTGGCGCGCGCGGCGTCGGCGAGAGCGGCCTCCCGGCGGCGGTCCTCCTCCGCCTTCTTGCGGTCGGCTTCGGCAGCAGCGCGCCGCGTTTCGGCAGCGGCCTTCTCCGTTTCGGCGGCACGCCGGTCGGCTTCGGCAGCGGCCTGACGGGCTTCGGCGATGGTCTGGGTCTCGATGGCCTGTGCCTCCGCCACGGCGACCCGGTCGGCCTCCGCCGCTTCCTTCCGCTTCTGCGCGGCCTGGCGCTCCAGCTCGGCTGCCTCCAGGTCCGCGGCGGCCGCCGTCCGGCGTGCCAGCGCGATCCGCTCGGTCTCGATCGCGCCGGCCTCCGCAGCCGCGACCTTGTCGGCCTCGGCCGCCGCCCGGCGCTGCTCGGCGGCCTTCCGCTCGAGCTCGGCCTTCTCCAGGTCGGCGGCGGCCGCCGCCTTGCGCTCCTGGGCCTCCTTGCGCTCCGCCTCCGCCTCGCGGGCGCGGGCTTCGGCGACCACGGCGTTGTCGAGGGCCTGCTGCTCCAGCTCGGCGGCCCGCTCTGCGGCGCTGACCTGGGCTCGGGCGTGGGCGCGGGCCTGACCGGTCTGGCCGTCGACCTCCGCCTGGACCAGCTCCACCTTGCCCCTGGCGCGCAGCCGCTCGGCCTCGGACTCCGCCTTGGCGACCTCGCTGCGCGTCTCCGCGTCCAGGCGCCGCCGTTCGGCCTCCTCCGCACGCTCTTGAGCTGCCTGTTCCTGCTCGTCGGGCATGGCCAGGGCCTGGGTGACGGTGTATCCGTAGGGGGCCATCTTCATCGGCAGCAGCTCGTCCTCGGTGGCCTCGGAGATGTCGCCGTCGTACTTGCGCTTGAGCCACTGCTCGTAGGCGATGAGCTCCTGGTCGCGGCGGATCATCTCCGGGTAGGAGGTGACGCCCCACAGCCGCATCCGGCGGAAGATCCGTGCCGTCGCGACCGGGGCGAGGATCCAGCGCAGCCACGGGATCGAGTCGCGTTCGGCCTGGTCAGGGCGGACGACGCGGTCGATCGAGGTGCGGCCCAGCTCCACCACCATGATGAAGAGGACCGGGACGACGCCGTGGGCGCCGGCCGCGACGTAGTCCAGCAGCTTCCAGGCCCCCTCGGGGGCGCCGGACGCGGCGTTGAGGACGACGGTGGCGGCCGTCAGCAGCCACACCGGGTAGCGGATCCAGCTGATGGGGCGCTTGAGCCAGGCCATCAGCAGGTCGACGGCGATCATGACCATGATGCCGACGTCGACGCCGACCGCGAAGAGCTGGCCCTTGCCCAGGCTGGCGAAGCGGAGCTCCTCGTGGGCAAAGACCGCGACATGCTCGAAGGACAGGTACAGGCCGATGCCCGCGAGCACGAGCGCGGCGGCGACGATCGTGCCGGCCGTCCACTTCTGGGTGCCGGTCAGCTTCGCCGGGGAGGGCTTCGTTCCGGTTCCGCTTTCCGTCCCCGAAACGAACTCCGCCGTCTCCGAAACGGTGCCGGCCGTCTGCGAAACCGGCGTGGGCGTTCCCGAAACGGCGGCCGGCGAAGCCGTCTCGGGGTCGGGTTCGGCCGCAGTGTGCGGCCAGTCGGTGAGCGTCATGGGGGCCTCCGGAGGGGGTCGTTCAGGGCGCGCGCGAAACGGCGGGGGCTGCTCCCGAAACGCGGCGGCGCGTTCCCGAAGCGGCGGTCGGTGCGGTCGGCTGATCACGAAACTGGCACCGGCTCTACCCGCTCCGCGCGCACGAAAAGGCCGGCGGCCCGGAGGGCGGGCGACCGTACTCGCGAAGCGTCACGGGGCGGGCTCGAAACTCGATGCGGCTCCCGCCGGGCGGGCGCGAAGTCAGCTCTCGGGGAACTGCGCGCCGTGCCGCTCGAGGTCGGCGGTGGTGATGCCGAAGTGCCGGCACCGCTCGATCAGCGGCTGGAGCGCGGTGCCCGCGGTGAGCGCCTGGGGCGAACCGACGCCGTACCGCTGCTGCGTGGCGAACAGCTCGTTGAGCGCGGTCGCGGTGCGGGCGGCGTGCCGCTCGAAGCGGCCCTCGCCCACCCACTCCTCCGCGATGACGTGGAGGGTGGTGCGCCAGCTGCCGTCGTAGTCCTCCGGGTCGATCGGCGGGATGTCGGTGCCGAAGATCGCGAAGGCGCACGCCTGGGCGGTGGCTTCCGTGCCGGGCTGGAGCGGGGTCATCGTCGTGCCCATGAGGTCCTCCCTCGACTGTCGGTCCGGGCTGTCCGGCTCCCCGTCACCGCCCGTCCCGGCCGCCGTGGTGCAGCGGCCGGTGCGGGCGGATCAGGCAGCCGCCAGACCGGATCAGGCAGCCTTGGTGCGGTTGCGGGCGGCGCGGCGCTTGATGCGGCGCCGGTCGTCCTCGCTCATCCCGCCCCAGACGCCGTGGGCCTCGCCCATCTCCAGCGCCCAGGAGGCGCAGCGCTCCAGGACCGGGCACCTGCGGCACACCGACTTGGCCTCCTCGATCTGCAGGAGCGCCGTGCCGGTGTTGCCGACGGGGAAGAACAGCTCGGGGTCCTCCTCGCGGCACGCACTGCGGTCACGCCAGTTGGTGTTGACCGGCAGGTCGGCGGAGGGGGCGTAGACGGTGCGTACGATGGAGTTGCGATTCATCAGGGCCTCCCAGAAGGTCCAGAGCAAGAAGTCAGCCCCGGGGTGGCCGCCCCGGGGCTGTTGTTGTGGCGGCCGGACGGCCGGAGCGGGCGGGAGCTCCCGGCGCTCTCCGCCGGCCCCGGCCGGGAGGCGCGGGGGCGACGGGCAGGGCCGGGGTCAGCGCTGCTGCTTCTGTCGTGCGAGGTAGGCGTCCTGGAGGCGGGCGAACCGATCGTGGATCGGCACCCCCTCCGCACACGGCGTCTCGCCCTGGCAGGCCGGGCAGTCGGCGGTGTGCTTGGCGGAGTCCTCGAACGCCTTCATGTAGCGGACGAACAGGTCGTCGGTCGGGCGGGCGCTCACCGGTTGTCCCCGGCGCGCTCGTTCTCCGAGCGCCGGTTCTGCTCCCGGTTCTTCTGCGAGAACGCCTCGCGTTCGGCGTCGGTCATGCCGCCACCGCCCAACCGGACTGCACCGTGGTGAGGTTGGGCACGAGGACCAGGGCGACGTCGACGCGGACGGCGTCCTCGGGCTCGTAGCCCTTGGCGTCGTCCTCGCGCTCGATGTCGTCGATGATCCCGGCCCGCGGCTGCGCCGTGGTGCGTGTCATGCTGTGCTGCATCAGGTCCTCCAAGTCAGGTCCTGGACAGTCCCCGGGCCGCAATCCCAAGGGCTGTCGCGATCACTCCCCACTTGGGGAGCTGACTGCTTGTACGAGCAGCCACGGCCTAGGCCACCCCGCTGCGGGGTGGCCTAGAAGGCCGATGAAGATCTTGCTCCGGCCGCCCGACTCACCCTGGATTGCCGGTAAATGTCAATCGCCATGAATCCGTGCAAGCCGGGCGCGATTTCAAGATCTTCAGGGCACTTCTAGGCCGTGGTCGTTCGTCCGGAGCGAGTCAGCCCGCGCGGTGCTCGGGGTGCAGCGTCGTGAGCGGCACCGGCGGCGCACCGAGCGGCACGGCACCGGCGGGCAGCTGCGCGCGGCGGGTGTCCGTGTCGCGGACCGCAGACTCGGTCGCCGCCCACTGTTCCTTGCGCAGCAGCCACAGGGGCCGACCGTCGCCGGGCTCGTCATCCGCCGGCGTCTGCTTCCGCGCGGCGATCTGACTGACGGCCGGGGCGACCGCGGTCTTCGGCTTGCGCAGCACGGTAGTCCGGCGGCGGTGGCCGGTCTCCGCGTGGCCGTCCTCCAGGCGCTCCTGCCACTTCTTGACCGTGACGTCGACGAGGACCAGGCGGTTGCTGCCCAAGCGACAGCGGACGGCCGCGTCCTTCCACGCGCGGCCGGTGTCGTGCGGCACGACCTTCGGCTTCATGGTTCCGAGACCGGTGATCGGCACCCACGTCTTGCAGTCGGGGCAGATCAGCGACGCACAGGCGGGGCGCAGGTCGTACTGGTGGGGCTTGAGGGTGGAGAGGACCAGCGCCGGGCGAGCGTTGACGGTGCGGGAGCGGGTCCGGCTCCGGCGGGGGCGGGCGGTGCGCTCAAGGGGGGAAGCAGTCATCTGGACTCCTCATGGGGCGGAGTGGCGGGGAGCGCGTCGCGATGCTCTCTCCGCCCTCCGGGCCGCACGGCACGAGGCCGGCGTCCCGTAGGACAGACAGCGCACAGCGCTGCGACGTGCACACAGTCATCGCGGCCGTCAGGCTCCGGAGGAGTTCGATGGTGCTCTCGCGTCCTTCAGCAAGCTGAGGACTACTCCGGCCGCTCCAAGGGGCGGACGACTACTGCGGTCTTGCGGTGGCACAGAGAGGCGTAACCCCTACACAACGGAGTGTTAGGGCTATCGCTATCGCCTAGTAGAGACCATGTCGGGCTGCCGAGTCAATAGCGATAGCTCTATTCGTGTCGATCGGTTGTGCTCGCACATCGCCGCCTGATAGAGCTAGCCCTAGAATCAGATCCGCGCAGCACTCTGAAAGGTGGCTCCGATGCCCGTCTCGTATCGCGACATCGCCGCTGACCTGCGACAGCAGATCAGCGAGGGGCGATACATGCCGGGCGACAAGCTGCCGATGCTCACCGAGCTCCAAGCGCAGTACGGCGCCGGCTACCAGACTGTGCGAAGCGCCATCTCGCTCCTGGAGCAAGAGGGGCTGGTCGTCGCGGTGCGCCGCAGAGGGACCATCGTGCGAGAGCGCCCTGAGAAGCGGCGCATCACCCGGTCCCGCCAGGTCTTCCGCGATGAGATCGGTTACTACTTCGACCCGACCGCCCAACCGTGGGTGGCCTTGGAGCCTCCCACCCTGCGTTGGGGCATCGTGCCGGTTGATCTCGCTGCCCTCATGGGCCTCCCCACCGGATCTGAAGTCCTCGTTCGTGACCGTGTGATGGGCGACCCCGAGAGCAGGAAGCCGAAGCAGTTGGCGACCAGTTATCTGCCGGCCGACCTCGCTCGAGGGACTCGACTCGCGGAGGCCGACACGGGGCCCGGAGGCATCTATGACCGCCTGGAGGAGATGGGCCACCGCCCCCTCCGCTGGAGCGAAGGTGTCTCCGCCCGCATGCCCTCGCCCGAAGAGGCGGAGGCGCTGAACCTCCCCGCCGACGTTGGCGTTCCGCTCCTGCGTGTCGTACGAGTCACAACCAGCTCCAACGGCGAGGTTGTCGAGCTGAACGACACCAGGATGAGCGCTGAAGAGTTCGAGATCGGCTACTCCATCCGACGCCACGCGAGTGCCCGACTCGCTGATGACGACGGGGATGGTGACGACGACCACTGACAGCACCTCACGCGCCATGGTGTCCCTCCCGTCGGCTGATCTCGTGAGGGCCATCACACTCGGGCCAGGCAAGGCGAACCATCACAAGGGCTTGTCCAAGCTCGTACGCACCGCCATTCACGCGTTTTCAACATCCGCGTATACATGCGATTTGCAGCCCGAGCCCTAGGCTCGCGGCCATGACGATGACGGAGGGGCAGAGGGTGGGGAAGCAGCGAGCTGGGTGGAGGCCGGACCGGCTACGGGAGCAGCGCGAGGCCCACGGTCTGACCCTGGAGAAGGCTGGCGAGCGGCTCCGAGAAGTCGCTGAGCGCGCCAAGCTCAAGGGCATTCCCGCCGCAAATCCCCAGACCTTGTGGCAGCACGAGCAGGGGGAGGTCTACCCCGGCCCGCACTACCGGCGCGCCTACTGCCTGCTGTACCGCGCGACCGAGCCGGACCTCGGCTTCCGTGCCGCGCTGCCGGGGGAGGAGACGTCTTTCAAGCTCACTCCGATGGACGATCGCCTCAACGGCTCGCACGTCTTGGCGGTTGAGCGAGCCATTCATCGCATCGCGCCGGGTTCGGACGAAGCCGACCACTTCGACTTGCAGCAACGGATCATCGACGCGTGGAAGCGTCGGCACACGGGCGGCGACCCTCATCGTCCCGTGCTCATCCTGGTCGGCGGTTTCGCCGGCAGCGGGAAGACCGAGCTCGCCCGCTTCTTCGTTCAGCTGACCGGCTGGCCGTTGCTCGACAAGGATCCGCTCACCCGCCCGCTCGTGGAGCGGCTCCTGGTCGCGCTGGGTGGCGACGCGAACGACAGGCACACCGATCTCTACCGGTCACAGGTCCGGCCGGTGGAGTACGACTGCCTGATGCAGTCGGCCATGGCCAACATCAAGTGCGGCATCTCCACCGTGCTCACCGCGCCTTTCATCGCGGAGATGACCGACCCGGACTGGATGCAGCGTCTGTCGAATCGGGCCGCATCCATGGGCGTTGACGTCTTTCCCGTGTGGGTGCGGTGCGATGAGGAGTCGATGCGCGAGTACATCACCTTCCGATCCGCTGCCCGCGATGCATGGAAGCTCCAGCGGTGGGATGAGTACATGGCCACGATCGACCTGGAGCTGCGCCCGGCCGTGCCGCACCTGGTCGTCGACAACAGGTTGGGGACCGCGGTGACGCTCGCGGACCAGGCCCGGCAGGCGATGGGAGCGATGTACGCGTGACGGAGAAGCAAGGCGTGATCCTCTACGGCCCGCCAGCCTCGGGCAAAGACACCATCACCGCCGCGCTCACCGAGCTGAACTCGCGGTACGCGCAGTTCGCACGACTCAAGGTCGGGGCGGGCAAGTCGGCCGGCTACCGGATGGGCACAGCGCAGCAGCTGCACGAGTTGGAGGCCGCGGGCGACGTCGTCTACGCGAACTCCCGGTACGGCAACACGTACGCGATCGACCGGCCCGGCGTCGACGCGGCGTTCGCGGCCGGGGTGCCCGTGGTGCATCTCGGGCAGGTCGACGGCATCCGGGCACTGGTCGACGGCTACCCGGCCGACTGGTCGGTCGTACTGCTGTGGTGCCCGCGCGAGGTGACCGAGCAGCGGTCGGCGGGGCGCGGCGACAGCGACACTACGGCGCGCCTGGCGGCGTGGGACGCGACCCGCGAAGACCTGGATGCGCACCCGGGTACGACCTGGGACCTGACCGTCGACACCACGAAGGCGGCTCCGCAGGACGCGGCGCGGCTCATCGACCAGCTGCTGGCGCAGCGGGCGGGAGCGACGACGGCATGAGCGCGGGCTACGGCTGGGCGAGTCGGTCCAAGGCGTCGGTGAGCGTAAGCGAGCCGTCGTCCTTGGCGTCGTTCCACCGTGCCAGCGTGGACGCGGCCGCGCGTAGCATCTCCGGCGGAAGGCCGGCTGCCTCGAGCGCGTCGGCAGCTTCCTCCAGTTCCGGGCCCCAGCGCCAGGCGCGCGCGGCGGTCTTGGCGACGTACTGCGGCTCGGAGAGATACGAGTCGGTGCGCCGGGAGGCGACCTCGATGAGCTCCTGGTCGATGTCGTGCTCGCGCGCCATCCCGACCGCGAGCGCCACCAGCACCCGGCTGGTCTTCTGGAAGCTGGCGTACGACAGCTTCAGCGCAGACGCCTTCCCAATCTCCGTACCCAGCACCGCAGTCCGAACGGCGGTGCCTGCGAACAGCGCCTCGAGGCGCACGGTCGCGGCGGTCGGGCCGGACAGGTACAAAGTCGGCGTCTTGCCGCCGACCGGCGGGGAGCCGACGACGCCGCCGTCCACGACGGTCGCGCCGTATCCGAGCAGCGCGGCGATCCGCTTCATTCGCTCGGGGTTGATGGCGTTCGCCTCCACGTACACCCCGGCGAAACGGTGCCCGGCGACGTCGCGGGCCAGGTCCTCGGCAGCGGCCGGCGGACAGAGACTGATGACGATGTCGCTGCGGTCCAGCAGCTCGGACAGTGCGGCCACGGGTGTCAGCCCGAACCGGGCGGCTCGCTCCACGGATTCGGTGCTGCGCCCGGTCTCGCACCACAAGACCTCCACCGCGTTGGTCGCGGCGCAGGCAGCGACGGCGGCGCCCATGCTGCCGGGGTGGAGGATGCCGACGGT
The DNA here is from genome assembly GCF_044764905.1 of Streptomyces sp. NPDC093586. Lineage (NCBI taxonomy): Bacteria > Bacillati > Actinomycetota > Actinomycetes > Kitasatosporales > Streptomycetaceae > Streptomyces > Streptomyces sp. NPDC093586. The sequence goes on along the minus strand of NZ_JBIWJA010000042.1, from coordinate 16,627 downwards.
CGGCTGGTCCACGGTGCTACTCCGTCTCGTTGAGCAGGATGGTGATGGCGTCGGTGACATCGTCGACGACGCGGTGCGCGGCGGGGAGCCCCTCGGGCCAGGGGCGGCCGCGCAGCCAGATGGTGCGCAGACCGGCCTGGTGGCCACCGCCAATGTCTCCGGCCGGGTTGTCGCCGACCATCCAGCCGCCGCCCGCGAGGTTGACGCCGCACCGCGCGGCCCCGAGCTCGAAGAGGCGCCGGTCCGGCTTGCGGATCTCCAGGTCGCCCGAGGCGGCGACGCCATCGACCAGGTCGGCGAGGCCAGTCCCAGCGAGCTTGGCGCGCTGGATGTCGCCAGCCCCGTTGGTGACGACGCCAATCGTCCACGCGGCCGCGCGCAGACGAGCCAGGCCCTCGAGGACCTCGGGGCGACAGGTGACGGCGGCCGCCATGAGGTGGACGTACTCCTGCCACAGGTCCACGGCCGACACTTCCAGGCCGAAGACTTCCCGCAGTCGGGCGAAATCGCCGGCGGTCGCGCGGTCGGCCAGCGCGGCGCGCAGCCACTGTTCGGCGTCTGGGGAGAGCGCGCGGGAGCGGCACAGGCACGTCAACGCGTCGCTGAGCGCCGACTGCCGGTCGGCCAGCGTGCCATCCAGATCGAAGAACACGAGGCGGGCCACGGGAACGGACCCTACCGGGCCCCCGGCAGCACGCAGCTCACAGTGACGATCCCTCCCCGACGGAGATCGCATCGTGTATCTTTCAGGGAGCCATCGATCTTGAAAGGCTGCGCCATGACCGACCCGGACCGCTTGAAGCGGGTCGACGCCCTCGTGGACAACGTCCTGCCGCCACCAGCCGTGCGCGCAAAGCTGCGCCTCGCGGCCGGCCTCACGCAGCAGGAGGTCGCGGAGGCCGTGGGCGTGAAGCGTCTTGCCGTGGCTCGTTGGGAGCTGGGGCAGACCCACCCCCGACGGCCGCACCGCGCCGTCTACATGCATCTACTCAACCGGCTCGCGGAGCGGTATCCCGAAGCCGCGAAGCCGGATGAGGGCATGCCGACGCCAGCCTCGGAATCAAGGGGGTCGGGGTGACGTAGCCGCCACCGGCCGCGCGCCAGGAGTGGACTCGCAATCCACCGTGGCCACGCGGCCCGTCTCACCGAACGGATTCGCAACCCGTGTCGGTCGCCCAGTCTCCGGTTCGCACCCGGCTCTGGGCTCCAGCTCATCGAGCTGGCTCATCTCACACAACCGGTCCGTAAGGACCAGCACTACCGCAGTCGCCCCTCTCGCAAAGGGACTTCTGCACCCGGCTCCGGCGGCTTTCGCAGGCCGTCGGAGCCACACAGCAACCGCCCCGAAGGGAGATCACCGCACACGACCAGCCCGAGGGCTGTCCGCATCACCCGTCCGACAGGGGACCAAGGAGGCCCTCATCGTCCGGCGCCCGCTCCTCACGGAGGGGGCTGCCACCCCCATCCACTCGTCGGCCCTTCCCGTTTCGCGCGGGGTGGTCCGGCTCGCTTATGAGAGTTGGTGTCCCCGCCATAGTGCACGACCTGGCGCCCTCTTGTCAGCTCGACCGTGCCCGATTTACACCGGTTCAAGCCTTCCGCGCTTCCCGCGTGACGGGATTCGCACATCCTGTTTGCCCTGTTCACGGCGTTAGTCACGAAGATTCTTCGGGGTGGAGTGTCACACCGACCCCGGTCCGGCGCACCTATACCGAGAGGGGGACCCCTGTCCTCCTGGCGGCGCCGGCCGCCGCGGTACTCCGGGGCTGCGTCCCGTGGGGCGGGATGGTTTCCAAGATTGTTGCCCGCCGTGCGGGAGCGCCGGGAGGTATCGGGGCTCAGCAGGCCCTGTCCACAGGCAGCCCGCGTAAGGCTGCCGCAATGATCTCTATCAACGTTCCTCTGGCCGGGCGGGAGAGTACCAGGCCGGTGCGGCTGTCGGTGATGCTCACCGGCAGCCGGAGCTGCCGGTGGCGTGGTTCTGCGGACGCAGGACGGTCAGCCGGCCGGGGCCGCCGCCTTCTGTTCCACGAACGCCCATTGACCTCCCGCTGCCGAGTACGGGGTGCCGGGTGGGACTGTCATCCACAGCGTGCCGTCGTCCGCGACGAGGAACATGCCCTGTGCGTGCAGGGAGTGAAGGGATTCTCGAACGTCCCCCTCCGTGTCACCGATCGATTCGGTGAGGTCGGCCACGAGGTCGGTGTCCTGCAGGATCGCATCGAGATGGCCGGCGGCTGCGAGCGGGATGTACGGGCCGTAGATACTGCGGTACTCCAGCAGCAGGCGCATGGTGGCTGCCTCGCCGGAGTCGGTTCCGAAGGCGTCGATCACCTTGCCCATCACCTCCTCGTCTGTGCCGGTCGGGCTGTCCCATTCCTGGTAGTAGCGGCCCGGCGGCCTGAGACTGTAGAGGGTTCGCGGGCGGGGGGTCCTGACAGGGCGGGGGCCGATTCGCTCGGCTGCGGCGGCACGGCGCGCAGCCTCGCGGACGCGGCGCGCGGCGGGGTCCTTCTTGGCTGCCATATGCCTCACAACGAGCGGCGTGGTGGCAGGTTCCCCGCGTCCACGGTGTGCCGTTCCAGGTCAGGAGTGTTCCTGTGATGGCGCGGGCGGCGGTCGCCGCGTTGAGCCACCCCCGAGAAGGGGTCATCGAGAGCTCCGTCGGCCAGGCGCCGGGCGGGAGGCGGCGTCGGCTGGGGTCTGTCCCTGCCGGGCCGGTCCCGGAGCGGGTGGCGGGTCATCCGTTGTCGCTCGGGCGGGACGCTCGCGCCCGTCTGGGCGGTGCGGTGCGCATGCTGCTGGACCTGGCCGGCCTGGACGGTGCGCCGGACGCGGTGCGCCTGGCGGTGCTGGTGCTGGCGTCGCGGACGCCCTCGGAGACCGGTGTGGTGGAGATCCGCACCTCCGAGCTGGGCCGGTGGCTCGGGCTGTCCGCGTCGTACACGGCCTCCAAGGTGGTGCCGGGGCTGCGCCGCTCGGGCGTGGTCTCGGTGGAGACGGCGGAGGGCGACTACGGGCAGGACGACGGCCTGGAGTGCCGGGTACTGCCGCTGTGGGCGGCGCAGGGGGTGGTGGGACACCCGCTGAACCTGTCGAAGAAGGAGTACGCGACGCTCCAGCGACTGCTGGAGGCCGTGATGGCGCCGGGCTGGAAGCACCGGGACGGCCGGGTCACTCCGGCCGGGCTGATTGGTACGCGTACCGGTCGGGGGGCGGCAACGGACCGTCTGGCGCTGCTGCTGCTGGTGCTGGAGGCGCGGGAGACCGGTCGGGTGCGGCAGTGCGGCGGGACGGTGGACACCAAGCGCGGCCGGGCCGCGGCGACGGTGGCCCGGCTGCTGGGCTGCACGGCGGCGGCGGGGGAGCGGGTGCTGGAGCGTCTGGAGGACCGGGAGCTGGTGCTGCGGGTGCGGCTGAAGACGGCCTCGGGCCTGGCGAACCGGTCGCGGCTGATGGTGCCGGCGGTCGCTGCCGCGCACGGCCGTACGGTCGGCGACGACGTCCAGGAGGACCGTGCGGAAGCCCTGGAGCCCGAGTTTTCAGACCCCGACGATGCGGCAGGGCCTGTTCAGGTGCCGGAGCTGGAGACGGAACCACAGGTCAGCGGCGTGCCGGTGACGGATGTGGCGGATGTTGCAGAGCCCGACGTTGCGGCAGCCCTTCACACTGACCACCCTCACCTGGTTACTCCCGTCGTTCCCCCGCAGCTCTCTGGTGGCTTTTCCGGCGAAGGCCGTGGGGGCGAAGGCCGTCGGCCGGAGCGCGCGTGCGCGGGCGAGGACCAGGCCGTCGACAGCGAGGACGCCGCTGCCGCCTCGGTGTCGCCGGTGGCTGAGGGCGGCCCGCTTCGCGGGGAACAGCCGAAGAAGGCCCCGGTCGCTGAGCGGGGTGGGCAGCGTGCTGCCGGGGCTGGTGCCGGTGGCCGGCCGAAGGCCGTGGGCTGGGACAAGGCGCAGCAGCAGCGGAGGGTGGGCCTTCCGGCTCGTCCTGCTCTGCAGGTGGCGCTGGGGCCGGTCGCGGGGCTGTGGGCGCAGCTTTCCGGCTGGCAGCAGGACCAGGTCCAGGCGGCCGCGGAAGCGGAGATCAAGCGGCTGGAGGGCCTGCTGGAGCACCAGGGCAGCGGGCCGCGGCTGCTGGCCGACCGGCTCACCGACCGGCTGAAGGAGACCGGCGGCGAGGCCCGGGTCGACAAGCCGTACGGGTGGCTGATCCGGCGGGGCCTGCCCCAGCGGCAGGCGTGCACGGACCGGCGCTGCGACGACGGGATCCGGCTGGACACCGGGGCCGAGTGTGAGATGTGCGGCAACGTGCTGCACGTCCGCCGCGCCCGGCGGGCGAAGGTCGCGGCGCAGATCGACCGGGAGCTGCCCGGCCTGAATGCCGGCGAGCGCCGCCGGCTCCTCGAGGAGCGGCTGCGCGAGCGGGTCGCCATCGAGGCGGAAGACCTCGCCTGGCGCCGCGAGCAGGCCCGCGTGGAACAGGCCCGCCGCGATGCCGCCCGTGCGGCTGCCCGGGAGCGGGCGGAGCGCGAGCGCCAGGAGGCGGCAGCCGCCGAAGCGGTGCACCAGGCCCAGCCGTGCGAGGACTGCGGGCGCGACCAGGCGGCCGGGCTGTGCGAGGCGTGCGACCACCGCCGTCAGACCAAGACCCTGATCGGCGAGGCCGCTCTCCTCGCGGCGGCCGGGTCCGCCGACCTGACCGACCCGGGCAGCGTCACGGCCCTTACCTCCAAGGCCCGGACGGCCATCGGCAGCAGCGTCGCCGCCGCATGGCAGGAGTTCCTGCAGATCACCGACGTCGCCATGCTGGAGGCTGATCCGGAGGCCGCGAGGGACGCGTACGCGTTCACCGCGTTCGAGACCGCACGGCAGGCCGTCCAGGAGTTCCAGACCACCGCGCTGGCGATGCTGGGCCGGACCGAGGAGGCAGAAGCCGAGGCCCGGCGGGCGTTCAAGGCGGAGCAGGGCCGTCCCTGGTTCCAGCACAACCCGACCGGCGCGGACGCCGTCGCCGCCGCGACGAAGGCCGCCGACGCGGCCCGGGAACGCGTGGCCGGGTACCTGCTGGCAACGCGGCTGGAGCAGCTGCGCGAGCACACCGCCGCCCGCACCGAGCCGGCCGCGGCCGCGCCATGGACGGACCGGCTGCCGGAACTCGCCGCGCGCCCGCTGGACGGCGACCACGCCGGGGCGGTGATCGCGTGAGCACCGAGCCGAGCGGCGTCGACCTCGCGCGCCAGGCCCTGGTCGCGGCCCGGGAAGCGGCGAAGAAGAACGGCGGCGCCCAGACGAAGAAGCCGAAGCGGCGCACCGGCACCGTCGTACGGCGTGACGGGTGTGAGCCGCTCGGGCTCGGTGCGGTGATCGGCATGATGATGACCGAGCGCGGCATGGTCGCCCCGGCCGCCGGCGGCGGCGTCCTCGCCCAGTTCGACGACATCCTCGCCGCGGCCGCGCCCGAGCTCGCCGGGCACGTCCAGGCCGTGGGCTTCGACGCGGACACCGGCCGCCTGGACGTCACCCCCGACGCGCCCGCGTACGGCACGCAGCTGCGCTGGAGCGCACCGAAGCTGATCGCGGCGGCCAACGAGAAGGTGCAGGGCTCGCACGTCCGCACCCTGCACGTCCTGGCGCCCGCCGCCGGGAAGGCTGGCCCCGTTACGGCGGCAGCCGACCTGGACCGGCAGCCCGCCGCCCCCGCTGGGCCGGTGCGCACCCGAGAGACCGCCTCCGACGGCTACCGCCGAGCCCTCGCCGCGCACCAGGCCGTCGCGCCTCCGAGCCGCATCGACCCCTCGATCGCGGAGGTGGTGGAGTGGCAGACCGCAGCGATGCGGGCTCTCAGCCTCCGGGCCTTCCCGGAGCCAGAGGCGATGGCCGATGACCAGCCGGCCCCGATCGAACAGGCCCACACCGAGCGCCAGCGCCAGGCCGATGTCTCCCGCGCTGCGGCCTGCGCCGGGCCCGTGCGGAGCGCGCGGCGAGGAAGGCCGGGACGACGGTGGGACAACTCAAGGCCGCAGCGGTCGTGGTGGAGCTGGAACGCACGGCGTGAACAGAACGGACTGCGTTCGCCCTGTCGGCTGATCGAGGCACAAGAGCCGCCGTCGACTGCAAGGATCAATGGCCACGAGAAGGTGAAGGAGACTGACGAGGATGCCGAAGAAGCGCAAGAAGGACCGCAAGGTGCCCCGGAAGCGCGCCACAGTTCGGACCGCTCCAGCCCAGCGCCCAGGTCTGGAACTCGCGGACTGGGATGACGCCCCGCAGGAGGACATCGACCTGCTCGGGGATCTCGCCGAACGGTTTCCCGCTCCTGCTGACGCGGTGAAGGCTGTCCAGGCCGGTGAGACGGTGGAGTGGATCGGCGACATCGAGGGCGCCAAAATGCGCCATCGCGTCATCCTCGCCGATAACGGTGAAGCCGTAATCGAGCAGGCCGTCTTTCTCGACGGTGCCCTGGAGCAGATGGTGCTGTGCGCCGCGTACCAGGCCGGCGAACACGGCCGCGACCAACTGCACACGGGCGTGCTCGCCGCTCTCGACGCCTTGCACGCAGTGATCCGGCCGATCGTGGAAGTCGGCGTCCGTAAGGTCCGCCCTGACTACACCGCTGCCGTACTTGAGTCCTTCCACGAGGCGCCCGAACCCAACGGTCCGGGCACACCGGTCTTCGGATGGCGTACCTTCCACAGCGTTGGCCCGGACACCACCTGGGACGACACGATCGACACAGCCACCTGGAACAGCTCAACCATGATGTCCGGGTTGATCGGAGACGCAGACGACGTGCCCGAGCTCCAACCTCTCCAACTGGCCCGGCTGCTGCGCAAGCACGGGGTCCCGGTCATCCTCTGCGCCGACTGCGGCGATCCCCTCACCGACCAGCACCCGCGATGGAGCGGTGTGTGGGTCTCGCCCAGCAACGACAACGGACCGCTGTGCGAGGCCCCCACCTCTGCGCTGCAGCTCCCGGCTCCCCGGCTCGGGTGGCTCACCGACGCAGAGTTCGGCCACCCACACCAACCCGCACACGTGAACGACTGAGAGACATGGGAGGCAGGGACCGGCGAGAATCCGCCGGGCTCTGCCTCTTGCCGACGGCAACGAACCGAAGTCGATCGCGACCTGATAGGCGTGATGACATACGCCGGATCTGCGGCGAACCCGCCGGTCAACGGAGCGTGCGGGCGAGTGACAACTTCCCAATCTCGATGTCAAGGACCTGGCATTCGCCAATCCGCTGTTTGGAGTGACCACGTGGCTACGGACGAACAAGCGCAGCCGAGTGTCCCGCCGAAGCGGCACCATGTGACCATGCCGATATGACATCTGGACGGATCATCTTCCTCAATGGCACCTCTAGTTCAGGAAAGTCGAGCATTGCCCGAGAGCTCCTGGACATCCTGGAAGATGGCGTTTTCTTCCACTTGGCGGTCGACAGCTTCAACGCAATGCGCAGCAAGCGGGAGCTCGGGGCGGAGGAACTGGACAACGCACTGCGGCGGACCAGGATGGGCTTCCACCGGTCGATTGCGGCCATGGCCGAAGTGGGCAACGACATTGTGGTCGATCACGTGCTGAGCGAGCCGTGGCGACTACTCGACTGCCTAGCGGTTCTACCGCCCGAGGACGTCCTGTTTGTCGGTGTCCACTGCCCGCTGGACGAGCTCACTCGCCGCGAGCTGGCTCGGGGGGACCGCCCTTCGGGCCTCGCGGCACACCAATATGACCTGGTACATGCCCACGGCGACTACGACGTGGAGTGCGACACCAGCACAGCGAGCCCGCGCGAATGCGCACAGCGCATCAAGGAATTCCTACCGCATCACTCCAGCCCTACCGCCTTCACTCGCCTCCGACGTCGTCATCTGTTGGGTAACCAGTGACTACCGGACGAGAAGCGCAGCCTCTTCGATGAGCAGGTTGGATTACACACAAGCCTGGACGTCAGCGGATGGCCGGGACATTCAAGCCTCCGCCGAACGGGCAGGAGGAGAAAAGGGTGTCTCGTCTCGGATCATGGCCCAGAGGACGTTCACGCGGCGCCGCGCGAGGGCAAGGACGGCCTGCTTGTGCCCCTTGCCCTCCTTCCTCTTCCGGTCGTAGTACGCCTTCGAGACAGGACACCAGAACACGCTGACCTGAGCGGACAGGTAGAAAGCCCGTTGGAGACCGCGGTGATAGCGGCGGGGCCGACGCAGGTTCCCGCTGACTTTCCCGGAGTCCCAAGGGACCGGGGCCAGGCCGGCGAAGCCGGCCAGGCGGTCGGGACTGGCGAAGGCGGTGAGGTCACCGCCGGTCGCGGCAATGAACTCGGCACCGGTGATGGGGCCCATGCCGGGCAGGGTGAGGATGATCTCGGCGTCCCGGTGCTGGCGGAAGCGCGCCTCGATCCGGGCGTCGAACTCGGCCACCTCGTCGTTGTGAGCGACCACCGAGCGGGCGAGGCGACCGACGAGCTCGGCGCCCAACTCCTCACCGCGCAGGGCGGTCATCTGGGACTGGGCGGCTTCCACGGCTGCGGCCGCGAGCGCACCGGCCTTCTGGACCTTGCGGTTGCGCAGCCAGGTCTCCAGGCGTCGGACGCCCATGCGGCGGATCGCGGCCGGGGTCTGATAGGCGGTCAGCAGGAGGACCGAGCCTTTCTTCGTCAGGTCCAGGGCTCGTTCGAGGGCGGGGAAGTACTCCAGGAGCTGGGCCCGCAGGCGGTTGATCTGGCGGGTGCGGTCGTGGACGACGTCCAGGCGCCGGGCAGTGAGGAGCCGCAGGTCGAGGGCGATGTCGTCGCCGGGGCGGAGCATGCTGACGTCGCGGCGGAGGCGGGCCTGGTCGGCGATGATGAAGGCGTCACGGGCGTCGGTCTTGCCTTCGCCCCGGTAGGTCGTGGACGCCTGGTGGACGGTCCGGCCGGTGAGGTAGGCGACGGGCTGGCCGTGGTTGAGGAGGAGGCCGGTGGCCAGGGCGGCGATGCCGGTGTTGATGTCCACGGCCCACAGCACGTCGCGGGATATCTCCAGGACGTCTCCGATGAGCTGGAGCAGCTCGGTCTCGTCGTTCAGGACGCGGCGGGACAGCAGCCGCTTGCCGTCGGCATCGATGACCACCGCGTGGTGGTGCTTCTTGCCGATGTCCAGTCCGGCCCAGATCTCGGGCACGCTTCCCTCCGCCAGCTCGTCGTCACACCGTCTCCCGCAGACGACCTCGCTGACGTTGTCTTACGGAGCGATCGAGTCGCGATTCCCAATTGGTGGTCGAGTCGTCGCGGGGCTCCGGGCGGCCAAGTTGCCTAACTGGCTCTACTGAGCTTGTCGGCGTGATGTCGCGAGGGTGACAAGTGATGGTTGTCGCGGTATGCCGGAAGTATGAGGTATCCGCAAGGCGGCGGCCTGACCGCCGAGCGGCGGGCGTTTCGCGAACGCATCCGTATGGAGGCGGCCGAGATGTTCGCTGAAGGACAGGACAACGCGGCGGTGGCGAAGGAACTGCGGGTCAGTGTGCGCTCGGTGCAGCGCTGGCGCCGTTCCTGGCAGGAAGGCGGCCGACAGACGCTGCACTCCAAGGGATCGGCCGCCCGGCCCAAGCTGAACGAGGCCCTGTTCGCGGTTCTGGAGCAGGAGCTGGCCAAGGGACCGGCCGCCCACGGCTGGCCGGACCAGACCTGGACCCTGGCCAGGATCAAGACGCTGATCGGACGCCGGTTCCACCGGACCCTCACGCTCTCGGCCATCGCGAAGATGCTCCGGCGTCACGGATGGAGCCACCAGGTTCCGGCCCGACGGGCGACCGAGCGTGACGAGGACGCGGTCGCCGGCTGGGTGAAGGAGACCTGGACTCAGGTAAAAGGACCGCGGCGGCGCTCGGCGGCTGGATCGTCTTCGAGGACGAAGCCGGCTTCTCGATGACGCCGCCCACCTCCCGCACCTGGGCAAGGCGCGGGCACACGCCCGTGATCCGGGTACGGGGACGTTCCCAGCGCCGGTTCTCGATCGCCGCCCTGGCCTGTTACAAGCAGGGCGAACGCTCACGTCTGGTCTTCCGGCCCAAGCGGCACGTCGACCACAAGCGCGGCGGCCGGCGCAGCTTCACCTGGACCGACTACCGCGACCTGCTGACCGCCGCCCACCAGCAACTCGGCGCCCCCTTCGTGCTCGTCTGGGACAGCCTCAACGTGCACCTGGACGCCCGGCTGCGGGCCTTCATCCACGCCCGCGACTGGATCACCGCCTACCAGTTACCGCCTTACGCACCCGACCTGAACCCGGTCGAAGGCATCTGGGCACTGGTCCGACGCGCGGGCCAGAACAACACCGCCTTCACCGACCCCGACCACCTGATGCACATCCTGCGCCGCACCCTCCGCGAACTCCAGTACCGCAGCGAAACCATCGACGGATGCCTCGCCGCAACCGGACTCACCCTGACGACATCACGCCGACAAGCTCAGTAGCGATCAGGCAGCTCGAAAATGTCGATGAGAACTGACAACCCTGGCGCTCGACCGTGGCTGGAGGACATCTCGAGCACTCGTGCGAGGATCGCGATGTGAACGATCTGCAGTTTCGCCTCGCTGAGGACACCGATCTCAACACTCTCGTTCGTCTGCGTGACGACGCTGCCCGCTGGATGCTCGCCCAGGGCGTTACCGGGCAGTGGCAACCCGGCCAGTTGGGCAAGGACCACTTCCGCAAGGCCATGGACAGTGGTGAGGTCTGGCTCGCCGAGGTTGATGGCCGCGTGGCCGGGGTCTGGGAGCTGTGGTGGGAAGACGAGGACGCCTGGGAACCGCAGCCGCCGGTGGCTGGCTATGTGCACCGCCTGATGGTGGACCGCAACCGTGCCCAGCCAGGGACGGGGCGGTTTCTGCTGCGTGCTGCGGAGCGACGGGTCGCCCAGGCGGGGCGGGCGTTCGTGCGTCTCGACTGCCTGGCTGGTAACGCGCGCCTGAACGCCTACTACCTGGACGCCGGCTACCGGGTCGTCGGTCACAAGGCAGGCAAGCCGCAGCCGGGTAGTGCACCCAAGTCCTTCACCCTCCTGGAGAAGTCCTGCGGACCGGTCGCGGAGGCTCGGTAACTGTCCCCAGGGGGACGCCTCCGCTGAGGAAGACGGCGGCGGCCGCGGTCAGTGTGCGGCAGCATCCTGTGCTCGGGCAGTCCTCGTGCTGGCGTACGTCCATCAGCACGACGTCTGGTCGTTCGCGGCGGGCGAGTTCGACGGCCTCTATGCCGTCTGCGGCCTCACCCGCGGCGGTCAGCTGATCAGAGTGCACGCCACCGCATTCGGCAGTAGGGCCGGATCGCGAGCGGCAGTGGTGCGGAGTGCACGATGTGGAGGCGGGAGACCGCTCGGGTGAGGGCCACGTACAGTCGGTTCATGCTGCGGGGCTCGGCTTGGACGATGGCTGAGGGCTCGACCACCACGACGTGGTCGTACTCCAGTCCCTTGGCAGTGGAGGCCGGCACGACGGTGAGGCGGGCTCCGAGAGTGTCCGGTCCGGATGCCGGGATGCCGGCCGCGATGAGAGCACGGTGGAGCTTTGGGCTTCGGCGTCGGCTGCGATGACGCCGATGGAGCCTGTATGCTCCAACGCTGAACTGCCCGCCCCCGTCATCGCGGACGCCCTCGGCTACCACGACAAGACCACCAGCCGCCTCCTCAGAGAAAGCGGCGGGACCTGGAGCCGATACGCCGCTGGCGACCACAGCCGGTCACCGGCGGGCTGGGCTCCCAAGGGAACCCGCGACAGTTGAATACGCGAGCCCACCAGTACCAAGGCCGTATCCGGGCCGCCCGGCCGGGCCATGGATGTCGACCTGGACCCAGTCGTAGTAACGCTCGCCCTTCGCTCCCGCCCCGGCTGACAGCCGCTGCCAGGCCCGCCGGGGTATCCGCGTCACGAGCGCCTTCGCCTGGACCTTGCCTGCGTGCGTGGGAACTTGGTGGGTGCTTGAGACGGCCAGGACGTAGCCGAAAGGGCGGGTTTCCAGCGCGGCGCGCAGGTGCGGGCTGTCGCCGTAGACCTCGTCTCCGGCCACCCACCGGGCGGGCGTGCCCGTGTCCAGCGCCGTCGTGACCATCCGAGCGGCCAGTTGGGGCTTGGCCGCGAATGCCAGGTCGTCGGGGATGCCGGCGGCTCGGCACCGGTCGGGATCGTCGGTCCACGAGCGCGGCACGTACAGGGGCCCGGTCGATCGCGGCATGCCCGCGCATGGCGGAGTGGACGAGGTAGACGGCGACCTGGGAGTTCTCGATCCGCCCGGCCGTGCCGGTGTACTGGCGCTGTACGCCGACCGTCGCGGTGCCCTTCTTCAGGTCGCCGGTCTCATCGACCACAAGCACAGCCTGCTCGTCATACAGGTGCTCGACCACGTAGGCGCGTACGTTGTCGCGGACCGCGTCGGCGTCCCACTTCGCGCGGTGCAGCAGGTGCTGCATGCCATCCGGGGTGGCGTCGCCCGCGTGCTCGGCCAGGGTCCCAGCAGTTCTTCCTCGGCAAGTCCGCGAGCAGGCCCAGCACCAACGCCGTCGTGCGGCGACGAGGTTCGTCCCGCGCGAACCGGCCCGCGACACGGCCCATCAGCTGATCGAACATCGCACGCCAACGGGCGGGCACTACGCTGTAGCCCGCGGCCACTGCTTGATCGTCTGTCTTCACCCACCGATGATCAGCGGTGGCCGTTCGCGTCGCCGCCCCGTCGCCGCCCGCAAGAGCACGCTCGCCGACCGAGGCAGTAGGCTCCGGTTGCCTACGGTGGGGATGCGGGAGGGGTATCGATGACGGCCACAGGATGGTTTGTGCTCGTTGAGCGGTCGGAGTTGGTCGGGGGCTCCTACAACTACGGTGTTGCCAAGACGATCCCCGCGGGTGATGAGGAGAGCGAGGCGTGGGCCCTGGCTCTGGAAACGGCCCGGACGCACGGCCACTTCGGATACGAGCGTGACCACACACGGGAGATCTACCGTGCGCCAGACGGAGCTCTCCGCGTCATCTTCAGAGACCATCGCGGATGGGTCGGCCGCGACCTTCGAGTCTCGGTGGCAGAACTCGTGGAGGTGCGCGAGCCTGAGGCGCCCACCGTAGACAAGGAGACAGATGCCCAGAAGCGCAGGTTCGGCCGGTTTCGGAGATGACATTCCCAGCTCCGCCTGCGGGTCGGAGCTGTCAGAGGCCGTGTTGCAACGACCGCTAGAACTGAAGCACCGTGGCGGCTTCCGCGCTCTACAACGAGCTGGTGGCCGCTGAGGTCTGCGCGGCGCTGGGGCTGGCGACCGAGCCGCGCATCGTCACCCCGGGGCGCCGGCCCGTGATGGAGGTTGCCGGGGTGTCGCACGGGCTGATCCGCTGGACTGCCCGGCGCAGCGACCAGATCGCCGCCTGCCTGGCAGAGCTGGAGCACGAGTACGTCACCGCCGTCGACGACGACGGCGAGCCGCTGTTCCTGCCCGTGGTCTCCGAGCGGGCCCGCGCCAAGCTGAACCGGATCGCTGCCCGCAAGACCCGCCCGCCGAAGCAGACGGCCCAGCCGCTCGCGCAGCTGCGCGTCTGGTGGAAGGTGAGCGCGATCCTCACCTCCAAGGTCGCCGCCGACGTCATCACTTCCCTCCTCGAGCACGCTCGCGCCGCAGCCGCCGCGATCCGGGCCCGCGTCGTGGCCGTGGTCGATGTCGCCCTGGCGGCTGTCGACGTCACCGCGACGGTGTTCGTGATGAACGACGGCGGCCGCTTCCACCGTCGGCACCTGCTTGCCGAAGCCCGCCGCCATCTCGCCCTCGTCCTGCGCGGCCGCCGCCGGGACCCCGGCCTGGACGACCAGATCGTGACTGCCGCCATCTCCACCCACTGCCTGGACATCACCGAGCCGAAGACCGTACGCGGCCGGGAGGCCGGCTACCGCCTCTACACCGCTCGGTGGGCGCTGTCCGACCTTCCCGCCCGCCGCCGACCTCCGGCCCCCGCCTCCGACCCGGACTGGCAACCCCCGGCCGATCCCGGCGAGCCGGCCGCGCCCCGGCCCCCGGGCCAGGATGCGGGGGAGTGGGAGATCCCCCGCCTCCCGCTCCAGTACGAGCGCGCCGTCCTCGCTGGCGCGGTGGTACGCGAACAGCTGCGCACCACCACCGCCCCCGCGGTGCGGGGCCGGGCGTACGACGTCGTCACCCACCAGCAGGCAGCGATGCCCGAGCAGCTGCTCCTGCCCGAGCCGGCCGACCCCGAGCACGACGACCAGGAGCCGAAGGCTGGTAGCGGGGAGGCGATCGACATGACGGCGCTGCGGGCGTTGCGGAGGTCCCGTACGGACGTGGAAGCCCTCGATCTCACCGCCGACCGGCTGCGCCGTCTCCAGGACACGTTCGCCAAGGTGGGCGACGACTCCCGTCTTCGCGCGGACCGCGTCCGCGCGGACGCGGCCAACGCGGGCCAGGACGATGTCGGCGCGGTGCGCCCGGTGCGCCCAGACGACCAGCAGGCGCACCGCCCACAGCAGCCCGGACCGCACCGCGGCCGGGAGGCCGACCACTGAGTGGACCCCATGGTGCGCACCCGGTGCGGTGGTGCGCACCGACGACGCCCGGCTCCACTCCACCGAGTGGAGTCCACCGTCCGGGAGTGGACGCCACCGTGCTCGTCATCCACTCCACCGAGTGGAGCCCACCGGGTGGAAGTGAACGCCATCGACGGGAGCGGGGCCGCGCATCCACCCGGTGCGTTTCTAATCCAGGGTGTAAGCAGCTTGTCGCGGATCCCGCAAGGATGCGAAGAGACGCTTGTACGGGCGGCGGACGCCTTGGCCCTCTCCAGTCCCCGAGGCTCGCTCTGAGACCGGCGCCGCTGCCCACCGATTGACCGGTGGTGCGTGGGTGCCGGGCAAGGTCTGATCCGACCATGGCCTGTGAGGCCTCCCGATAGAGCGACAGCCCGGAGCCTGCGCACCACCACGAACATGCGCGTGATCGTGAATTTCGTGGGGTGACGCGGGTGCCGGGCTGATGCCTCCGTTTCTCCCGGCCGTTCCAGGCCTCTGTCAAAAGCGGCACGGCCCGGTGCCTGCGTGACCACCACGAAACTCACGGCGGTCGGCCAGACGTTGACGTCACGGCGCGAGCCCACTCCAGGGTCGATCTCTTGTTCATCGCGAGTCCCAGAGTTCTGTAGACAGATCGAGGCCCCTGAAGTGCGCTGGTGTCGCGAACGGCTACTGAGATGGCGGACCGACGAGTCCTGGGATTAGGGGGGATCACGTCGGCCCCTCGCCCGTCGACCGCGCTCGCCCCGGCTCCAAGCACCACCTGATCGTCGACCGCCACGGAACCCCGCTTGCGGTAACACTCACCGGCGGCAACCGGCACGACGTCACCCAGCTCCTGCCGCTGCTGGACGCTGTCCCGCCGATCCGGGGCTTTCGCGGACGCCCCCGCCGCAAGCCTCGGCGGCTGTACGCCGACCGGGGCTACGACTTCGACAAGTACCGCCGCCTGCTGTGGAGACGGGGCATCAAACCCGTGATCGCCCGACGCGGCGTCGCCCACGGTTCCGGACTGGGCAAAGTGCGGTGGGTGGTCGAGCGCATCTTCGCCTGGCTGCACCAGTTCAAACGACTCCGCACCCGCTACGAACGACGCGCCGACCTCCACCAGGGACTGCTCGAACTGGCCTGCACAATCATCTGTTTGCGACGCCTTCGAAAAGCTCTCCGCCCCCAGCAGTAGGATCCCAACGCATGACGTCCCCTGTGCACGGCGACTCCGAGTCGTCCCGTCAAGAACTTCCTGGCGAACCCGGTGCTGCCGAGGGCGACGACACGCTGATCGACATGCTGTGTACTCGCGCGTGGGACCCGGGCCGACGGTTCGACACGGCACCGGTGCCACGCTCGTGGATCGAGGAACACTTCGGCCCGGAGCATCTCGAGCACATTCGGAGCCAGACGGTCGGCTCCAGCAGCAACGGCATGGTCGTGCTCAAGTCGCAAACCGAGGAGGTGGCGGCCTACTTCGCTGACGTTCCGCGCGGACCGTTGTTTCCGCCGGTCACACCACCTGAAGTCGAAGCCGCCGAGGATATTATCGGGCGTCCGCTGCCGACCCTCCTTCGGAGGATTTACACCGAGGTCAGCGACGGCGGCTTCGGGCCTGACGGCGGTCTGGCCTCTCTCACCGACGGTCGGCGTGCTCCGGGGGACCTGATCGACTGGCCCTGTTCGGTTACCCGGCACGAACGCGACTGTGCGGCAGGACTGCCCGGATCATGGCTGTACCTGGCGTCGGGCGGCTGCACGATGCAGTGGCATCTGTCATTGCTCGCAGTCAGAAACCCCGTGCTGCTCTACGACGCAGACGGCTGGGTGCCAAGCTGGGGCGAGGACCCCCATGACGGCCTGCGCCACGCGACCGGATCACTGCGGCAATGGTTGTGGACCTGGGCCGATGGCGGCGATGTCTGGGCCGAAGCACTCAGCCTCCCGTAACCGATACACAGAGCTGGACTTGGCTCCGCTCAGCAGCCTCGTCATTCTGAAACGATCAGTTAAAGAGCGTTTTGTCCCGGCAGGGTTGTTTGGTGTTGATTCGCGGGTCGATCCAGTACGGGGCCTTTGGGACAGACATGCCTGAAGCGAGGCGAG
>NZ_JBIWJA010000041.1:0-61595 GCF_044764905.1 Streptomyces sp. NPDC093586 | reverse complement strand
GGGCGAGGTCATCAAGACCGTGCCCGAGTCCAAGATCGTGGAGACCCTGATCGAGGAGGCCATGAAGATCGCCGAGCAGATGGAGAAGGACGGCGTGACCTCCGGAGAGCCGTCGGTCTCCGTCGCGGGCTGACCCTCTCCGCCCGGTGGCGCCGTGCCCGGGGGCGAAGCCCCCGGGAGGCACGGCGTCCGACGCCCACGGTCGAACAAGCGGCAACCACCACGGGGCGACGCCCCCGAGCCTCCGCAGGTACAGTGCGGAGATCAGCAGATCTCAGGGTGAGGCCCGCACGTGTTGACGCAGACCACCTCCCGCGTGCTCGAACCGAGCGACCTGGACGCCGCGCTCGCCGTCCTCGACCGCGAGCCGGTCGCCAACGCCTTCGTGGCCGCCCGGGTGCAGATCGCGGGCCTCGACCCGTGGCGCCTCGGCGGCGAGATGTGGGGCTGGTACGAGGACGGCATGCTGACCTCCCTGTGCTACGCGGGGGCCAACCTCGTCCCCATCTGCGCCACTCCCCGTGCCGTCCGCGCCTTCGCCGACCGCGCCCGCCGGGCCGGCCGGCGATGCTCCTCCATCGTCGGCCCCGCCGAGTCCACCGCCCAGCTCTGGCGACTCCTCGAACCCGGCTGGGGACCGGCCCGCGAAGTCCGCGGCCGGCAACCCCTCATGGTCACCGACCGCATGAGCGCCGACGTCGCCCCCGACCCCCGCGTCCGTCGCGTCCGCAAGGACGAGATGGAGCGGATCATGCCGGCCTGTGTGGCGATGTTCACCGAGGAGGTCGGTGTCTCCCCGCTGGCCGGCGACGGCGGCCTGCTCTACCAGGCCCGCGTCGCCGAACTCGTCGGCTCCGGCCGCTCCTTCGCCCGCTTCGACGGCGACGGCCGGGTCGTCTTCAAGGCCGAGATCGGCGCCGCCACCGACCGCGCCTGCCAGATCCAGGGCGTCTGGGTGGCCCCCGAGTACCGGGGACGCGGACTGGCCGCACCGGGCATGGCGGCCGTCCTGCGCTACGCGCTGGCCGACGTGGCCCCGGCGGTGAGCCTGTACGTGAACGACTTCAACACGGCGGCCCGGCGGACGTACCGGCGGGTGGGCTTCCGGGAGGTCGGTTCCTTCATGAGCGTCCTGTTCTGACCTCGGCCCGAAGGGCCGCGGGACCGTGCCGACATGCGGCTCCGCCGCGTGGGCGCGACCGGCCCCGGCAACCGGCACCAGGCCCCCGCACACGACTGCGTCCCCCCTGTAGGCTCCCCGCCATGGACCTCGTCATCGGCCCCTTGGACCTCTCAGCCCACGTCGACGAGGCCCTTGCCGTCCAAGCCGCCGCCTTCGGCCTCGGCCCCGACGAGGTGGCCGTCCGCCGCCAGATCGTCCAGCGCCACATGACCTATCCCGGCGCTCGCGCCCTCGGTGCCACCACCCCCGCAGGGGACCTCGTCGGCTTCGTCTACGGCATGCCCAACGACCGCACCCACTGGTGGTCCACCGTCGTCGAGCCCTACCTCCGCGCCCAGCACAACGACGACTGGCTCGACGACTCCTTCGTCATCACCGAACTCCACGTCCACCCGGCCCACCAGAACCGCGGTGCGGGCCGCGCGCTGATCACCACGATCACCGACACCGCCGCCGAACCCCGCTCGATCCTCTCCGCGATCGACACCGAGAGCCCCGCCCGCGGCCTCTACCGCTCCCTCGGCTACACCGACCTCGCCCGCCGGGTCCTGTTCCCCAGCGCTCCCCGGCCGTACGCCGTGATGGGCGCGCCCCTCCCACTGCGCAGGCCATAACCGATTTCCACCGCGCCGGACCACCCGGCTAACCTCCTAGCACCACCCTTACGCAGCAGGAGACACGAGAACCATGGCCAACGCACCGGTCCAGCGCATGTCGAAGTTGATGGCGAAGACGCTGCGCGACGACCCGGCGGACGCCGAGGTCCTCAGCCACAAGCTGCTGGTCCGCGCCGGGTACGTGCGCCGCACCGCCGCCGGTCTGTGGAGCTGGCTGCCGCTCGGCAAGAAGGTCCTCGGCAACATCGAGCGCATCGTCCGCGAGGAGATGGACGCCATCGGCGCCCAGGAAGTGCAGCTCCCCGCCCTGCTGCCGCGCGAGCCGTACGAGGCCACCGGCCGCTGGGAGGAGTACGGCCCCGAGCTGTTCCGCCTCCAGGACCGCAAGGGCGCCGACTACCTCCTCGGCCCCACCCACGAGGAGATCTTCACGCTGCTGGTGAAGGACCAGGCGTCCTCCTACAAGGACCTGCCGGTCATCCTCTACCAGATCCAGAACAAGTACCGCGACGAGGCCCGCCCCCGGGCCGGCATCCTGCGCGGCCGCGAGTTCCTGATGAAGGACTCCTACTCCTTCGACGTCGCCGACGAGGGCCTCGCCGAGTCCTACGCCCTGCACCGCGCCGCCTACCAGCGCATCTTCGAGCGCCTCGGCCTCGACTACCGCATCTGCGCGGCCACCGCCGGCGCGATGGGCGGCTCGAAGTCCGAGGAGTTCCTCGCGCCCGCCGAGGCCGGCGAGGACACCTTCGCGGACTGCCCGAACTGCGACTTCGCCGCCAACACCGAGGCGATCACCTACACCCTCCAGCCGGTGGACGCGGCCGGAGTGCCCGCCGCCGAGGACATCCCGACCCCCGACACCCCGACCATCGAGACCCTCGCCGCCTCCCTCGGCGTCCCGGCCTCCGCCACGCTGAAGAACCTGCTGGTCAAGGTGGACGGCGAGATCGTCGCCGTGGGCGTGCCCGGCGACCGCGAGGTCGACATGGACAAGGTCGAGGCGCACTTCGCCCCGGCCGCCGTCGAGCTGGTCACCGCCGAGGACTTCGTTGGCCGCCCCGACCTGGTCCGCGGCTACGTCGGCCCGCAGGGCTTCGGCGACAAGCTGAAGTACATCGCCGACCCGCGCGTGGCGCCGGGCACCGCCTGGATCACGGGCGCCAACAAGGAGCACACCCACGCCAAGAACGTCGTCGCCGGCCGCGACTTCGAGGTCGACGAGTACGTCGACGTCGTCGTGGTCCGGGAGGGCGACCCCTGCCCGAAGTGCGGCACCGGCCTGAAGCTGGACCGCGCCATCGAGATCGGCCACATCTTCCAGCTGGGCCGCAAGTACACCGACGCCCTCAAGCTCGACGTCCTCGGCCAGAACGGCAAGCCGGCCCGCGTCACCATGGGCTCCTACGGCATCGGCGTCTCGCGTGCCGTGGCCGCCCTCGCCGAGCAGCACGCCGACGAGAAGGGCCTCGTCTGGTCCAAGGAGGTCGCCCCGGCCGACGTCCACGTCGTCGCCGCCGGCAAGGCCCTGCAGACCGAGCTGGCCCTGGAGCTCTCCGACAAGCTGGCCGCCGCGGGCGTCCGCGTCCTGGTGGACGACCGGGCCGGCGTCTCCCCGGGCGTCAAGTTCACGGACGCCGAGCTCATCGGCGTCCCGCAGATCCTGGTCGCCGGCCGCCGCTCCGCCGAAGGCGTGGTGGAACTGAAGGACCGCCGCACCGGCGAGCGCGAGGAACTGACGGTCGATGAGGCCATCGCCCGCCTGACCAACTGACGGCCTAGGGGGAGGCGACGTTCGTCCCCGCACCCGACGTGCGTGCGGCCCGGTGCTGCCGTTGCCCGACACGGACGGGGGATGCCTCCCCCGGAGGGGGGTACCCCCAGCGGCACGGCTGCCCGCAGCTGAGTGGGTGACGGGGGTCAGTCGCGTACGGCGGGAAGGGGACGTGTCGGGGGGTGTCCGCCCGCAGCGGTTGGCGCGTCAACGCCTCGCCTGTTGGTCAGTACCCGATTCCGCGCCGTTCCGAGGACGGACACCCCCCGGCGCGGCCCCGACCCACAGCCCACCGAAGGCGCTACGCGCACCCCCACCGAACCCGCCACAGGCCGCCGCAGGCACCCCACCCGCACAGGCGCCGCAGGCACCCCGCACCCCACCCACCCAGCACAGGCCGCCGCAGGCACGCCCGCCCACGCGCCGCAGGCACCCGCCCACGCGCCGCAGGACCCGCAGGCACCCGCAGGCACCCGCTCACAGCCAGGTGGCGAACTCCAGCAGCAGCTCCGCGTCCCGCTCGCGCCCGACCCGATGGGCCCGCACGCCCGACTCGACCGCGCGGAACAGCGTCCAGCCGCGCAGCCGTTCCTGGTCGACCTCCAGCGACTCGGCGAGCCGCTTCACCCTCCGCCGGGTCGTCGCGGCGCCGGACGGCTGGGCGATCAGGTCCTCCACCCGGTCCCGCACCAGCCGCGCCAGATCGAAGGCGCTCTCGCCGACCACCGGGTCCGGCCCCACGGCCAGCCACGGCATCCGGTCCCCGGCGAGCACCTTGCTCTGCCGGAACGTGCCGTGCAGCAGCCGCTGTTCGGGCGGCGCGGCCAGCAGCTCCTCGCGGGCCGCCAACGCCGCGTCCACCAGTGCGGCCACCCCAGGATCGGCCGCGGCACCCGCCCGCATGGCCTCGGCCTGCCGTCCGGTCCGCTCGGCCACGGTCTCGAAGGAGTGACCGGCGGGCGGCTCCACCCACAGCCGCCGCAGCGTGCCCGCGGCCTCCAGCAGTGCCTTCGACTCGGGCAGGGACCGCACCGAGACGTCCGGATGCAGCCGCTCCAGCAGCAGCACGCCCTCCGGCGTGTCCCCGTCGAGCAGTTGCACGGCGCCCAGCCCGCCCCAGTGGGCGAGCGCAGCCCGCTCGCTCCCGGGCCGGGCCCGGCGGGGGGCCAGCTTGAGCACCGCCGGCGTCCCGTCGGCCCGCCGCACCAGGAGCACCAGGCTGCTGCGTCCGCCGGGCACCTGCACCCGTTCGACGGTCACCCCGCACAGCGCCACGGCCTCCCGCGCCGTCTCCGGCAGCTTCTCCAGCCAGTCGTCCCCGACCGGTGCCGTCTCACCGAGCGCCCTGACCAGACGCGGCGGCGGTTCGAAAGCCATGCGCGAGCCGTTCCCTTCCCGTACGGGACCTGCCGTACGTGTTACGCAGTCGGTGTCGCCGAGGCCGACGGTGTGCCGGCCCGCTCGGCGAGCCCAGGGAAGGCTACGCTCCCGCCGCGCCAGCGCACGGCCCGGACCGCCGCCTCCCGCAGCGCCCCGGCCGCCGTGGCCCGCAGCTCGCCCCCGGCCGCCCGCACCAGGTCGGAGTAGACCCCGGCCGTCCGGCTCTCCAGCTCGGCCGCCAGCCGCACCGCGGCCGCCGCGTCCGGCACCGCGAAGGGCAGCGCGTACCCGGCCGCCGCGGCGACCGGCCTGCCGCCCAGATCGCCCACCTCGCGCACCAGCGCGTCCCGCCGCGCCCGGTGCGCGTCGTAGGCCGTCCGCGCCTCGGCGCGCCGCTCCTCGCCGATCCGCCCGCCGACGACCCCGTAGCCGTACACCGCGGCGTGCTCGGCCGCCAACGCCGCCTGGAGGGCGTCCAGCACCCGGTCCTTCGCCTCGCTCACCTGTCACCCTCCGTCAGCAGGAACACGTGCGCCGCCCCGGCCGCCGCCACCGACGCCAGCAGCCGTGCCGACTCGCCCGGTACCTCCAGCAGCGCCCCGGCCCGCCGGTCGGCCAGCTCGCGCTCGGCGGCGGCCAGCCCGGCCAGCGCGTCCTTCTCGTTCACCGGCACACCGGAGCCGTCCCCCGGCCCGGCGGCCCGCGCCGAGCCCGACGGCGACGCCTTCGGGGAGGCGGGGCGCGCGCCGCCGAACGCCTCCGCGTGCCGTACGACCTCGTCCCGCAGGGGCCGCAGCCGCGCGGCCAGCCCCGGATGCGCGGCGATCACCGCGTCGTACCGCGCGGCCAGCACCTCGCTGTCCCGCGCCGCACGCGCGCGTGCCCGTTCGTCGGCGGACGGCACGGCGCCCGTGGTGCCGGTACCGGAGCCGCCGGAACAGCCGGCGAGCAGGGCGGCCCCGGCGGCCGAGGCGAGCAGACTCCTTCGGCGCGGCCCCGTGGGCAGGCGCGGCGATGAGGGGAACGACACGGCAGACGTCCTCGGCAGACTCGTACGGAACCGACGGGTGAGCGAGGGCGCGCGGCGAAAGGAGCGGGGACCAGCGGCGCGGCACGCCCGTGATCACGGTACCCGGGCCTCGCCCGGGCACCACTCGGCGGCACCGCCGGTGCCGGGTGGACGGCAACACCCCCCGCGACCGGATACCCTTTGACCAGACACGCGACCCATCCCACAACAGCACACGCGGCCGAGGAGTCACCCGGATGAGCACCACCCAGAGCGAGAGGCTGCGAGAGCTGTTGGAGCCGCTCGTCACCTCCCAGGGTCTGGACCTCGAAGAGATCGCCGTGGACTCGGTCGGGCGCAAGCGCGTGCTGCGTGTCGTCGTCGACTCCGACACCGGTGCGGACCTCGACCGGATCGCCGATGTGAGCCGCGCGCTCTCGGCGAAGCTCGACGAGACGGACGCGATGGGCGACGCGGAGTACACCCTCGAGGTCGGAACGCCGGGCGCGGAACGCTCCCTGACGGAACACCGCCACTACGCGCGCGCCGTGGACCGCCTGGTGCGGTTCCAGCTCCACGAGGGCGGCGAACTGGTCGCCCGGATCCTCGGCGTGGACGACGACGGACTCGACCTCGAAGTACCCGGAGTGAAGGGCCGAAGGGCCACCACCCGCAGACTCGCCTTCGGCGACATCGACAAGGCGCGCGTCCAGGTCGAGTTCAACCGCAGGGACAAGCAGGACCAGAAGGACCAGAAGGACATGACGGAAGAGGAGGAGGCGTAGCCGTGGACATCGACATGAGCGCCCTGCGGGGCTTGGTACGGGAGAAGGAGATCTCCTTCGACCTGCTGGTCAAGGCGATCGAGTCGGCCCTCCTCATCGCCTATCACCGCACCGAGGGAAGCCGCCGGCACGCGCGCGTGGAGCTCAACCGGGAGACCGGGCATGTGACCGTGTGGGCGAAGGAGGACCCCGACGACCTCGAAGAGGGCCAGCAGCCCCGCGAGTTCGACGACACCCCGTCGGACTTCGGCCGTATCGCCGCCACCACCGCCAAGCAGGTCATCCTGCAGCGGCTGCGCGACGCCGAGGACGACGCGACGCTCGGCGAGTACGCGGGCCGCGAGGGCGACATCGTCACCGGAGTGGTCCAGCAGGGCCGCGACCCGAAGAACGTGCTCGTCGACATCGGCAAGCTGGAGGCCATCCTGCCGGTGCAGGAGCAGGTCCCCGGCGAGAGCTACCCGCACGGCACGCGGCTGCGCAGCTACGTCGTCCGGGTGGCGAAGGGCGTGCGCGGTCCGTCCGTGACCCTCTCGCGCACGCACCCCAACCTGGTGAAGAAGCTCTTCGCCCTGGAGGTGCCGGAGATCGCCGACGGTTCCGTCGAGATCGCCGCCATCGCCCGCGAGGCCGGCCACCGCACGAAGATCGCCGTGCGCTCCACCCGCTCGGGTCTGAACGCCAAGGGCGCCTGCATCGGCCCCATGGGCGGCCGGGTCCGCAACGTGATGGGCGAGCTGAACGGCGAGAAGATCGACATCGTCGACTGGTCGGACGACCCGGCCGAGATGGTGGCGAACGCGCTCTCCCCGGCCCGCGTCTCCAAGGTCGAGATCGTGGATCTGGGGGCCCGCTCCGCGCGGGTGATCGTGCCGGACTACCAGCTGTCGCTGGCGATCGGCAAGGAAGGCCAGAACGCCCGGCTCGCGGCCCGGCTGACCGGCTGGCGGATCGACATCCGGCCGGACACCGAGCAGCCCGCCGAGCGTCCCGCGGAGTAGGACGGCCCGGCCGCCCGGCCGGGAACGGGGAATAGATCCAAGCCGCCCGCCGCTGAGATCACGACAGGTTGGTGCACGGCATGTGTTCGATTCTTGCCCCAAAGGGGTGAGGTCGGCCCGGGGAGGTAGACTGAGGAGTGTCTGGCCGGACATCTGGCCGCGCACGCCCTGAGCGCACCTGCGTGGGGTGCCGGGAGCGAGCGGTCAAGAGCGAGCTGCTGCGGACCGTGGTGATCGAGGACGCGTGCGTCCCCGATGTACGCGGTACGCTGCCCGGCCGGGGTGCGTACGTGCACCCCGCCGCGGTCTGTGTCGACCAGGCGGTGCGCCGCAAGGCGTTCCCGCGGGCGCTCCGCGTCCCGGGTCCGCTCGACGTAAAGGCGTTGCGCCGCTACGTCGAGCAGGCACAAGGTTGCTGAAGGCACCATGTGAGCAACCTGGTAAGGAAGACGTGCCGCACGGAACCCCGTGCGGTCTGGTACCTCGCGAGTCGAAAGCAGGTCGAGATTGCGATGAGCACTCGATGAGTACGCGATGAGTACGCCCATGAACTAGCGACGGTCCGGACGCAACCCGGACCTCAGAGGAGCGAAGTGGCTAAGGTCCGGGTATACGAACTCGCCAAGGAGTTCGGTGTCGAGAGCAAGGTCGTCATGGCCAAGCTCCAGGAACTCGGTGAGTTCGTCCGTTCGGCGTCTTCGACCATCGAAGCGCCCGTAGTACGCAAGCTGACAGACGCCTTCCAGGGCGGTGGCAACGGCAAGACCGCCAAGCCCGCCCCGCGCAAGGCCGCCCCCAGGCCCGCCGCGCCCTCCCCGGCGCAGGCGGCCCGTCCGGCCGCACCCAAGCCCCCGGCCGCACCCAAGCCCGCGGCCGCGGAGCAGCCCGCGGCTCCGTCGGCGCCCGCGCCGGCGACCCCGGGGCCGCGTCCGACGCCGGGCCCCAAGCCGGCCCCGCGTCCGGCTCCGGCCGCGCCGGAGTTCACCGCGCCCCCGGCGGCCCCCGCCGCCCCGGCGCCGTCCGCTCCCCGACCCGCCGCCGCGCGTCCCGGCGCCCCGAAGCCCGGCGGTCGTCCCGCCGGTCCCGGCCAGGACCGCGGTCAGCAGGGCGGCCAGGGCCGTCCCGCCGGCCAGCGTCCCGGTGCCCCGGCACAGCGTCCCGGCGGCCGCCCCGGCGGTCCGCGTCCGGGCAACAACCCCTTCACCTCCGGCGGCAACGCCGGCATGGCGCGCCCGCAGGCGCCCCGCCCGCAGGGCGGCCCGCGTCCCGGTGGCCCCGGTGCCCCCGGCGCCGGTCCCCGTCCGCAGGCTCCCGGCCAGGGCGGCGGTCCGCGTCCCCAGGCTCCGGGCGGCAACCGCCCGACCCCGGGCTCGATGCCGCGTCCGCAGGGCGGCGCGGCCGGTCCCCGTCCCGGCGGCGGTCCGCGTCCGAACCCCGGCATGATGCCGCAGCGTCCCGCTGCCGGCCCGCGTCCCGGCCCCGGTGGCGGCGGTCGCGGTCCCGGTGGTGCCGGTCGTCCCGGCGGCGGCGGTCGCCCCGGTGGCGGCGGCTTCGCCGGTCGTCCCGCCGGCCCCGGCGGCGGCGGTCGTCCCGGTGGCGGCGGCGGCTTCGCCGGTCGTCCCGGCGGTGGCGGCGGCTTCGGCGGCGGCGGTGGCCGTCCCGGCTTCGGCGGTCGTCCCGGCGGTCCCGGTGGCCGTGGTGGCACGCAGGGCGCCTTCGGCCGTCCCGGCGGTCCCGCGCGTCGCGGTCGCAAGTCGAAGCGGCAGAGGCGCCAGGAGTACGAGGCCATGCAGGCCCCGTCGGTCGGCGGCGTGATGCTGCCTCGCGGCAACGGCGAGACCATTCGCCTGTCGCGCGGTGCGTCGCTCACCGACTTCGCGGAGAAGATCAACGCCAACCCGGCGTCGCTCGTCGCGGTCATGATGAACCTCGGCGAGATGGTCACCGCGACCCAGTCCGTCTCCGACGAGACGCTCCAGCTCCTCGCCGGCGAGATGAACTACGACGTTCAGATCGTCAGCCCGGAGGAGGAGGACCGCGAGCTGCTCGAGTCCTTCGACCTGGAGTTCGGCGAGGACGAGGGCTCCGAGGAGGACCTGGTCGTCCGTCCGCCGGTGGTGACCGTCATGGGTCACGTCGACCACGGTAAGACCCGACTGCTCGACGCCATCCGCAAGACGAACGTCATCGCGGGCGAGGCCGGCGGCATCACCCAGCACATCGGTGCCTACCAGGTCGCGACCGAGGTCAACGACGAAGAGCGCAGGATCACCTTCATCGACACCCCGGGTCACGAGGCGTTCACCGCCATGCGTGCCCGTGGTGCGCGCTCGACCGACATCGCGATCCTGGTCGTCGCGGCCAACGACGGCGTCATGCCGCAGACGGTCGAGGCGCTCAACCACGCCAAGGCGGCCGACGTCCCGATCGTCGTCGCGGTCAACAAGATCGACGTCGAGGGCGCCGACCCGACCAAGGTGCGCGGTCAGCTGACCGAGTACGGCCTGGTGGCCGAGGAGTACGGCGGCGACACCATGTTCGTCGACATCTCCGCCAAGCAGGGTCTGCACATCGACTCCCTGCTGGAGGCCGTGGTCCTCACCGCGGACGCCTCGCTCGACCTGCGGGCCAACCCGAACCAGGACGCGCAGGGCATCTCGATCGAGTCCCGTCTCGACCGCGGCCGCGGTGCCGTGGCGACGGTCCTCGTCCAGCGAGGCACGCTGCGGGTCGGCGACACGATGGTGGTGGGCGACGCCTACGGCCGCGTCCGCGCCATGCTCGACGACAACGGCAACAACGTCGCCGAGGCGGGTCCGTCGACGCCGGTCCAGGTCCTGGGCCTGACCAACGTCCCGGGCGCCGGTGACAACTTCATCGTGGTCGAGGAGGACCGTACGGCCCGCCAGATCGCGGAGAAGCGTGCCGCCCGCGAGCGGAACGCCGCGTTCGCCAAGCGCACGCGCCGCGTGTCGCTGGAGGACCTGGACAAGGTGCTCAAGGCCGGCGAGGTCCAGCAGCTGAACCTGATCATCAAGGGTGACGCCTCCGGTTCGGTCGAGGCCCTCGAGTCCTCGCTGCTCCAGCTGGACGTCGGCGAAGAGGTCGACATCCGCGTCCTGCACCGCGGCGTCGGTGCGGTCACGGAGTCCGACATCGACCTGGCGATGGGTTCCGACGCCATCGTGATCGGCTTCAACGTGCGCGCCGCCGGGCGTGCCGCGCAGATGGCCGAGCGCGAGGGTGTGGACGTCCGGTACTACTCGGTCATCTACCAGGCGATCGAGGAGATCGAGGCGGCCCTCAAGGGCATGCTCAAGCCGGAGTACGAAGAGGTCGAGCTCGGCACGGCGGAGATCCGCGAGGTCTTCCGCTCGTCCAAGCTGGGCAACATCGCGGGTGTTCTCATCCGCTCCGGCGAGGTCAAGCGCAACACCAAGGCGCGCCTCATCCGCGACGGCAAGGTCATCGCGGAGAACCTCAACATCGAGGGTCTGCGTCGCTTCAAGGACGACGTCACCGAGATCCGCGAAGGCTTCGAGGGCGGTATCAACCTCGGAAACTTCAACGACATCAAGGTCGACGACGTCATCGCGACGTACGAGATGCGCGAGAAGCCGCGGGTGTGACACCCGACTGCTCCGGCCGGCCGACGGGATCCGTCCCGTCGGCCGGCCGGCCGCTGTCTGCGGCACCCCGCGACGGCGCGCGGCCGGCGGGGAAACCCCGTCGAGCCACCGGCCGGATCGGGGTACCGTTCTTGATGTCCCCGCCCACACCTGTGGCGGGGCCATCGATCCCGTACCGGCGGGTCATCCGGATACACACATGTACGTGGGGACGCTGTCCTTCGACCTCCTCCTCGGCGACGTACGGTCGCTGAAGGAGAAGCGCTCCGTCGTCCGCCCGATCATCGCCGAGCTCCAGCGGAAGTACGCCGTGAGCGCGGCCGAGGTGGAGAACATGGATCTGCACCGGCGGGCCGGTATCGGTCTCGCCGTGGTCTCCGCGGACGCGGGGCACCTGACCGACGTGCTCGACCGGTGCGAACGGCTGGTCGCCGCCCGTCCCGAGGTGGAACTGCTGTCGGTCAGACGGCGCTTCCACGGCGAGGACGACTGACTTCCCCAGCCCAAGAACAGAGACAGGAAAGAACGGGAGACGGACCAGTGGCCGACAACGCGCGGGCGAAAAGGCTGGCGGACCTCATCCGAGAGGTGGTGGCCCAGAAGCTGCAGCGCGGGATCAAGGACCCGCGGCTCGGCTCGCACGTCACCATCACGGACACCCGGGTCACGGGTGACCTGCGGGAGGCGACCGTCTTCTACACGGTCTACGGGGACGACGAGGAGCGCCAGGCCGCCTCCGCCGGACTGGAGAGCGCCAAGGGCATCCTGCGCTCCGAGGTCGGCAAGGCGGCCGGCGTGAAGTTCACGCCCACCCTGACCTTCGTCATGGACGCCCTCCCGGACACCGCCCGGAACATCGAGGACCTCCTCGACAAGGCGCGCCAGTCCGACGCGAAGGTGCGCGAGGTGTCCGCGGGCGCCACGTACGCCGGTGAGCCGGACCCGTACAAGAAGCCGGGCGCCGAGGACGACGAGACGGACGACACCACCGAATGACCGCCAAGCACACCACGCCCGACGGCCTTGTCATCGTCGACAAGCCGTCGGGCTTCACTTCGCACGACGTCGTCGCCAAGATGCGGGGCATCGCCCGGACGCGGCGCGTCGGGCACGCCGGCACGCTCGACCCGATGGCGACGGGCGTCCTGGTCCTCGGCGTGGAGCGGGCCACCAAGCTCCTCGGGCACCTCGCCCTCACCGAGAAGGAGTACCTGGGCACCATCAGGCTCGGGCAGACGACGCTGACGGACGACGCCGAGGGCGAGATCACGAGGTCGCAGGACGCCTCGAAGGTCACCCGGGAGGCGATCGACGCCGGCGTCGCCGAGCTGACCGGCGAGATCATGCAGGTGCCGTCCAAGGTCAGCGCCATCAAGATCAACGGCGTGCGCTCCTACAAGCGGGCGCGCGAGGGCGAGGAGTTCGAGATCCCCGCCCGTCCCGTCACCGTCTCCTCCTTCGCGGTGTACGACGTCCGGGACGCCGTCGCCGAGGACGGCACCCCGGTGCTGGACCTGGTGGTCTCGGTGGTCTGCTCCTCCGGCACCTACATCCGCGCTCTGGCCCGCGACCTCGGCGCCGGCCTCGGCGTGGGCGGCCACCTGACCGCGCTGCGCCGCACCCGCGTCGGCCCGTACAAGCTGGACACCGCGAAGACGCTGGACCAGCTCCAGCAGGACCTCGCGGTCATGCCGGTCGCCGACGCGGCGGCCGCCGCCTTCCCGCGCTGGGACGTGGACGCCAAGCGGGCCCGGCTGCTCCTCAACGGGGTGCGGCTGGAGATGCCCGAGACCTACGCGGGCGCCGGTGCCGTGGCCGTCTTCGATCCCGAGGGCCGCTTCCTCGCGATCGTGGAGGAACACCGGGGCAAGGCGAAGAGCCTGGCCGTCTTCGGCTGACCCGACGCCTCGTCAACTCCCGTCCGTGGAGCGGCGGTCACGGGGACTGCCACCGCCGCCGCTCCACGGCCCCCCTCGGTTCCCCCACCCTCTAGGGTCTATCCAACCTCTCCCCTCTGTTCACCCGTCCGGGCAGGCGCTCGGAGTGAACCGGGGGAGTGGAAGGGGGCGCGTTCGCGTGGGGATCTGTCCCGCCGATCTTCACGTGCCTACCGTCGAGCAGAACAGGGGTGTACGGCGGTACGGCGGGGAGGTGCGGCGATGGCGTCGCGGAACCGGTCCCGGGAGGCGGGCGACAGCGCACGGCGGCTGTCGCGGAACGGCCTACCGGGCCCGCACGACGGCGCCCTGCCGTCCCCCGGCGACGCGGACGGCGTCCTCGTCCGCGTCCACGACCTGGCCGGCCGCCCCCGGGGCACCGGATTCGCCGCCGACCACCACGGCACGGTGATCACCAGCCACGAAGCGGTCGACGGCCTGAGCCGGCTCGTCCTGCGCACCGCCGGGGACCGCCGCCTGGTCGTGGCCGCCGCGGACGTGACCCCGCTGCCCGGTCTCGGCCTGGCCCTCGTACGCGCCGGGGGACTCGGCATCGACCCGCTGCCCGTCACCGTGCGGGACCGGATCGAGGCGGGGACCTACGTCCGGATCGCCGCAGGCTGCTGGCGCGAGGCCCGGGTCCTCGGCACCACCGACGTCACCTACACGGCCACCGACCGCTTCCACCGCGTCGGCGGCGCCCTGGAGCTGGCGGTCGGCACCTCCGGGCGGGACGCGCTGCGGCTCGGCGGCGGCGCGGCCGGCGGACCCGTGCTCGACGTCACGACCGGCGCCGTTCTCGGCGTCCTCGGCACCGCCCTGTCCTCCGGACACCGTGACGTCGGCTTCGCCGTGCCGCTGCGCGCGGCCTCCGGCCCGCTCGCCGACCTGCTCGCCGAGAACGCGGAGACGGTCCCGGCGTACGGCGCCGACCTCAATCCGGCGGGGGTTCTGGAGCTCACGGCGACGGCGGTGCGCGGATACGGTCCGGGACCGGCTCCGTCGGACCTCGCGGTGACGGTCCGGCGAGCCGAGGCCGCCCGCGAGCTGGCCGCGTTCACCGCCCGCACGGGCGGACCGACCCACGTCCTCGGGCTCGTCGGCGCGCCCGGGACGGGCCGCACGACCGAGCTGGCGGGCCTCACCGCCCGCCGCTTCCGGGGGCCGGACCCCGCCCCCACGCTGTGGCTGCGCGGCGCCGACCTGCGCGACGACGACGCGTCGGTGGCCGACGCGGCACGCAGGACGCTGGCCCGCGCCGCGCGCCTCGTGGCCGCCTCGGACCGGCCCCGCCCGGCGGCCGGGCTCGGCGACGTCACCCCGGAGCGCCTCGCCCGCCTCGCCGGCTCCGCCGGCCGCCCCCTGCTGATCGTCCTCGACGGCCCCGAGGAGATGCCGCCGGTCCTGGCCCACCGCCTCGCCGAGTGGACCGAGGGCACGACGGCCTGGCTGCGGGAGACGGGGACGCGGCTGATCGTGGCGTGCCGGGCGGAGTACTGGGAGCGGGCGGGGGCGGAGTTCCCACGGGAGGCGCTGCACGGGGCCGGGCGCACGGGGCCGACGGCTCTCCCCGGGGCGGGGGAGCGGCCGGTGCTTCGGCGGGTGCCGGGCGGGGGAGCGGAGCGCTCCGCGGCCGGGAACGCCCCGGTGGTCCTCGGGCGGGAGGCCGCCGAGCGGCTCGCGGGGGGCGGTGCCGGGCGCTGCGAGGAGTTCGGGCACTCCGGCGAAGGGACGGCGGGAGCCGGGGCCCGGCTCGTCCCGGCGGGGATCCCCGCGGGCGCGGACGCGGTGCCCCGCGCGGACACCCGCACGGGGAGCGACCCCCTCCCGCCCTGCGTACGTCTCGGGGACCTGCGCGACGACGAGGCGACGGAGGCCCGGGCGCGGTACGGCGTGGCGGACGGGGTCCTGCCGGACGGCGACGGACGCCACCCCCTCACCCTCCGTCTGCTCTCCGAGGTCCAGGCGGCCCTCCAAGGTCCCTTGTCGGCCGTCCGCATCGACCGGGACGCGGTCTTCGGGGCCTACCTGGACCTGATGTGCCTGCGCGTCGCCACCCGGCTGGCCGCGCAGAACGGCCTGCGCGGCACCGCCGTGCGCCGGCTCGCGGCACGAGTCCAGGGGCAGGTCCACGAGGCCGCCCGGCGCAGCCTCGGCCCCGGGCAGGGAGAGCTGGACCAGGAGGCCTTCGCCGCCGTGTTCTCCTGGGGCCCGGCGCCGGCCCGGCTCGGCGGCGGCACCGGCTGGGCGCACGCCGTACTCGCCGAAGGCCTCCTCGTACCCGCCGGCGACGGCTACCGCTTCGCCCACGAGGAGCTCGCCGACTGGCTCCAGGGCACCCACCTCGACCTGCACGAGGCCCTGCGCGTCCTCGTCCACGGCCGCCACGCCCCGCACGACACCCGCACCCTCCCCGTCCCGCACCACCGCATCGGCCCCGTCGTCGAGGCACTGCTGCACCTCGGGCGCCAGCACGGCATTCCCCAGCTCGCCCTGACGCTGGAGGAGCTGGTGCACGCCCTGGACACCGATCCGCGCTCCTGGTGGGCCGGCCGGCTCCTCGCCGGGACGCTGACGCGCGTGCCCGACGCGACGCCGTACACACAGGTGCTGCGCCTGCTCGCCGACGGCATCGCGGAGCGGCGGGAGGAGGGGCACCCCGTGCCCGCGGAGTTCGGGCCCGCCTTCTGGACGGCCCTGCGGCTGCCGCAGGCCACGCGCCTCGACCTGCTGCGCCGCCTGCTCCTCGCCGACGGCGCCCCGCACGAGCCGGGCCCCCGCCACCTCGACACCGTCGCCCGCCTGCTCACCGCCGCCCCCGCGACCGTACAGCCGCTCCTGGTCCGCTGGTTCGACGACGAACGGCCGCTGCCCGCCACCCCGCACGCCACTGTGGCGACCGCCGCCCAGGCGCTGCTGCACACCCACCGCCACCGTGACCCGGACGGCCTCACCGACGTGCTCGCCGACAGCACGCACCGACGGGCCGACGAACTGCTCGCCGTCCTGGCCGAGGAGGAGCCGTCCGCCGTCTGCCGGGCCGTCGACCGGTGGGCGCGCGACGAGCGGCCGGCCCGGCACACGGCGGCCGTGATCCACGGGCTGCGCGTCGCGCCCCACGCACGCACCGCCGCCGACCGCACCCTGCTGCGCCACGCCGCCCTCGTCCTGCTCACCCGCCCCGCCGACGGCCCCCTGCACGGCGGCGCCCTCGCCCTGCTCGTCCAGGACCCGGGCAGCCGTGACCGGCACCTGGCGCGGGCGCTGGCCCGCTTCGCCGCGGGCGACCCGTATCTGCCGCCGAGCGCGGTGGCCGCCGCCCTGCCGACCCACCCCGACCCGGTCCTCGACGCCTTCCGGGCCCGGCTGCACGGCCCCGACGCCGGGGAGGCGCTGCGCAGACTCGTCGACGCCACCACACCCCGGCTGGCCCGCCGGGTCGCCGCACTGATCGGGGAGGCCGTGGAGGAACGGCCGGAGACCGCCGGACACGTCGCCGCGTACACCGACCGGCGCCTCGACCAGGGCCCCGCAGCCCGCGACGTACTCCTCCCGCTGGTCACCGGACTGCTGGACGGCGGACCCGAGCCGGTGCGGGCCGCGCTGGCCGGCGTCCTCGCCGGCGACGGAGCCCCTGCCTCCGGTTCTCTGCGCCGGGAGCTGCGCGAACACCTCCTGGCCCACGAGGACGACCCCGCCGTCCTGGACGCGCTGCTGCGCGCCGCCGCCTCCCAGGACGATGACGGCCGGCGGACCCTCGTCCACCGCACCGCCCTGCTCCTGGTCCGCACCCCGGACGGCGCCACCCGCCTCGACCGCGCCCTGGTCGATCTGGCCCGCCACCTCCCCGGGTTCGCCGGGCGGGTGGCCGGCTGGCTGGTGGACGCCCCCGAACAGTGGGCGGCGCTGGTCGGCCCGAGCGCACGCCGCACGATCGAGGGCCTGGCGGGCACCCGCGTTCCCGCCTGATCACGGCCGGGGCACGGGAGCGGGGTGCGGCCGGTCACAGCACCCATGCCGATGCGGGCGCCCGGCGCCCGGCATGGCACCCTTAGACCTGCATCACAGGCTTCGACTCCGACGAGTGTGCGACAAGGAGCAGACACAGTGCAGCGCTGGCGTGGCTTGGAGGACATCCCCGAGGACTGGGGGCGCAGCGTCGTCACCATCGGCTCCTACGACGGAGTCCACCGCGGACACCAGCTGATCATCAAGCACGCCGTGGACCGCGCCCGCGAGCTGGGCGTCCCCGCCGTCCTCGTCACCTTCGACCCGCACCCCAGCGAGGTCGTCCGCCCCGGCAGCCACCCGCCGCTGCTCGCCCCGCACCACCGCCGCGCCGAACTCTGCGCCGAGCTGGGCGTGGACGCGGTCCTGATCCTTCCGTTCACGAAGGAGTTCTCGAAGCTGTCCGCGGCCGACTTCGTGGTCAAGGTCCTGGTCGACAAGCTGCACGCCAAGGCGGTCGTCGAGGGCCCCAACTTCCGCTTCGGCCACAAGGCCGCCGGGAACGTGGACTTCCTCGCCGAGCAGGGCCGGATCTACGACTTCGAGGTCGAGGTCGTCGACCTGTACGTGTCCGGCGAGGCGGGCGGCGGCGAGCCGTTCTCCTCCACTCTGACCCGCCGCCTGGTCGCCGAGGGCGACGTCCGGGGCGCCGCCGAGATCCTGGGCCGCCCGCACCGGGTGGAGGGCGTGGTCGTCCGCGGCGCCCAACGCGGCCGGGAACTGGGCTTCCCCACGGCCAACGTCGAGACCCTGCCGCACACCGCGATCCCCGCCGACGGCGTCTACGCCGGCCGGCTGCACGCCCAGGGCGAGGCGATGCCGGCCGCGATCTCCGTCGGCACCAACCCGCAGTTCGAGGGCACCGAGCGCACGGTGGAGGCGTACGCCATCGACCGCGTCGGCCTCGACCTGTACGGACTGCACGTCGCCGTGGACTTCCTGGCCTTCGTGCGGGGCCAGGCGAAGTTCGAGACGCTGGACGCGCTCCTGGAGCGGATGGCGGAGGACGTCAAGGAGTGCCGCGAGATCATCGCGGCGGACGACAAGCGGGCCTGACCGGCAGGCCGACGACCGGCGGCCACCCCACCAGGGCGACGGCGCTCCGGGCGGCCGTGCGGCCCGCAGCCGCTTCCACGGCCGACGGCCCACCTTTCCCGTACGGGCCGCCCGGCGGAGACCATGGACACCTTGCCGGTGAGAGTGCGGCGTGTCCCCACCGGTTCTGACCGTGAACGCGCGAAGGCCCGCGCCGTCGGGTGACGGCGCGGGCCCGGTGGCCGTCGGCCTACTGCTGCGGCGGGAGCGGGGCCTGGCCCTGCTGGGGCTGGGGCTGCTGCGGGTACGGCTGCCCGGGCGCCTGGGGGTACGGCTGTCCCGGCTGTTGCGCGGGCTGCCCGTACGGCTGTGGCTGCGGCTGTCCCGGCTGGGGCGCGTACTGCCCAGGTCCGGGCTGCCCCGGGTGAGGCTGTCCCGGATAGGGCGGCTGACCGGGCACGGGCTGACCGGGCATCCCCTGACCAGCGAAGTCGTGGCCCGGCATGGGCGGCGCGGCGACCGGCGGCGGGTTGCCGTCGGACGTCCACAGGCCGTGGGACTGCTGGTGGCGGACGAAGTCCTCGGCGACCATCGCCGCGAGGTTGAAGTACGCCTCCCGCACCTTCGGCCGCATCATGTCGAGGTCGACCTCGGCACCGGCCGCCAGGTGCTCGTCGAACGGCACGACGACGACGCCCCGGCACCGCGTCTGGAAGTGGCTGACGATGTCCTCCACCTTGATCATCTTGCCGGTCTCGCGGACCCCCGAGATGACGGTGATGGACCGGGAGACCAGGTCGGCGTACCCGTGCGCGGACAGCCAGTCCAGGGTCGTACTGGCGCTGCTCGCACCGTCCACGGACGGCGTCGAGATGATGATCAGCTGGTCGGCGAGGTCGAGGACCCCGCGCATGGCGCTGTACAGCAGACCGGTGCCCGAGTCGGTCAGGATGACCGGGTACTGCCTGCCCAGGACGTCGATCGCGCGCCGGTAGTCCTCGTCGTTGAAGGTCGTGGACACGGCCGGGTCGACGTCGTTGGCGATGATCTCGAGCCCGGACGGCGCCTGGGACGTGAACCGCCGGATGTCCATGTACGAGTTGAGGTACGGGATCGCCTGGACGAGGTCACGGATGGTGGCCCCGGTCTCGCGGCGCACCCGGCGGCCGAGCGTACCGGCGTCCGGGTTCGCGTCGATCGCGAGGATCTTGTCCTGCCGCTCGGTGGCGAGCGTCGAACCCAGCGCGGTGGTCGTGGTCGTCTTGCCGACACCGCCCTTGAGGCTGATGACGGCGATGCGGTAGCAGGACAGCACCGGCGTGCGGATCAGCTCGAGCTTCCGCTGCCGCTCGGCCTCCTCCTTCTTCCCGCCCAGCTTGAACCGCGAACCGCCGGCCGCGGGGCGGCTGCTCTTGGCCTTCTGCTTCTTGTTGTTGAGCAGCCGGTCCGACGAGAGCTCCACGGCCGCCGTGTAACCGAGCGGTGCCGCACCGGGGTTGGTGGGCTGCCGCTGGTCGTGCTGGATGGGCTGCGGCCAGGCGGTACCGAGCCGGGGGTCGACCGGCTGCTGGGGATGTGCCTGTGCCTGTGCCTGGGGCTGGTGGGGCGGCTGCTGGTGCTGCGCGGCGTGCGGCGGCTGCGGTTGCGGCATCTGACCGGGGTGCGCCTGCGGCTGCGCCTGGTGCGGCACGCCGGGGACCGGCTGACCCTGGGGGAAGCCGTAACCGCCCTGGGGAGAGGGAGAGTTGGGCTGAGGCTGAGGCTGAGGCTGAGGCTGTGCCTGGGGTTGGGGCTGAGGGAAGCCGTAACCCGCGGCGGGAGCACCACCCGGCTGCGGTCCCGGAGCCTGGGGCACGGCCGGGGGAGTGGCTCCCTGCGGAGGGAAGCCGTAACCGGCCTGGGCGGGAGCCTGGTCCGGCGTCACCGGTGAGCCGGCCTGCGCGGCCCACGCGGCGGGCGCCGGCTGAGGTGCCTGCGGCTGGAAGGGCGGCTGCTGCGCCGGAACGCCCGGCTGCCCCGGCACACCGGGCATCGGCTGCGGCTCGGCGGGCCACTGACTCGCCGGCGCGGGCGCGGCCGGAGGGTACGAGGGAGGCAGCGGCGGTACCGGGCCCTGGGCGGCGGGGGGCGCACCGGCGGGCGGGGCGTCCTGGGGCTCGGTGGCGGCAGCCGGTCCGGGTTCGGCGGCGGGTGCCGACTCGACGTCGTCGTCGGCGTCCGGGGCATCGGCGGAAGGGACTTCGCCGGCCGCCGCCGACTCACCTTCGTCCTCGCCGCCCTCGGTCTCGCCGGCGTCGAGGTCCGCGTCGTCGTTCTCCGCCGAGACGTCATCGGCGTCGGCGGCCGCGTCGGAGGGGACCGCGCCGGCGTCATCCGCCTCCCCGGCGGAACCCTCGGACTCGTCGGCGGCGGACTCGGGCCGTTCCTCGGCCGAGGGCCCCCGCCGCACCTCGTCGGCGGCGGCGGCGAGCTCCGCGAACTCCCGCTTCAGGGCGGCGGCCGAGAACCGCATGGTGGCACCGCTCTCGAGGTCACCGTTGTCACTCTCGGGCTCGACGCGCGACTCCGAGGGCACCGACGGCTGCTCGGGTTCCGCCTCGGGCCGGGGCTCTGCCGCCGCCGACGGCTGCTGAGGCTCGAAACCGCTCCCCACGGGCAGACGGGGCACCTCGGCGTCCGGAGGCGTGGTCGGGACGGAGGAAGCGTACGGCGAAGTCGTCATCGACGGAGGCGGCGGCGTGAAGGGTGCCGCGGGAGCCGGGGGCCGAGGAGCGGAAGGGGAGGGAACGGTCCCCGCCGAACCGGTGTCCTGCCCGGAATCCCCGGACGCGTTCTGCGTGTACCAGGCGGGCGGCGCGTAGTCGATGGTGAACTCGCCCGTCGTCTCGATTGCGGACTCCGCGTCGGGCTGGTCATCGCCGGGTGTCGCCCAGCCCCCGCGGTTCCCGTCCCGATCGCTGTTCACAATTCCTCCTGGTGTGGTCGAGCACCCTCATGCCGTGCTGGGGCGACCCTTGCTCGTCGTTCGCCGTTGTCCGGGGCCGTTCGAGGTCGTCCGATCCACCGGCTCTCCCCCCGGGACGCCGGCACCCCGTCCACGGGGTCCTGGCGTCGCGCCGGGGCCCAGCCTAATCACCACAGGCACCACCCCGGCAGCCCCGCCCACCACTCCGCGTCCGTCACATGCCTCACAGCCTGCCCCCGAACTGCCGTGCACGACCCCCGCATCCACGCATGCTCCCCAGGACTTCCCTGAACAAGCCGGGTGGAGCACCGGTGAAATGCGTCGGAACCCGGCGTTTCCACCAGCGCTTCGCGCAGTGCTCCTGCCGGCGCCGAGCGGCCACCTCCGTGGGTGATCATGGAACAAGGCATAGTGGCGGTGATCTCCGTCATCCACTCCCGCAGAGAATCCCCGGAAAGAGGACCCACGCGTGAGCTTCGGCCCACCCCCCGCCATGCCTCCTCAGTTCCCGCCGACCGCGAAGGGCGGGAAGGGAAGGCGCTCCCGGAACGTGCTCCTGTGCCTCCTTGCGCTCGTCGTGCTCGCGGCGCTGGGCGTCGGGGGTTGGCTCTATCGGGACGGCGGGGGCGAGGAGGGGAACGTCTCGGGCAAACCACAGGCGGAAGAGGGGCCGGGCCCGCTCGATGTCCGCGAGACGGTCGAGAAGCGACCCGCGAGCGCCGTCGGACAGCGTGCCTTCCGGTTCTCCGTGGACGACATGAACCCCGGGGACCACTTCGAGATGCCGGGCATGTGGGCCACCGACCGGATCCTCGCCAAGGGCATCAACAAGACGATCGTCGGCCTGCGCATCGGCACCGACGCGTCCCCGGGCGACGAGAAGTGGGCGCTCGGACTCGACGGCCCGATCTGCGGCTACACACGCCACGTGACCGGCGACAACCGCACAGCGGTCCTCTTCCGCGCGAACGACCGGGAGAAGGACGCCTACTGCAACCAGGTCGGCCTCGTCGACCTCGACGACGGCCGCCTGGTCTGGTCGGCCCGCTTCCCCAACTCCCCGGCCGGCCCCGCGACCGGCTTCACCGAGGGCGCCACCGGCTCGGACAGGCCCGGCGTGACCCTGACGCACGGCACTGTCGCCGTGACCTGGGGCGGCGGCACCATCGGGTACGACATGGAGAAGGGCGCGAGCCGCTGGTCCAGCAAGGCCACCGCCCCCTGCCAGGACCTCGGCGCCGCCGGCGGACGCGCGCTGATCATCCGTCAGAAGTGCGGGGGCGCCGACGACAGCGTGCCGGACGCATCCTCGCGGGACGTCACGTACAAGGTGCGCAAGGTGGACCCGGAGACGGGCCGGACCTTGTGGACGTATTCCGCGGCCGACGACGTACGCGACCTCACCGTGCCGTCCACCGACCCGGCCGTCGTCGCCGTCGCCGAGGGCGCCACCGAGC
Source organism: Streptomyces sp. NPDC093586 (assembly GCF_044764905.1). Lineage (NCBI taxonomy): Bacteria > Bacillati > Actinomycetota > Actinomycetes > Kitasatosporales > Streptomycetaceae > Streptomyces > Streptomyces sp. NPDC093586. The sequence goes on along the minus strand of NZ_JBIWJA010000041.1, from coordinate 38,815 downwards.
TCACCGGTCTGATCTCCCTCGACGACAAGGGCGCCACGCGCGCCACCATCGGACTGGGCGGCGGCGCGTACATCGCTGACTGCCCCACCACCGACTATCTCGTCGTCGACGACTGTCCGACCATCGCCGTCGGCGCGGACCAGGTCTATGTGCGCAGCGCGAACCAGCCCACGAAGCACCTTTCCAACCGGATCACCGGCTTCGACCTGGCGACGGGCAGGGCCACCAAGGAATTCCGCTCCGGTGAGGGCTCGCTGCTCCGCCCGGTGCGGATGAGCGGGGACCAGCTCCTCGCCCTGAGCCTGAGCAACGACCACGTCGCCCCGAACGCGCTGGTCGGTCTGGACCCGGCGACGGGCAGGGAGATCCCGTACCTCTACTTCGACCTGCCGAGTGAGGCCGAGACGCTGACGACGGTGTACGAGAACGACGTCGTCGTACAGAACGGCCGCGTCTTCTTCGGCACCAAGGCCGCGACCCGTCCGGCCGAGGACAAGGGGAAGCGACTGATCCACCTGGTCCTCGGCGTGGAGAGCAACGCGAAGGACAAGCCGTGACGCGGGTCCGCCGCAGCCGCTCCCGATGCGGTACGGAGCGTCCGCACGACGGGTGAGTCAGTCCATGCGACGCGGTGCTCCCAGCAACCCCGTCTCCGCGTCGGTGGGCTGAGCCATCACGTACTGATGGTCCCGGTCGGCACACCAGAGGGTCATGCCGTCCGGGAGCGTCGGCAACGACTCCACCTCGGCCGGAGACAGGGCCATGACGCGCCCCAACTCCCTCGCCTCGTCCGGGGAGACACGCTGGATGCCCGTGAGCCCCGCCTGCCGCATGAGCCGGGGAGCGACCGGGCTGAGATACGGCAGCAGGGTGAGCACCGACTGCCAGGGCGCCGACGTCACCCGTCCACGCGGCGGACGCATACCGCAGTCCCGGATCACCAGGACCGGGCTCATGGCCGAGGCGCCCTGCGGCGGCACCCGGCCCACGTCGTGCACGGTCATCCCCGACTGGCCGCCACCGACCGCCTGGACGACCTGGGCCCAGTGGCCCGGCCGGCCGGTCTCCACCGTGACCCGCGCACCGGTCGCAGCCGCCCGCAGCGCCATCACCTGCGCCGTCCACAGACCGCCGATGAACAGGATGTCGAACGGCGTCGGACGGTTCACCCCGAGAACGGCGGGCCGGCCCCCGGCGTCCACGCCCACCACGACACCGTCGTCCCCGACGGGCAGGGCGAGCGCGTCGACCTGGGAGAGGGACAGCGTGTGCCGGGGATGCCGGGGTCCCAGCAGTCCGAAACCGGCGCGCAGCCGCTCCCGGAGCCCGGCGGCCGACCGCGTACCGGCCTCCGGACCGGTGGGCCCGGTCGATGTGGTCACGGCCATCAGCGGGCACCTCCGAGCGGCAGAGTGGCGAGCACACCGGGCAGTTGTTCACGGTCGAGGCGCACGATCCCGGTCCGTGCCTGCCGCGCGGCGCGCTCCAGGGCCCGGCGCGCGTCGGACAGTTCGGTGCTGCTGCGACCGGTGACCCGCAGATGCCCGGTGACCGACACGTCCTGCTGCCCGCTGCGGGCCAGCGTCAGACTGAACGTCGTCGCGAGCGCCGGCACCGCCGTCAACTGGGCCACCAACTGCGGCAGCCCGGGGTGGGAGCCACCGAGCTGGGGCCAGCGCCGCACCCAGTACGTGGTGTGCCGCCGGTTGTCGCAGCGCCAGCTGCGGCTGGACTCCTCGGTCCGGCGCCGGGGCGCGTCGCCCTGCCCCTGCTGGGAGGTCACCATCGGGTTGGCACACGCCGAGGTGGCGAGCGCCGCGGACAGCTCCTCCTCCGTGAGCACGTTCGCCCGGAACCCGGCACCGGTCAGCCTGCTGGCCAGATGCCCCGCCGAGCGCACCAGGCACTTCTGCGCGCCGAGGAGCCCGCCGCCGCGCGCGGCCACCGCCTCCGGGCACAGCTCGGGGTCGAGCTTCAGCGCGATCCACATGATGCGGACCGCGGGGGAGACCGTATCCGCCTGGAGCTGCGCGTAGTTCGTCACCACGACCGACTGCTGCGGCAGATGGGGTGCGGGCGCGGGCTGCGTGTGCACCACGACCTGGGCCGACTCCAGCCGGATCCCGTCGACGTCGAGGACGTCCCGCACCAGGGCGAGCGGCAGCGGTGTGCGCCCGCGCTCAGCGCGCAGGGCACCGGCACCGGCCTCCACCTGGAGGACGGCGGTGAGGAAGCCCCCGTCGCCCACCATGCCCACCGGGCGCCGGTCGTGGTCGTCGCGGTGGCTGTACTGGTACGTCCGCAGGTTCGGCTCGCACTCCACGGCGGGGACCAGGCTGGAGTCCACTCCCGGCGGCAGGGGCGTCTCCGGGGCCCTGCGCAGTCGGGCACGCAGCGCCAGCTGACTGCCCAGCCACTCCGGCAGGGAACGCCCCCGCCGGCGTACGACGGCGAGCAGTACCAGGACGCCGGCGACCACCCCCACCGGCACCAGGGCGGCGGGACCGACGAGCCAGCCGCACACCACCAGCGCGGCGGCCAGCTCCAGCATCACCAGCCGTTGCAAAGCGAAGGAGCCGCCACGACCCGAACGCGCCTGGAGGTGCGGCGTGACGGAACCGCGAGCGGTCGAGGAACCGCGTGCCCTCGCGGCACCGCGAGAAGCCGCGGAACCATCAGTGGTCGGCGCCGCGTCGGCCCGCCGCGTCGCGGATTGCGATCGCGACCGGGTTCGCGGTGCGGAAGCCATCACTGCAAAACCCCCGAACTATCCCGAAAAACACCGCACTCAGCAGGCGGCGAGGCTTCAGCACCCTACCCGTGCCGCGCGCACCACGGTGCAACAGGCATAGTAGGTGCGGGTCTGACAGCCGAGGTTCCAGAGGCGACCGGGACGGGGCGGACACCAGTGGCCCGCATCACCGTTCCGCCGGTCTCCATGGCTTCGTACGGGGAGAGAACGAACACAGATGGCATCACGGCGCGATGAACTGAACGCCTACACCTTCGCGAAGCGCCGCACTCTCGCGTCCTTCCTGCAACCCTCTCCGTCGGGCTCGGAGGAGGGGGCCCCCAAGCCGCTCAGAGCGGTCGTGCCGAGCCTCGTCGTCGGGGTGGTCGTCCTCGCCGTCTTCGGCGCGATCGGCATGTTCAGCCCGACGGCCCCGAAGGGGTGGGACGAGCCGGGGGCGCACGTGATCGTGGCCAGCAAGTCCACGACCCGGTACGTCGTACTGAAGACGGGCGGGGAGAAGCAGCTGCATCCGGTCCTCAACATGGCGTCCGCCAAACTCCTCCTGGACCCCGAGAAGGACAGCGTCATCACCGTCGCCGAGGACGTGCTGGACAGCGGCGAGCCCCCGCACGGCGCCACGATCGGCATCCCCTACGCACCCGACCGCCTGCCCTCGCCCGAAGAGGCGGAGAAGGCCATGCGGTGGGCGGTCTGCGAGCGTCCCGGACCGGGCGGCCGGGCCATCCAGAAGGCGGCGTTCGTCCTCGCCCAGAAGGAGTGGTCCAGGACCGAGGGCGCGGACAGGCTCACCGGAGGTGAGCTGATGTACGTCGTCGGCCCGGACGGCAAGAGCCAGTACGTGGTCGACTCGCGCGGATACGCCTACCCGCTGGCGGATCCGACCGACAAGGAACTCCTCAAGGCCCTCGACACCCAGGGGCGCGCCCCCCAACGCGTCTCCCAGGACTGGCTCGACACCCTCCACAAGGGCGACCCGGTCGCCATCCCCGACATCAAGGGCACCCCGGGCGCGGACGCGGGAGCCTCCGACATGCTCGGGCAGTACGACAAGGTCGGCATGGTCATCAAGGCCTACGACGGCCGGCGCATGCAGTACTACGTGGTCCTGCAGGGCAGCGTGGCGCGCATCTCGGAGTTCACCGCCACCCTGCTGCTCAACAGCGGCGACCTCGTCCGTGTCGGGCAGGCCGGTGAGGCGCAGCAGGTCAGTCCCGGCGCGGTCGTCGACAGCACCGACTTCGACGGACAGCGGACCTGGCCGTCGTACCGGCCCAAGACCGTCAACGACGGCTCCTCCGCCACCGCCGGCCGCAACACCGTCTGCAACGTGCTGCGCTCGGTGAACGCCAAGAACGGTACGACGACCCTGTCCACCTGGGTGGGCGAGGACTTCCCCGCCAAGCTGCCCACAGGTTCCTCCAGCGCGTACGTCACCCCGGGCTCCGGTCAGCTCTACCGGCAGTTCCAGGGCACCGAGACCAAGGCGGGCGGCGTCTTCCTGGTCACCGACACGGGACTGCGGTACGCGCTGCAGTCCAACAGCGACAGCGCCACGGACGACAAGGGCATCGGAACCTCCGACAAGCAGCGTGAGCAGCAACTCAGTGAGGCCCGCATCGCACAGACCCGCCTCGGTTACGAGAAGGTGGACCCGTCCCCCGTTCCGGTGAACTGGTCGACGTTCCTGCCCACCGGCCCCCGCCTGTCGGAAGCGGCGGCCCGGCAGCCGCAGGGCTCGTAGCGGTCGTGGCCCCCCAGGAGAACGAGAACATGCTGCACGAAAGCCGCTTCGGCGGGATCCCCCGTACGGCGACGACCGTCCTCGCGGCGGCGCTCCTCGCGGGGACGGCGGTGTGTGCCCTCCCGGCGCCCGAGGCCAGGGCCGAGGACGGCGGACAGTGCACGTTCCCGTCGAAGAAGTACGAAGGCCGGCCGTGGTCGCTGCAACGCGTCAACCTGGACGAACTGTGGGAGCAGTCGAAGGGCGCCGGCGTCCGGGTCGCGGTGATCGACACGGGCGTCGACGTCAAGAACCCCCAACTCACCGGCGCCGTCGACGCGTCCAAGGGCAGGAACTACCTGCCCGCCAAGAACGGCAAGGGCGAGGAGATCGACCGGGGCAACGCGCAGGGCACCACCGACACCGTCGGCCACGGCACCCGCGTGGCCGGCATCATCGCCGCCCGCCCCGCCAAGGGAACCGGCTTCGTGGGCCTGGCCCCCGAGGCCACGATCATCCCCGTCAAGCAGAACGACGCGGAGGGCAACGGCACCGCCAAGACCCTCGCCTCATCGATCCGGTACGCCGTCGACGCGGGTGCCGACGTCATCAACATCTCCCAGGACACGGCCAACGCCGTCAGGCCCGCCCAGAGCCTGGAGGCCGCGGTGGACTACGCCCTGTCCCGTCAGGTCGTGGTCGTGGCCTCGGCCGGCAACGACGGCCTCGGCGGCAAGGAGCAGATCACCTACCCGGCCTCCTACGACGGCGTCCTGGCCGTGGCGTCCTCCGACCGCAACAACGAACGCGCGCCCTTCTCCCAGTCCGGCGAGTTCGTCGGCGTGGCGGCCCCCGGCGTCGACATGATCTCCACGGTCCCCGGCGGCGGCCACTGCTCGGACAACGGCACGAGCTTCTCCGCGCCGTACGTGGCGGGGGTGGCGGCCCTTCTGAAGGCCAAGTACCCCAAGTGGACGGCCGCCCAGATCGTCGCCCAGATCGAGCAGACGGCCGAACGCTCCATCCCCGGCCACGACCGCCTCGTCGGCTGGGGCGTCATCGACCCGGTCAAGGCCCTCACGGACGTCGACCCGGCCCACCCCGTGCAGTCCCCGGCCCCCGACAAGGGCGTCGTCCCGGCCGAGGCCCCCTCAGTCCCCCCGGTCCACTTCGGCGAAACGGCCCAGGAACGCAACACCCGCGTGGGCACGTACGTGGTGGTCGGCGGCCTGGTCCTGGCGGCGGGCCTGGGCGGCACGGCAGTGGCGGTGAGGGACGCGCGGCGACGGGGCGGGGGGCGGTGAGGCCTTGGCGGGCGCCTTCAGCGTGCGGTTCCGCGTGTCCGCGAGTGCGGTCACGGAGCCCTTTCAGCGTGGCCACTGACCGGGTGACGGGCCGGTGCCCACAACACACGAGGCTCCTGTGCCGACGAGAGAGATCTTCGGTGCCTCAACTCATCAGCACAGGAGCCTCATTGGTCCCCTGTCCTGCCGCACTCGACCTGCCTCACGCCCTGGTCGAGTGGGTCACCATCCTCATCGCCACCCGTGAGGGCGACCGCCGCTGCAAACTCCCGCCGCACCAGCAAGCTCTCGTCGGCCTGCCCTACCTCCGCCGACGCGACCCACTTGCGTAGACCGCCGCCGACTTCGGCATATCCGGCGGCACCGCCCACGCCTGCGCCACCGCCGTCGTCGACCACCGTCCCGTCGGGTGCCCGGACTGCTGCGGGCCCTGCGGGAGACGGATCCCGACCAGGTCCTGCTCGAGAGCACACTTGCCGAGTGCGACCGGGTCGGCGACAGCGGACGGTCGACCGAGTCCTGTCGGCAGCTCGAGCGCCGGTCGATCACCACCGTCCTTACCCTGGAACGTCAGCACTGAAAAGGATCATTCAGTAGTTCCCTCGACTTCTTCAGTACAGGACGTGATACGACGCTTCATGGCGTCGGATGCGTCTGGTGGGAATCAGCATGAGGATGACTGCTGGACTGAGGCTGTGTACTCAGTGATCAGCTTCTTCATGCTGTCCGCGTTGTGATGCTCCGAGCCGGGGAATTGGATGGCAGTGTAGAGAACCTGACCTCGGTGGTCCTTGTTGTCGCATCCCGTTGTCTTGCCGAAAGCCTGATTTTCTGAATAGGCGTACAGGCCGTCTTCCGTCTGGCGCTTCGGGGAATCCAGGGACAGGCCTCGAGAAAATTCGAGAATACCCATGCTGTCCCACCACTCCTGAGAAACCTGGGCGACCAGCTTACCGTCGACGGAAACCCCACATTTGGTGACATTTGGTGATGGGGTGGAAGATTTAGTGGTCAGTTTGTCGCCAGGAGGAAGGAACGGAGAGAAAAGCGCCGCGTTGATTTTAGTTCCGCAAATCGAATGTGGTACCGAGTAGTCTTGATCGTGCTCCTCCTCGCCGCATGCCGAAAGCGTGAGCAGCAGCACAGTTACTACGGCAGCGGGAAAGCGCTGCCGCCGTCTGGCAGTGCGTGAAAATTCCATGCCCTTCACCGGGATCTCATACTTGTTATCCGACGTTGGTTGTGCTGCCTGGGGCCTGCCCCTCCAACAGGGCCTGTGCGTTGATAAATCCTTGGCGTGCACCCCCGCGAGCCCAAGTTTCAACGTCCTGTGAATTTTTCAGGCCGTATTCCTCGGCTGCGGTCCTTGCTCCTACGCCGACATAGTTGTTGTTCTGCATGAGAGCTGCCTGCCAGCGGTCTCCCATTTCGTCGGAAGCCTCCTCCAGAGCATGGCCCTCGGCATCCTTGAAAACTTCTTCCAGTACGACGCTTGTCACAGTTCCGGCTGCGCCGCCCGCTAGTGCGCCGACCCAGGGCGTCGCGACAAATGCGGTACCGACTCCGACAGCTGTTCCGGTGACACCTGAAATGCCGTTCTTGTACTGAGCGATTGAGTGATCGTAGGATTTATCCTTCTCGTCTGCTGCCGGCCCGGCAACCTCCTCCTGTCGACCGAGCCCAAGCGTTCCGGAGATCTCCCCGGACCGTTCCGTGATGGTGCTCACCGTTGTTTCCAAGCTTTGTGAGAAGCGCTGGTCAGCGGGGAGGCTGGGATCAAGGTGATGGGCCATCAACTTAGCCATGTAAGATTGCTGGCCGACTTCTACTGCGGCATACCCTTCCTCGTTCTGCCCCACAGCGAACAGGAACTTCGTGGCGTCTGGATGATTCAGTTCTGCTTCAGTCCCTTGGACCGGGAAGAGCTTTTCGATGGCGTCCCAACTCTTTGAGTCGTCATCCCTTGGAACGTCGCTCATGGCCCGGTTGATGTCGGGTAGGTATTCCGATGCAATCTGCCCCATACTGTCGGACATGTAACTGTTGTCGGTGAGGCGTTCGGGTTTGTCTGCGATTGAGGCCACCAGGCTCTCCATCAGCTTCGCCTGTTGTGCGTTGTGGGCCGGTGTGTCGGCCGTGGGCATCTCACCTGCCGGATGACCTGTCGTCGCAGCTTCCAAGGCCAGCGCCAGGTTGTTCTGCCCAGTGTGCAGGTCATCACCTTTGGAGTTGGACTCCTGCGGCCACTCCCGTTCCTCGAAGAGATACTGGAAGTTGGAAAGAGAGACCTTCTCGTTCTTTCCTTTGCCGTCCGGGTCTCGCTCGAACGGGTTGTCCGAGTCGTCCTTCGAGACAAATTGCTGGTTGAAGAAGTCGGTGGCCGCGTCCGGGCTATTGGACAGGCCCTTCAGATAGCCCGTGAGCGGATCTGAACCGCTGTCGTCTCCGATCCGGTTCAACAGCGGATTCCCCGCTTCCAGGGTCCATGCGCGGTTGGGATACTCCCCGTTGCCGGTCAGCTTGCGCTCGGTGGCCATGAGCTTCGTGCCGTAGTCCGTAAGGAACCGGTCGTCGTAGTCACCGGTCCGCATGAGGTTGCTCATGACCTGGAAGCCCATCGGTCCGCCGTGGTTGCCGTACAGCGGCTTGTCGCCGATGTCCACCATCGTGCGCTTCCAGTCGGCCATCGCCATCGAGTCACTCTGTGTGGCGTTGGCGAGTGCCATGCCCAGACTGCGTTGCAGGTCGTCGAACTGATCGCGACGCTCGCGGTCCAAGTCCCAGTTCCCACGCTGTGGGTCAGCGACTCCGGCCCAGAACTCCAGTGTCTTCTTCGGCCCGAGCGCAGTGGCGAACCGCTCGGCGAACAGTTCGTCGCCGGCGTACTTCTTCAGCCCCGCGTTGAGCTTGTCGAAGTCCTTGACGCTCAGGTCGTCAGGGTCCTTCTTCGCGAGGGCGGCCAGCTCGTCGGCCTGCTTGAGAGCGTTGGCCGCGGTGTCCCGGTCCTGGTAACTGGCGTCGGAGAATCCCACCTTGCTCTGGTCGGCGATGGCTTGGAGAACGGCCGAGGCGGAGGTGTCGCTTTCGGTGGCGTTCTTGAGGATGCCCTGGATCTCGTCACGGAGCGCGGTGATGTCCCCCTTGTTGTCCTGGTCCATCGTGCTGCGTGCTTCCGGGGGAGCATCCGTGGTGACCGTGAAGCTGCCCTCGTACCCGATGACCTTGAGGTTTTTCTTCCGGCCGCGGTCTATGGCCTCGACGAGCTGCTTGTGGTAGCTCTTCAGTTCACCCAGCGTGTCGCTGAGGATCTTGTGGATGCTGTCGGCCTGAGCGTGGGCATCGGCGAACTCGCCAGCCGTTTTGCCGATGAACTCCTTGGAAACCTTGGCGTTCACCCCCACCCAGTCGGCCTTGTTGGCGCCCTTGTGCAGGTTGTCCTCGGCATCCTTCTTCAGCTCTTCGAGGTTTTTGACAAGTGTCGACCAGTCCTTGACGGCGTCGTCGAGCAGCTTGAAGTTGGCATCGCGGAGAGTGTCGAGTTCCATGGATCACGTCCTTGCGGGAAGCGGGCAGCGAGTCGGAGCAGCCGTCGTGACAGGGCGGATCCTTACTTGTCCTTCTTCTTGCTCGGCTCTCCGTAGATCGGGTTCTTCTCGCCAGGCGCACCGCCCCGCTCGTCGAAGCCGGCGTCCAGCGTGGCAATACTGCTCATCTGCCGCTGGATGTAGCCCTCGTCCCCGTCGTGCACCTTCTTGGTGACCCGCATGTGGTTCGAGATGTGGGCGCACGCGTCCAACAGGGACTTCAACTGCTCGTCCCAACGGGTCGACACGTGTGCGAGTCCCGCGCCCAGTGCGAAACCCTGCTTGGACAGGTCGGCGGCCGCGGACTCACTGCTGGGCACGGAGACCCGGGCCTTCTTCCACAACTGGTCGTAGAGCTCGAACGCGGCAGTACCGATCTTGGTGAGGCCGTCATTCGCGACCTTGAGATCCCCGTACTGAACAGGCTTCGAAGGACCGCCGCCGTCCACCTGGTTCAGCTGCATGTGCACAGACCCCTGTTGGCGTCGCAGCGTGTCGGCCTTGAGCTGTTCCCACTCGTTCCATGCCATGGGCAGCAACCCTCCCCGTGGGCAGGATTGCCTGCGGCCTGTGCCGACCGGTAGGCGCCCTGCGGTGTCCGGACTCCGCCACAAGTTAGCAACTGATAACGGAAGGGCAACCGGCTGCGTCCGGCGTGAGGTGATTGCGGAGGTGAAGCTTTCGGAGAGAAACGTCGCTCGGCGGAGGGCGGAGCAGGCCTCATGCGCGATACGGCGGTCGCGTGCTCGCAACGCACCCCGGCGGGGGACCTCGGGCAACACTGCGCGAGTGCACTACTTCGAGTGACGACGGTCCGCGCTCGAGCGTCCGACGCAGTGACGCACCGTTCACGTTTTAACCACATGACTGCAGACGTGGTGCGCCTCAGCTGTTGCCGATCTGCCTCGGTGCGAGTATGGCCCGACACTGACCAGCAGATCGGTCAAAGTGTCATGTCCGGGGTGCATTTGTAACTGGGCTAGCACACATCACGGTTGGCCCTGTCGTACCGGGTGACTACAGTGGTGATCGCGCAACGCGTGCGACTCGCTTTGCGATCGCGGGGGCGAGTGGCCGGTCGGCCACAGTGATGAAGCTACGGGGAACGGGGAGGGAGCGACGTGCTTCCAGTGGACATGGTGGGGGGCGTGTCGGCAGCCAGGGCGGCGAATCTGGAGGTCACCGGCGAGGCGCTGAGCACGTTCGTGAAGAGGGTGGACGCGGTCCTGACCAACCTCGAGGGATCGCCCGGCAACCCGACTCGAGTCGGCGCCCAGACGATCAAGCCGACATCGCTGGCGACGGACCCGGCCGCCTTCCCCGAGGCGCATGCCCTGTACCTGCAGTACAACCAGGTGCACGAGAAGCTCACCTCTCTGTCCAAGACCCTGCACCTCCAGATCGAGGCGATCGGCATCGCCGTCCGGGGTGCGCACGTGGGCTTCGACAACCTTGAAGAGGAGCAGCGGCGCCGCTTCTATGCGATCCAGATGCAGATCAAGGACCTGCAGGGCGCGGGAGACGGCAAGCAGCGCATTGAGGGCGACAAGACCACCGGAGGCCTGCGGTGACCGACAAGAAGCACGAGCAGGATCTGGAGCGGGTCTCCGCGCAGAATACGTTCACGGACTTCACGCGGCATGCCGAGCACCCGGGTAAAGGTGGCGGCTTCCTCCGTCAAGCGATCGACAGCATGGTGCGTGAGGCGGCGAAGAAGGGGCCGTACGTAAACGCGGTACACGGTCGCACCCACTTCGAAGAGCACTCCCTGAACGCCATGATCGACCTGGTGGAACAGACCAACCCGGAGGACCTCGAGTCTTCCGGCAAGGCCCTGTGGGACGCGCGGGACGCTATCGCGGAGGCCGCCAAGGAGTTGGACGGCCACATCGAGAACGTCCACTGGGTCGGTGAGTCGGGCGAGGCCTTTCGTAAGTGGGGGCGCTCGCTGGTCACCAGCACGTATGGGCTGAGCGACTTCGCCGGCGGGGCGGGGGACCAGATCACGGCTGCTGCCGTGGGCCTGGCGGCAGTACGCAAGGCCATGCCGCCCCGCGACACGAGGCCGCCCGGTAAGGAGGACGTGCGTCCCAAGGCTATTCCGATGCCCATGCAGGTCGAGGGCAACGCCGAGTACGCCGAAGCGGTGCGCGTGGAGAAGAACCGGCAAGAGGCGATCAACCAGATGAATCGGTTGTCGTCCTACTATGCGGTGGCCAACCTGCAACTCCAGGAGCTGCCGCTCCCCGAGTTCAAGACCATGCCGGACGTGGGCGTCCCGAAGCCCTCACCCAGCTTCGGTGACAACATCTACGTTGGGGAGGGCGGTGCGTCGGCGGCACACCAGTCGAGTGTGAGGACGGTCGGCCTTGGTCACCAACCGCCGATCGTCACAGAGGGCCGCGCCGAGACGGGCGGCTCAGCTGACGTACCACTGCGTCCGACTGACACGGCGCGGCCCCCTGTGGAGCCTGGCATCGCCGTCGGAACAACTATCGACAGCATCGGGACCTTGCCTTCCGTAACGCCCATTGCCCATGGGGAGATTGCTCCGGCCGTCGGTGTTCCTGGTGGGAGTAACAGTACGAACAACGGGCCCAGTAATCCCTATGGGCCGATCAATAACCTGCTCCCGAAGAAGGGTACGAGCGGGCCAGGTGGTCTCAGGGGCCCAATCACCGCAAACGGGCGAGCCGGTACGACCGGCATGACCAACGGAGGGCCGGGACGCACAGGCAATGGTCCCCTCAGCCAGATGGGTCGTACGGCGGCGACCGGCCAGCCGATCGCCAAGGGCGCCTCTCCAGGAGCGAAGTCCCTGCCCATGGGCCCGGGAGTCACCGGTGGTACAGCGAAGCCGGCTGGAACGTTCGCTTCAAAGTCACAGGGTGGCAGGGCGACTGGTGCAGGCCATGCGAATGGCGTGGTCGGGGGACGGCCCGTGACCGGAGCAGCAACACCAGCGAAGAACGGGCCAAAGGTTCCTCGAGGCACGGTGATCGGTGCTGAGGCTGCATCCGGCTCCCGGTCAGCCGAGCGGCGTCCTGGGCAGAGCGGTGTCTTTGGCGGACCGACCTCCGCCGGGAAGGCGGGTTCCGCTACCGGGAACAGGACTCGAGTCGGCCCGACCACGTCCAAGTCCATCACTGGCAGTCCCACCGCACGCAATTCCGCAGCCAATGCCGAGCGGAACGGTATGACTCGTGGAGGCGCCGGCCTCGTGCGTGGGCCGGGCGGCCGCGCAAAGTCGGGCGACAAGGACGCGGGCAGCGACAAGGAAGGGACGCCGCGAGCTACCCATGTCACCGAAGACGAAGAGACCCACCTGCCCGATCAGCAACGGCGCGGCGTGCCGCCGGTCGTCAACTAAGTGCTAGCGAGGACTCACAACGTCATGAAGCCAGGGACCAGCCGACTGGCCGAGCGGAAAGGCATCCACGGGAGCCACTGCAAGCGACGCGTGCGTGCCGTTAGCGCGGTGGCTGGCGCCTTGGCGGCTGCGAGCGTGGGATTCGCTCCGCATGCTATGGCGTCCGACGTTCAGCCGGAACAGTGGTATCTGCAGCCGATGCAGGCAGAGCAGATGTGGAAAGACAGTACGGGCAAGGGCGTCAAGGTAGCTGTCATCGACACGGGAGTGAATCCCCATACCGATGCGCTTGAGGGGCAGGTTTTGGTGGACGATGTCCCTAAAGCTGTCGCGTACGGTGCTTCCGACGACTACACAGGTCACGGCACGAGCATGGCGGAGCTCATCGCAGGCACGGGCGCCAATGGCAGTGTGCAGGGTCTCGCGCCTGGCGCGAAGATCGTTCCGTACCGCATTCATCTGAATGGCCTGACGGGGGCCGAGGACAAGAAGAAGACTGCCCTACCTGCCGAGGCGATCAGAGCCGCGGCTGATACTGATGCGAAGATCATCAGCATGTCTTTCAGCCTCCCCTACCTCGATCTGGACGTGGAGGAAGCGGTCACCTACGCCGCTTCGAAAGGCAAGATGCTGATCGCTGGCGTTGGAAACGACGGCACTACCGGCGAGAACAACATTGGCTACCCGGCTGCGGCTCCGTATGTACTGGGTATCTCGTCGATGGACAAAGACAACAACATCTCGGAGTTCTCCTCGCACGGAAACTACGTCGACCTCGTAGCACCAGGTGAGGGCATGCCTGGCTACTGCCGACCCAGCTTCGAGTCGTACTGCCATGGCCTGAAGGGAACCAGCGCCTCCACGGCCATCGCCTCGGCCTCCGCCGCCCTCATCTGGTCCGCCCACCCCGACTGGACGGCGAACCAAGTCACCCGGGCACTCATCGACACCGCAAGCCGCCACTGGCCGAAGGACGACCCGACCCAGTACGCCGGTTACGGCACCGTTCGCCCCTACAAAGTGCTCGAGAACCCGAACTTCGACGCCGGCCCCGCCTACTCCGATCCCCTCGCCAAGTGGAACAAGGAGAAGGGGAAGAAGTTGGTCACGGAGATCCCGCCTGCTTCCGCGGCTTCCCCCTCCGCAACAGGCTCGTCACAAGCACCGGGAGACTCTTCAGGTACCGACAAGGCCGCAGCAGGATCAAAGGCGGACAAGACGGAGAACGTGGCAGCCGAGTCCTCGAATGACGACAACAGCACGCTGTGGATCGCCCTCGGCGCTGCCGCCGCCGTCGTCGTGATCGGAGGCGGAGCCTTCGTCGTCCTGCGATCGCGTCGCTCCGCGTGACGTCGGCCGCCCGGGCCCTGAGCCGCTAGGGCAGGACATGGAGAACGTGCTCATCGCCGCAGGGCATTGAGCCGCACAGTTGGACCCCGAAACGAAAAGGGAGGGCAGGCGGAACATGGCCGTCGACCAGAAGCTCGAAGATGCAGCGGTAATCAAGCTGCAGAAGGACATGTACGAGAAGTTCGACAGCATCCGCGCGCGGGTGCACAGCCTGCAGGGTGTCATCGACAGCCTCGAGGGCCAGTGGCAGGGCATCGGCCGTGCCGCGTTCGACACCAAGCAGTACGAGATCAACACGTCGCTGAAGAACATGGGCGGCATCCTCGCTGAGGTCATCGAGGCGATGACCGCGACGCGCAACATCAAGGACACCAAGGAAGACGAAGTCCGCGCGGCCGTGAACAAGATCAACGTCAAGGACGGTGCCCCCACGGTGTCGCCGTTCAGCTCGATGTCATAACGAGATCCAAGGCGCGGACAACCAGCACAGGCGGAAAGGGATGAGGTAGGCGGATATGGGCACTAATGCGGACGGCCTGCAGGTAACTTACGACGGGCTCGACATCGCGGCGACGAACATCGCCAACCAGGCGAAGCAGCTCGACGAGGACATCCAGCAGCTCCGGAAGATGGTGGAGGCCAGCAAGCAGTACTGGGTGGGCAAGGCCCAGGACACCTTCAAGGAGAAGCTGGACCGCTGGGACGCGGAGTCCAGGGACATCCACCAGGCTCTGATGGGCATCGGCCACGTCGTGGGTCAGTCGGGTGGTACCTACATGGAAGGTGACCTGGCCGCGTCCAGGTACCTGCAGTAGTCACCGGCGGCCGAGGCCGCGGCAGTAACGAGGGTGGGCGTGCACGGGAGACGCCCACCCTGCTGCTGTGTGCCACCTGACACAACGACGGACAATGCGAGGACACACATGACGGGGGCTGAGAGCGGCGCACGGGCGCCCCGTTGCCCCTACACGCCTCTCACTCGGCTCGACGCGCGCGGTCTCGTCGCGGGCACCTCCGCCTCCTGCCCCGTTCCGATGACGCGCTTCATCGCACGCAGCGCCGACGGCGAACGCACCGTCTTCCTCAGCAAGCCCCTGGAGGCCGTCCAGCCGGCGGCGTTTCTCGCCGAGGCCGAATTCTCTCGCTACCTCCTGGGTCCCTGGATCCTGCCGGTCGTCGAGGTGGCCGCTCCCGGAACCGCGGCATGGGCCGCCCACGCCTACGTGCCCGCTCTTCCTCTTCCTGCAGTGCTGGCCCTCCATGGTGGTCCCCTCCCCGAGCGCACCGTCAGGGCCCTCGCCGTTGCCCTGGCCGAGACCCTCGCCGTGCTGCACGGACAGAACGTCACGCACGCGGGAGTGTCCCCCTCGGCGGTACTGATCGCCGCCGACGGTCCCCGGCTCTCCTGCTTTGGCGCGGTGCGCGCCGCAGCGCAGGACGGTGTTCCCCGACACGACGCACCGGGACTGGACACTGGGAGTCTGCCGCCCGAACAGGCGGCGGGCGGTCGGCCCCGCCCGTTGGGCGACGTCTACGCGCTCGGCGCGACACTGGCCTACGCGGCCACCGGGTACACGGCGCCCGAGCTGGACGAACTGCCGCCCTTCCTACGGTCACTCATCGGCCGGAGCCTGTCCAAGGACCCGGCACGCCGCCCGTCGATCGCCGAGATGATCCGTGTGCTGGCCGACGACCCCGCACTACCGAGCCCTACGGGGTTCGGCCCCGTCACGCGTGCCGAGGCCTTCCTCGGTCCTGGCTGGCTGCCCCCTCGGGTCATAGCCGCCATCGCCCACCAGTCGGCGTCCGTCCTGGCCGCAGAAGTGGCGGCGGCGACATAGAGCCACGAGCCGTCCGAACCTGCACGACTGCCCGGTGTTCCGCACGACTTCGATGACGAGAAACCATGCCGACCCCCCTCACCCACGACGACCCCATCGCCCTCGGCCCTTACCGGCTCATCGCCCGGCTGGGCAGCGGAGGCATGGGCACGGTGTACGTGGCGCGCTCGGGCGGCGGGCGCACCGTGGCACTCAAGACGATGCACGCGGCCATCGCCGCGGACCCGGCCGCCCGCACCCGTTTCCGGCTGGAGGTCGATGCCGCCCGGGTCATCGGCGACCGGTTCGGCGCGCGGGTGGTGGACGCGGATCCGCTCGCGGAGACGCCTTGGATGGCCACAGAGTACGTGCTGGGACCGTCGCTCGACGAGGCAGTCGGGATCGCCGGACCGCTGCCCGAGGTCTCTGTGCGGGCGCTGGGTGCCGCGCTGTGCGGTGCGCTCGGCCAGTTGCACCGTAGCGACGTGGTCCATCGCGACCTCAAACCGTCCAACATCCTCGTCGCCGGGTACGGCCCCAAGCTCATCGACTTCGGCATCGCGAGGGCCATCGACGACGATCGCCTGACGCGCGCCGGTGCGGCCGTGGGCACACCGGCGTTCATGTCGCCGGAACAGGCCACGGGGCAGGACCACGAAGCGGCCGGTGACGTGTTCGCGCTCGCTGGAGTGCTGGTGTTCGCAGCGACAGGCCGCGCCCCGTTCGGCTACGGGCAGGCCGCGGATCTCCTGTATCGGGTCCGGTACGCGGAAGCCGACCTCGACGGAGTGCCGGCTTCGCTGGCGCAGGTGCTTACCCCGTGCCTGTCCAAGAATCCGCAGGAGCGTCCCCGCACCGAAGACTTGGCGGCTCGACTCCACGACGGGTCGGGCGAGTTCGCCGACCACCTGCCGGACGTGCTGCTCGCGGACATCGGCCGGCGTGCGGCCGACGTGTGGCAGCCGATGCCGCAGCGCGCGGCTCCGCCGGCGGTCCCGGACACGTACGAGGCGGCTTCCGGAGAAGCACGGCGTGCACCGTCCCGTCGTCGGTTCCTGATGTGGGGCGGAGCCGTGGCAGCGAGCGGCGCGGCCGTGGCCGGAGGGGTGTGGTGGGGGAGCAGGGACACCGACGGGCGTCAGGGCGCGATCGCCGCCGTGCCGACGCGCAACCTCGACCCGTTGTGGCAGTACGAGAGATCGAACCTGATGAAGCGCGAGTGGGGTCTGATTATCCCCCACTCGGCCAACGGTCACATCTACCTCACCATGCATGCCCAGACCGTGCGTATCAACTCCTCCACCGGTCAGCGGCAGGAGACGATGGTGGGGGACTGGGGGGACTGGTGGCAGGTGTCTGCCGTGGAGGACACCCTCTATCGACTCTCGAGCGACTTCGAGCACATAGTCGGGCAGAGGAATCCGGTCGAGGTCGCCACCTTTGACGAAGAGCAGCAATACATCAAACCCACCGGGACCTACTTCGCGGACACCAACTACGATCTACGCGGCCATCAACTCCTCAGCGTCACCGGGACCACCGCGTACGTGGTGCTGGGGCAAGGGCCCTCGAACTACAACGGGTCCTTCCTCGCCTCGCAGACCTGGACACTCCGCGCCGCGGACCTCTCCACCGGCCGGAC
This sequence comes from Streptomyces sp. NPDC093586, assembly GCF_044764905.1. Classification (NCBI taxonomy): domain Bacteria; kingdom Bacillati; phylum Actinomycetota; class Actinomycetes; order Kitasatosporales; family Streptomycetaceae; genus Streptomyces; species Streptomyces sp. NPDC093586. The sequence goes on along the minus strand of NZ_JBIWJA010000041.1, from coordinate 21,270 downwards.
CCTGTGGAAACAGCCCCTGCCGAAGAGGCCGGACAAGAGCACCCGCCTGTACATCCTCTCCGCGGCGGTCGTCGGCACACGCCTCGTGACGTTCCAGGAGGCGGACGACAAGAAGGCGCGCCTCGTCGTCCGTGACACCCGTACCGGAGCCGTCCTCTGGGACAAGCCCCACGACGTCGAGGACCCCGAGCCCCTGCGCAGTCCGATCGCTGTCGACCAGGAGCGTGTCTACGTCGGAGGCACGGGGCTCAGGGCGCTCCGGCTGAGCGACGGGGCGCAGGCGTGGGCGAGCGGGCAGGGGCGTCGGTACAGCCCGCCGACCGTGAAGGAGAGCGTGGTGTACGCCGTCGCCGAAGAAGGCGGGATCGAAGCGGTGGACGCCGTCCGAGGCAAAACACTCTGGACCGAGAAGACGGACCAGGCACAAGGCGCGTACACCGCCTGGCGTCCCCTGATTGGCGACCAGCGGGCGTACTACCGCAACGGCGTCCACCTGCGGGCCGTGGGCCTGTCGTCCCACACCACGGAGCGCACCTACAAGACGAGCGGCGAGCAGTTCCACGTAGACGCGCGCCTGGGGCTGATCCTCGCCGTGGACGCCGATCACCTGACCGCCTACCGGCTCCTCTAGCCGGCCACACCCCCACGCAGATACCTCCCGCCTCCCACAGCAGAAAGACCTCGCATGGACCCCCTCGGTACCGGAGACCCGATCCGTCTCGGTCCCTACCGCCTCCTCGGTGTCCTCGGAGCAGGCGGCATGGGCAAGGTGTACGTGGGACAGGACGCCGCCGGAGGTCTGGCCGCCGTCAAAGTCCTGCGGCCCGAACTCGCCCACGACACCGACCTCGCCCAGCGCTTCGTCCGTGAGGCCCAGGCCGCACAGGCGGTGCGCAGCCCCGGTGTCGCGGCCGTGCTGGGCGCCCGGACCGAGGCGGCACGGCCGTGGATCGCCACCGAGTTCCTCGCGGGCCTCACACTCGACCACGCGGTGGACACGTACGGCCCCCTCGACGAACCCGCACTCAGAGCGCTCGCGGCCTCCCTCGCCCGCACCCTCGGCGACATCCACGCAGCGGGCTTCATCCACCGGGACCTGAAACCCCCGAACATCGTCCTCACCTCGGCCGGACCACGCGTCATCGACTTCGGTATCGCCCGGCCCGAACACGGACTCACCCTCACCAGCACCGGCCAGGTGCCCGTCACCCCCGGATACGGAGCGCCGGAGCAGGTACTCGGGCGGCGCGTCGCCCCGTCGGCCGACGTGTTCTCGCTGGGCGCGGTGCTCGTGTACGCGGCCACCGGGCAACGGGCCTTCGACGGCGGGCACGTCGCGGAACTCCAGTACCGCGTCGTCCACGGCGAGCCTGTGCTCGACGGCATCGAACCACGGCTGCGGGAACTGATCGCGCCCTGCCTGGCCAAGGATCCGGCCGCGCGCCCCACCCCTCCCCAGATCGCCCAGGCCATGGCGGCATCCAAGGGAGCCGACCGGGTGTGGCGCAAGGGCAAGCTCGCCGACGCCATCAAGCAGCGCGAGGCCGACACGCGTGAGCTGACCAGTCAGGCAGCACTGACGAGCAGTGGTGCCACGCCTTCCGTCTCCCGGCGTCGCCTGCTCACCGGCCTCGTCACGACGGGCGCGGTGCTGGCCGCGGGTGGCGGCGCGACCGCCTGGTGGTTCGGTAGCCGGGAGGGAGCCAACACGACCGACCCCTTCGACATCCCACCCGCCGTGCCGACCCCCGAGGAACCGCTCCTCACGGTCGACCCGGAGGCCACCGATGTGAGCAAGCCCGCGACCATCTGGTCGCTTCAGGAGGAAGCCGACCCCTTCTCACCGAAGCTCCTGCCGGTGCGGGACGTCATCGTCTTCGGCGCCGCCAGCGGCGGCATCGCGGCCTACGACGTCAAGGACGGCACACGACGCTGGAGCGCGCCGGTCATCCGGCTGAAGAGCGGGTATCTGTCGCTCTCGGACCGCCTGGTCGCGGGGGCCGACGACAAAGGCGCGCTGCGCACCTACGTGCCCTCCACCGGGGAAGCACGATGGACCTGCCCCGAGGCCGAGGCGAAATCGCTGCTCGCCGCCGACGACGAGGCGGTGTACGTCGTCACGCAGGACGACAGGCTGCGCAGTGTGCGACGTACGGACGGCAAGGTCGCCTGGACGGTCACCCTGCCCGGCGACTTCCGCAAGAAGCTCAACGAGTCCGCCGTCGTCGGGCGCGGCCGGCTGGTCCTCCCGACGACGGACGGCAACGTTCTCGTCGTGCGCACGAGCGACGGCCGTCCGATGTGGCGCCGTACCGACCGTGTCGGCGTCTCGATACGCCCCGCCATCGAGAACGACGTCGTGTACCTCAACGGCAGAACACTGGACGCGTGCCGCCTCAGCGACGGGACGGTGCTCTGGAGGACGAAGCTCGGCCCGGACGTGGACGCCGCGGACCAGTGGGGACAGCCGGTGGTCACCGATGAGGCCGTGTACGCGGTCGGGGACGCTTATCCGAGACGGCTCGACAAGAGCAACGGCGAGGAGTTCTGGCGGGGAGAGCACGGCGCCTACGTGGCGAGCCCTCTGCTGGTGCAGGGGAACAGTGTCTGGTCGGTCGTGGCGGAAGGCACCCCGGAGGAACTGGTCATCGCCGCCGTCACGGCCGCCGACGGCACATGGGTGTGGCGTTACATCGTGTCGCCCCTGTACCAGTACCGCCTGCGCATGGCCGCCGACGGCAACCGCGTCTTCTACATGAGCGACAGCGCGGTCTACGCCCTCACCTGCTTCTGAGCGACACGGCCTCAGCCCGGCAGCCGAACCCCCGTGCACCCGTGCCGTGCCGCCGACCGCTCGGCGAACGTGCGCAGGGCCGAGCGGAGGAACTCCTGCGTCGGAGCGGCGTAGACCGTCGCGTGGATGCTGAACACGGCCGGGACGGCACTGTCCGGGCAGGACGCCGTCGCCCTCGCGCTGTCGTGCGTCAGGCCTGGCTGCGGCCAGTGCTCGTCATGACCGACGTTCGGCCGCAGCCGTTGGGCGTAGGGGCCGAACGCCGCCTCCAGGGAGTAGAGGACCTCGTCGCGTTCCTTCGTCTCGCCCATGAGGCAGCGTTCCAGCGGGGCGCTGTCCGACGTCTCGGTCTCCATGATCCAGTGGACCCACTGGGCCTCCGGAATCCGTATGCCCGCGCAAGTGCCCGACGCGTTCCCGGGGCCGGTATGTCCCTTCGGAGCCGCGAGCTTCGGTATGCGGCCGCCGAAGTCCGCCTCGCACGAGTGCCGGTCGGCCGCCTTGCGGGCGACGGCGGTGGCGAGCTGTCCCACCGCGCGGCTCCCCTCGGCGCTCCCGTGGGATCCGTCGCCGGCGATGCTCACCACCAGGGACGCGTCCTTGTCGGTGCACGGCAGGACGACGCCCGTGTTCCGCAGATCCGTGTAACCGCGCCAGCCGCCGCCCAGAGACATGGGCAGGTGGTCCGACGATTCGCTGTCCAGCGTCCCCAGCATCTCGAAGCCTGAGCCATGGCGGACCGCGTCGGCGGGGATCAGCCCGACGGACACGATGAGGTCCGCCATCCGGCAGGAGCGGAAGCGGTCCTCTCCGTACCCGTACTCCTCGTCCCGGGCGAGGCCGGCCTCGGTGTCGAGGCCGGTGAGGACCGCCGACTCGTCGTAGGGGATCAGGCCGCCGCAGTAGGTCGCGAGCTTGCCCTCGTAGCGCCATTCCCGGCCCGTGTCGCTCACCCGGTACCAGGTGTAAGCGGCTGTGAGCGCGAGCACCAGCGGCAGTACGCAGAACAGCCCGATCCTCCGGGCGACCTTCACCGCCCGCTCCCGTCCTCCACCAACCCCACCTGAACCAGCGGCTTCCCCCGCCGCCGCGACACGAACACGCCCCGCCCGGGAGGCATCTGGCGCGGGCGCACCCCGCCCAGCAGGTCGCCCTCGGCCGGGTCGCCGCTGAGGACGACGCCCTGGGCGCCGAGTTCCTTGACGCGCTGCATGAAGGCCTCGTAGCCGGCGCGGCCCGCGCCCGCGGTGGAGCGGGCGATGATGAAGCGCACGCCGACGTCCCGGGCGAAGGGCAGCATCTCGGTCAAGGTCGCCAGCGGGTTGCCGCTCGACGTGGCCACCAGGTCGTAGTCGTCGACGATGACGAAGATCGTCGGCCCGTTCCACCAGCTGCGGTCGCGCAACTGCTCCGGCGTGACGTCGGAGGTCGGAGTGCGGCGCTGCATCAGCTCGGCCAGCGCGTCCATGTGGTGCTGCATCTGGTTCGACATCGGCACGTACTCGGCCAGGTGCGAAGACGGCGTCACGCCCAGCAGGGAGCGCCGGTTGTCGACGACGAACAGCTTGCACCGGTCCCCGTCGTAGCGCTCGGTGATGCGCTGGATGAGGAGCTTCAGCAGGTTCGACTTGCCGGACTCGCTCTCGCCGAACACCAGCAGGAACGGGTCCTGGTCGAAGTCCACGAACACCGGCTCGAGGTTGTCCTCGTCGAGCGCGAAGGAGACGCCGAGCCGGGGGAACCGGTCGCCGGGCGGAAGCTGGTGCGCCGGGAACTCCCTCGGCAGCAGCCGCACCGCCGGGGCACCGGGCTGCTGCCAGTGCCGGGAGACCTCCGCACCGAGCGCCTGCGTCGCCTCCGCCAGGTCCGTGTCGGACGACAGGCCGTCGATGCGCGGCACCGCCGCCATGAAGTGCTGCTTCTGCGGCGTCTGGCCCCGGCCGGGCACGCCCGTCGGCACGTTGGCCGCGACCTTGCGGTCGAACTCGGAGTCCATGGGATCGCCGAGCCGCAGCTCCAGCCGGTTCATCAGCTGGTCCTTGAGGTTGCTGCGGACCTCCATGGAACGGGACGCCGTGAGGATCAGGTGGATGCCGTAGCCGAGACCGCGCGCCGCGATGTCCAGGACGTACGGCTCCAGGGCCTCGTAGTCCGTGCGGAAGCTCCCCCAGCCGTCGATGACCAGGAAGACGTCGCCCCAGGGCTGGTCGGTCACGGAGATGTCGCCTCGCGCGCGGCGGCTGCGGAACTCCGCGATGGAGGAGATGCCCGCGCTGCGGAAGTACTCCTCGCGGCGGGTCATGACGCCGTACACCTCGGCCGCCGTGCGCCGCACCTTCTCGGGGTCGAGGCGTGAGGCCACACCACCCACGTGCGGCAGACCCGTCACGGCCGACAGGCCGCCGCCACCGAAGTCCAGGCCGTAGAACTGCACCTCGTGCGGGGTGTGGGTGAGGGCGAACGAGGCGATGATCGAGCGGAGCAGCGTCGACTTGCCGGACTGCGGTCCGCCGAGGATCTGCATGTGGCCGGCCGCGCCGCTGAAGTCCACCCACAGCGGATCACGGCGCTGCTCGTACGGCTTGTCGACGAGACCGACGGGCACCACCAGCCGGCCCGCGCCCTCGTAACCGGGCTGGGTCAGGCCACGGCCCGGCACCTCCGCGAGGCCCGGCAGCAGCGTGTCCAGCGACGGCGGGCTGTCCAGCGGCGGCAGCCACACCTGGTGGGCTGCCGGCCCCTGCGCCTCCAGACGCCGCACGATGACGTCGAGCACGGTGTCGGCGAGCGCCTCGTCCGTCTCGTCCCGCGTCTCCTCGCGCTGCGCGGGCACCGCCAGGTACCGCACCGGCACCTGGGCGGCGGTGAACAGCACGGGCCGGCGGTCGACCGGGAGCGGGCCCCCGTAGGACGCCGCCTGGTGGGCGCTCGTGCGGTACACGCCCGAGACGTACGCGGCCTTGAAGCGGATCATCTCGTCCGTACCGAACTTCAGGAAACCGGAGCCGGGGACGTTCGGCAGTTCGTAGGCGTCGGGGACGCCGAGTGCGGCCCGCGACTCGGCCGCCGAGAAGGTGCGCAGGCCGATCCGGTACGACAGGTAGGTCTCCAGTCCCCGCAGGCGGCCCTCCTCCAGCCGCTGCGAGGCGAGCAGCAGGTGCACGCCCAGCGACCGGCCGATGCGGCCGATCTGCACGAACATCTCGATGAAGTCCGGCTTGGCCGTCAGCAGTTCGCTGAACTCGTCGATCACCAGGACGAGGGACGGAATGGGCTGCAGCGGGGCGCCGGCGGCGCGGGCCTTCTCGTACGCGTGGATGTTGGCGTAGTTGCCCGCGTCGCGGAGCATCTCCTGACGGCGGTTGAGCTCACCGCGGATCGAGTCGCCCATGCGGTCGACGAGGGTCAGGTCGTCCGCGAGGTTGGTGATGACGGCCGCCACGTGCGGCATCTGCGCCATGCCCGCGAAGGTGGCACCGCCCTTGAAGTCCGCCAGCACGAAGTTGAGGGTCTCGGAGGAGTGGGTGACGGCGAGGCCGAGGACCAGGGTGCGCAGCAGCTCGGACTTGCCGGAACCGGTCGCGCCGACGCACAGGCCGTGCGGGCCCATGCCCTCCTGCGCCGCCTCCTTCAGGTCGAGCATCACGGGCCGGCCGTCCTCGCCGACGCCGATCGGCACCCGCAGCCGCTCCGACTGCGAGCGGGGCCGCCAGGTGCGCCGGGTGTCGACGGAGGCCGCGTCCCCGAGGTTCAGCAGGTCGGTGAACTCCAGGTTGGCGAGCAGCGGTTCGTCGTCGTCTCCGCCCGACGCCATGCGCAGTGGCGCGAGCTGCCGCGCCAGGGCCTCGGCGGCCTCGTACGACAGGCCGTCGGGCGTGCCCTCGTAGACCATGCCGTGGGCCGACTCCAGGCGCAGTTCCTTCGGGTGGACGACGATCGAGAGATCACCGCGCCCGCTGGTGAGGCTGCCGGGCACGATCTCCAGCACCGTGACGCCCTGCAGGCCCTCCGGGCTCGCCAGCAGCGACGTCGGCGGCAGCGAGACGCCGTCGAGCACGACGACCAGGTGCGGCTGGTCGGGTACGGGCTGCCCGTCCGGGTGGAAGCGGGGACGCCCCTGGAGCCGGTCGGCGAGCAGGTCCTCCAGCTCGATCGGGTCGGCCGTGATCAGGCGGATGCTGCCCGCGCCGTCCGCGGCGCCCCGGGACTGCACGTGCGGCAGCCACTTGCTCCACTCCCACTCCCCGGCGGTCTCCCGGCCGGTGGCGACGGCGATGACCAGGTCGTCGGGGGAGTGCAGCGAGGCGAGCGAGGCGGTGACGGCGCGGGCGGTGGCGCGCACGGTGCCGGGTTCCCCGCTGACGGTGACGTGGTAGAAGGCGCGCAGCGAGATCGCCATCGGCAGGTCGTCGAGGGTGCTGTGCGTGGCCAGGAAGCGCTGCATGGCGCCCGCGGTCAGCGGCTCCAACTCGTCGACCGGTGCCGTCTCCGGGGGAATCAGGGGAGTGGCCAGGGCCTGCGGGCCGAGGCCCACCCGTACCTGGCCGAAGTCCTCGTCACCGGCGCGCCGCTCCCACACCCGGCTGCCCTCGGCGACCAGTGCCCACAGTTGCTCCGGTGAAGGATGCAGGTAGTACTGGGCGTCGCGCTGTGCCCGCGCGGTCTTCTGGGCGGACTTCCGGGTCTGGGACAGATAGCGCAGGTAGTCCCGGCGCATGTCGGCCATCTGCCCCTGGTTGCCCCGGCGGTAGCGGACCAGCATCGCGATGCCCATGGCGATCGTCGAGGCCACCATCACCATGCCCATGATCTTCATGAAGGGCTGGGCCTGCGGGTTGAAGAAGAAGACCACGGACCCGCCCATGCCGAGCATGGGCAGGATCTGCATCAAGGCGCCTTCCTGCTGCCCCCGCGGGAGTTCGGGCGGTGGCTGCAGCACGACTTCTTGCGTGGGCACGTCCTTCGGCAGCGCCCGCGGTGGGCGCTTGACGACGATGTGGCTCACTTCGCACCAATTCCCTTGCCCGGCTGATCCGTTCCGCCCGCCGCCCCGTGTCCGGCGCACGTCGATCGCGAAGGGCGATCCTACTGACTCCCGTCGGCGACGGCGGACGATAGGGTGCCCGGGAGACGTGTGAACAGTTGCGAATCGGCCGGGGATCGCGGAGGCGCGGAACGGCCGAGCACGATGGCTACCGGCGGGTGAGGCGCAACGCTACCGCGCCCAGCCCGTATTACCGACGAGGGGGAACAGCAGGTGAGCATGACGGCCTCCGCGCCGGCCGGCGGACCGGGCAGCACGGTCCCGGCGGGGTCAGGTACGGGACTCGGCTTCTGCCGGGTCACCATCGTGGCCCCCGACAGCCGCATCGACGTGGCGCTGCCCGACGACGTACCGGTCGCCGACCTCTACCCGGAGATCCTGCGGTTCTCCCAGCAGAGCCCCGCCGAGGGCGCACCGGTCGGCTACCACCTCGTACGCCGTGACGGCACCGTCCTCGACAGCGCGCGGTCCTTCGCGGCCCAGCGCGTCCTGGACGGGGAACTGCTCACCCTGCGGCCCTTCGCGGAATCGCTGCCCCCTGCCGTCATCGACGACGTCTCGGAGGCGGTCGCCTCGGCCGTCACCCGCGACCGCGCCCTCTGGGACGGCGAGCTCACGCGCACCGCCGGCCTGGTCGGGGCGGGCGTCCTCCCCGTACTGCTCGCCTTCGTGGCGTGGAGTTCCCAGGTCCGTCACGACATGCACGGCCTCCAGGGCATCATCGCCGCGGTCACCGGTGTCCTGCTGACCACGTTCGCGTGTGTCCGCGCCCGTGTGTACGACGACCGCGGCTCCGCGGTCGCCCTGGGACTGGGGGCTCTCCCGAACATCGCCGTGGCGGGCTCGGGCCTGGTCCCGCTCGCCGGCGGCCAGGGCATCGGGCGGCTCCAGTTCCTGCTCGCCTGCGCGGCGGTGCTGATCGCCTCCCTGGTGCTGACGCTGGTGTCCCCGGGCGGCGACAGCCCCTTCGTGGCGTTCGTCTTCGCCGCCACGATCGGCCTGCTCACGACGTTCATCGCGATGCTGACCCATCTCGAGCCCATGGAGACGGCCGCGATCTGCGCCCCCCTGTCGGTGTGCGCCCTGGCCTTCCTGCCCGGTCTGTCCATGCGCTTCGCCCGACTGCCCATCGGCTTCGAACTGCCCAACGGCTCGCGCGGCACCTACACGACGGACGAGACGGTCTCCCCGGAACCCGTCGACCCGGAGCGCATCGCGGCCCAGGCCCGCCGCGGCCACGAACTCCTCGCCGGGCTGGTCGGCGGCTGCGCGCTCGTCTCCGTCGGCGCGGCGATCGTCCTCAGCTTCTCCACCGACGTGTGGGCCCAGCTCCTCGCTCTGGCCACCGGGATCGCGATGCTGATGCGCGCCCACCTGTTCCGTTACACCGTGCAGGTCGCCGCGACGCTGGCCGCCGGACTCGGCTCGCTCGTCTTCCTCGGGCTCGGGCTCGCCATGAACCCGCCGGCGGAGTACTGGCGCGACGCGCTGCAGGGGGACAGCGCGGCCCTCGACATCCGCAGCGTCTGGCTGGCGGCGGCCGTCGGCGTGGCCGTCGTCCTGGTCACGGCCATCGGCCTGATCACCTCACGGCGCGGTGTCACGCCCTTCTGGGGCCGCTTCACGGAGATCGCGGAGGCCTTCGTCCTGCTGACCTTGATTCCCCTGGCGCTGGCCGTCTTCGACGTGTACGCGACCGTGCGGTCGATGACGGGCTGACGCGCGATGTCCCGGCGGGCGCGCGTTCCCCACCGTACGCCCGCCGTCTTCACGGGGCCGGGAGACCTGCTCCCTCGGCCGTGCACGAGGCAGGCGGTCGTGGCTTGTCTGCGTGCCCGGCCGGCACCACGGCTCTCCGCCTCTCCGGCGGGAAGACATGGGTACGAGCTTCGGGCCACCCCCGTCCGTGCGACCGCGGACCGCCCCACCGGCTCCGCCCGGACGGAGGTGTTCGACGCCGGGCGCTGCTCGCGCTGACGGCCGTCGTCCTCGCGGCGGCCGTCGGCGCGGGTGGCCGGCCGGTGCGGGGCGGCGGGGACGGGACGGACCGGGACTCCACCGAGCCGGCCGCCGTCGCCGTGGCCTCCGGCGAGACCGGACACCGGCGACATCGTCGCCCGGGACGGGCGGATCTTCTTCGGCGCCAGGCCGCGAACGGCCCCAGCGGCACCGACAAGCAGGGGATCTATCCCGTCCTGGGCATGGGCATCGGCGGCGACGCCGCGAAGAAACCCCGAGGGGCCTCCCGCGTCATCCCGCCCCCTCGCCAGGCGCCGGCTCCAGGTCGAACTCCCCGTCCCGCGCCCCCAGCACGAAGGCCCGCCACTCCGCCTCCGTGTACCGCAGCACGGTGTCCGGGTCGAGCGACGACCGCATGGCCACGGCGCCGGCGGGAAGGTAGGCGATCTCGACGCGCTCCTCGTGCTCCTCGGTGCCGGGCGCGCTGTGCCATTCGACGCCGGAGATGTCGAGGGAGTACAGCTCGTCCCTCTCCCGCTCCTTGCGCGCCTTCAGTTCGGCGTTCTCGGCGTTCTGGGCGTTCTCGGCCTCGGCCATCGGGGCTCGGTCCTTCCTGCGGTGCCAACGGGATGCGCGGCCACCCTACTTCCCGGGGTTCTCCCAGCTCAGCGGTTTGCCGATGTCCGTACCGGCACGAGTGACGACGCGGTCGCCGAGCCCGCGGACAGAGGCGTCCGCCCAGGCTGGTACGCTGTGTGACGGCCGTTTGTGTACGCGCCCCCGGAGCCCAGTGCCCTGGAGGCCGCGCCCAGCGGATCCCCGCCTTCCGAGTCACGGAAGATCCCCCGAGACGCAGACCGGGGGCACTCGAAGGCCAGTCACAGACCAAAGAGGAGTACGCGTGTCGCTCGACGCCGCCGTCAAGAAGCAGATCATCTCCGAGTTCGGTACCAAGGAGGGCGACACCGGCTCCCCCGAGGTCCAGGTCGCGCTGCTGTCCCGTCGGATCTCCGACCTGACGGAGCACCTCAAGACGCACAAGCACGACCACCACTCGCGCCGCGGCCTGCTGATCCTGGTCGGTCAGCGCCGCCGGCTGCTGCAGTACCTCGCCAAGAAGGACATCCAGCGCTTCCGTGCGCTGGTCGAGCGCCTCGGCATCCGCCGCGGTGCGGCGGGCGCCAAGTAAGACGCCGTGGAGGGAGCGGTTCCCATCGTTCGGGGGCCGCTCCCTTTGCTGTACGTGCGCGGTGTCACCGCCGCTTTGTAGTGTGGTAGCACAACACAGGACGTACGACACAGCGTGATGGGTACCGTCCGTAGAGGGCGGGGCACACCACGCACACCGAACGAAACGAGGAGAAGCGCGCCTCGCCGCCGCCGGTCCTCGGTAGTGGCCCCCGGGGAAAGAGACCCGGGTGCTTCGATCGAAGACCGGCCCGCACAGGACGGAGCGCTTCTCCGCCACCGTCCCCCCGCCACACGGGCGAGGAGGGACGAAGACGAGGAGAAAACACTAGTGGAGAACGAGACCCACTACGCCGAAGCCGTGATCGACAACGGCGCATTCGGCACCCGCACCATCCGCTTCGAGACGGGCCGCCTGGCCAAGCAGGCCGCCGGCTCCGCCGTGGCCTACCTGGACGACGACACCATGGTGCTGTCGGCCACCAGCGCCTCCAAGAACCCCAAGGACCAGCTCGACTTCTTCCCGCTCACGGTGGACGTCGAGGAGCGGATGTACGCCGCCGGCAAGATCCCCGGCAGCTTCTTCCGCCGTGAGGGCCGGCCGTCCGAGGACGCCGTCCTCACCTGCCGCCTCATCGACCGCCCGCTGCGCCCGTCCTTCAAGAAGGGCCTGCGCAACGAGATCCAGGTCGTCGCCACGGTCATGGCGCTCAACCCCGACCACCTGTACGACGTCGTGGCGATCAACGCCGCCTCCGCGTCGACGCAGCTGGCCGGCCTGCCCTTCTCCGGCCCGATCGGCGGCGTCCGCGTCGCGCTGATCCGCGGCCAGTGGGTGGCCTTCCCGACGCACACCGAGCTCGAGGACGCCGTCTTCGACATGGTCGTCGCGGGCCGCGTCCTGGAGGACGGCGACGTCGCGATCATGATGGTCGAGGCCGAGGCCACCGAGAAGACCATCAAGCTGATCGAGGGCGGCGCCGAGGCGCCCACCGAGGAGGTCGTCGCCGCCGGTCTCGAGGCCGCGAAGCCCTTCATCAAGGTGCTGTGCCGGGCCCAGGCCGACCTCGCCGCGAAGGCCGCCAAGCCGACCGGCGAGTTCCCGATCTTCCTGGACTACCAGGACGACGTCCTGGAGGCGCTGACCGCCGCGGTCAAGCCCGAGCTGGCCCAGGCGCTCACCATCGCCGGCAAGCAGGACCGCGAGGCCGAGCTGGACCGCGTCAAGGCGCTCGCCGCCGAGAAGCTCCTGCCGGAGTTCGAGGGCCGCGAGAAGGAGATCTCCGCCGCGTACCGCGCGCTGACCAAGTCCCTGGTCCGTGAGCGTGTCATCAAGGAGAAGACCCGCATCGACGGCCGCGGTGTCACCGACATCCGCACCCTGGCCGCCGAGGTCGAGGCCATCCCGCGCGTGCACGGCTCGGCGCTGTTCGAGCGTGGCGAGACCCAGATCCTGGGCGTCACCACCCTGAACATGCTCCGCATGGAGCAGCAGCTGGACACCCTCTCCCCGGTGACCCGCAAGCGCTACATGCACAACTACAACTTCCCGCCGTACTCCGTCGGCGAGACCGGCCGCGTCGGCTCCCCGAAGCGCCGCGAGATCGGCCACGGCGCCCTCGCCGAGCGCGCCATCGTGCCGGTGCTGCCGACGCGCGAGGAGTTCCCGTACGCGATCCGTCAGGTGTCCGAGGCCCTCGGCTCCAACGGCTCGACGTCCATGGGTTCGGTCTGCGCCTCCACCATGTCGCTGCTGAACGCCGGTGTGCCGCTGAAGGCCCCCGTCGCCGGTATCGCCATGGGCCTGATCTCCCAGGAGATCAACGGCGAGACGCACTACGTCGCCCTCACCGACATCCTCGGTGCGGAGGACGCCTTCGGCGACATGGACTTCAAGGTCGCCGGCACCAAGGAGTTCGTGACCGCCCTCCAGCTCGACACCAAGCTGGACGGCATCCCCGCCTCCGTCCTGGCCGCCGCTCTCAAGCAGGCCCGCGACGCCCGCCTCCACATCCTCGACGTGATGATGGAAGCGATCGACACGCCGGACGAGATGTCCCCGAACGCGCCGCGGATCATCACCGTGAAGATCCCCGTCGACAAGATCGGTGAGGTCATCGGCCCCAAGGGCAAGATGATCAACCAGATCCAGGAGGACACGGGCGCCGAGATCACGATCGAGGACGACGGCACGATCTACATCGGTGCCGCCGACGGCCCGGCCGCCGAGGCCGCCCGCGCCACGATCAACGGCATCGCCAACCCGACGATGCCCGAGGTCGGCGAGCGCTACCTGGGCACCGTCGTGAAGACGACGACCTTCGGCGCGTTCGTCTCCCTGCTGCCCGGCAAGGACGGTCTGCTGCACATCTCGCAGATCCGCAAGCTCGCCGGCGGCAAGCGCGTGGAGAACGTCGAGGACGTCCTCGGCGTGGGCCAGAAGGTCCAGGTCGAGATCGCCGAGATCGACTCCCGCGGCAAGCTCTCCCTGATCCCCGTGATCGAGGGCGAAGAGGGCTCCGACGAGACGAAGAAGGACGACGCCGACCAGTGACGTCCCGTGGCTCCAAGGCGACGGCCCGCTCCTCCTCGGAGGCGCGGGCCGTCGCCCGTACCCAAACCCTGATCAAGGGCGCGAACGGCATCGGCACGGTCCGCAAGACCACCCTCCCCGGCGGTCTGCGCATCGTCACCGAGACCCTCCCCTCGGTCCGCTCGGCGACCTTCGGCATCTGGGCGCACGTCGGCTCCCGCGACGAGACCCCGGCCCTGAACGGCGCCACCCACTACCTGGAGCACCTGCTCTTCAAGGGCACGTCCCGCAGGTCCGCCCTGGACATCTCCTCCGCCGTCGACGCGGTCGGCGGCGAGATGAACGCGTTCACGGCGAAGGAGTACACGTGCTACTACGCGCGCGTGCTCGACACCGACCTGCCGCTCGCCATCGACGTCGTCTGCGACATGCTGACCGGCTCCCTGATCCGCGAGGAGGACGTCGACGTCGAGCGCGGCGCCATCCTCGAAGAGATCGCGATGACCGAGGACGACCCCGGCGACTGCGTGCACGACCTGTTCGCGCACACGATGTTCGGCGACAACGCCCTCGGCCGCCCCGTCCTCGGCACGGTCGACACGGTCAACGCGCTCACCGCCGACCGCATCCGCCGCTTCTACAAGAAGCACTACGACCCGACCCACCTGGTGGTCGCCGCCGCCGGCAACGTCGACCACAACAAGGTCGTACGCCAGGTCCGCGCCGCCTTCGAGAAGGCCGGCGCCTTCAAGGACCCCGTGGCCGCGCCCATCGGCCCGCGCGAGGGCCGGCGCACCCTGCGCACCGCGGGCCGCGTCGAGCTGATCGGCCGCAAGACCGAGCAGGCGCACGTCATCCTCGGCATGCCGGGCCTGGCCCGCACCGACGAACGCCGCTGGGCCATGGGCGTCCTCAACACCGCCCTCGGCGGCGGCATGTCCTCCCGCCTGTTCCAGGAGGTCCGCGAGAAGCGCGGTCTGGCCTACAGCGTGTACTCGTACACCTCGGGCTTCGCCGACTGCGGCCTGTTCGGCGTGTACGCGGGCTGCAGGCCCTCCCAGGTCCACGACGTGCTCAAGATCTGCCGCGACGAGCTCGACCACGTCGCCGAGAACGGGCTGTCCGACGACGAGATCGGCCGTGCCGTCGGCCAGCTCCAGGGCTCCACCGTCCTCGGCCTGGAGGACACGGGCGCGCTGATGAACCGTATCGGCAAGAGCGAACTGTGCTGGGGCGAGCAGATGTCCGTCGACGACATGCTGGCCCGGATAGCCTCGGTCACGCCGGACGACGTCCGCGCCGTCGCCCGCGACGTCCTGGGACGGCGGCCCTCGCTGTCGGTCATCGGCCCGCTGAAGGACAAGCAGGCGTCCCGGCTGCACGACGCCGTCGCCTAACCCCTCCGGTAAGGAAGCAACAGACATGAGCAAGCTGCGCGTGGCCGTCCTCGGCGCCAAGGGCCGTATCGGCTCCGAGGCGGTGCGGGCGGTCGAAGCCGCCGAGGACATGGAACTGGTCGCCGCCCTGGGCCGCGGCGACTCGCTGGACGTGCTGACCGACAGCGGCGCCCAGGTCGCGGTCGAGCTGACCACCCCGGCGTCGGTCATGGACAACCTCGAGTTCTGCGTAGGCCACGGCATCCACGCCGTCGTCGGCACCACGGGCTGGACCGACGAGCGCCTCGCGCGGCTGAACGGCTGGCTCGAGGCCTCCCCGGAGACGGGCGTGCTCATCGCGCCCAACTTCTCCATCGGGGCCGTGCTCACCATGAAGTTCGCGCAGATCGCCGCCCCGTACTTCGAGTCCGTCGAGGTCGTGGAACTGCACCACCCGAACAAGGTGGACGCCCCCAGCGGCACCGCCACCCGCACCGCCCAGCTCATCGCCGAGGCCCGGCAGAAGGCAGGCGTCGCTCCGGCGCCCGACGCCACTGCCACCGCCCTGGACGGTGCCCGCGGCGCGAACGTGGACGGCGTCCCGGTGCACGCGGTCCGCCTGCGCGGCCTGCTCGCGCACCAGGAGGTCCTGCTCGGCGGCGAGGGCGAGACCCTCACCGTCCGGCACGACTCGCTGCACCACAGCAGCTTCATGCCGGGCATCCTGCTCGGCGCCCGGCGCGTGGTGACCGCTCCCGGCCTCACCTTCGGCCTGGAACACTTCCTGGACCTGGGCTGAGCCATGCGCGCGAAGATCTCCTACGTCATCACGGCCGCCGTCCTGGTCTTCTACTTCGTCCTGGTCGGCAGCCGCGGTGTGATGCTCATCGAGGCCGGCACGCCCCTCACCGTCACCCTCGGCGTGGCGGTGCTGGTGCTGCCGGTGATCGGCCTGTGGTTCCTGTGGAAGAACACCCAGTTCGTCCGCCGCGCCAACCAGCTCGCCGCCGAACTCGACGCCGAGGGCGGGCTGCCCGTCGACGAGCTGAAGCGCACCCCCAGCGGACGCATCGACCGTGACTCGGCCGACGAGGTCTTCGCCCGCCGCAAGGCCGAGACGGAGGCGGCTCCCGACGACTGGCGCAGCTGGTTCCGGCTCGCCGTCGCCTACCAGGACGCCCGCGACACCCCGCGCGCCCGCAAGGCGATGCAGCGGGCGATCGCCCTGCACGACCACAGGCAGGTAGAGACGGCCTGAGCAGCGCGAAATGCCGGTGGCCCGGTCCGCGGCTCGCGGACCGGGCCACCGGCATTTCGCTCCGGCTCAGCCCCGCCGGTACTCGTCCGCCCACGCCTCCATGGTGTCGGCGGCCCGGTCGAAGGCCTCCGGCCGGGCGAGGAAGTCCGCGTTGTGGCTGGTCATCAGCGTCGGCTCGGAGTCCCCGGACCGGCCCTGCCGGACGAGGAGCAACGCCTGGCCCTGCACCGTGCGCGGCAGGCCCAGCCACCGGACCGGCTGCTGGACCGTCCGCATGCCGGCGACCTGCTGCCAGGCCACCGTGCGGGTGGTGAGGAACCCCACCTGACGCACTCCGTGCGTGCTCACCCAGACGCCCACGCGCAGCAGTCGCAGGGCGCAGGCGATCATGAAGAGGGCGAAGCCGAAGACCACGGCCGCCGAGGACGGCGCGTCCGTCACCGCGATGACGACCGCCGCGAACAGTACGAACGAGGCGAGCAGCAGCGTCAGCGCCGCCGTTCCCACCCGCCACGGCCCCGGCCGGTAGGGCCGACGCCACCGGTCGCGGTCGTCGTGCGGCAACGGGACGTCCTCGGCCGCGTCGAAGGCGCGGTCGGCCGTCAGGAAGGGCAGGGGCACGGCTGGTCCTCACTCGTTCCATGGGGTGTGCTGTGCCCGGTGAGGCTACCGATCTGTGTGCCCGGTCACCACCTTCGGGTCCCCGGATGGAGTCAGGACCGGTCGGACACCGTCTCAGCGCCCGTCGGACGCCTGCGACTGCTGCTGCTGTTGCGAGGGCTGGTCGGCCGACAGGGCGGGCATCCCGATCACCAGGGATCCCACGAGCCCGGCGACCACGGTGAGTCCCAACAGCCAGCGCCCGGCCAACTGGCCGAAGGACGCCCGCTCGCGGGGCGGAGGAGTGACATTGCTGCGGAACCTGTCGGCTTCGGCGACGAAGGCGAACGGCACGGGTTCACGCCGGCGGATCATCGGAGGTGCGTCTCCCTTCAGGGATCAAGCGAATCGCTGTTACTCATACAGACGAACGAACGCCCTCGCAGGTGCCCAGTTTCACCGACTTCATCGTGGCACGGCACCGAACGCCCCGTTTGGCGGGCCGTAGAGTGGCCTCGCCAAGCGACACAAGGGAAGGCCCTCCACCCGTGACCGACACCCCCGCCGACGATTTCAAGATCGACCTGCGCAGCGACATCACCGTCGAGCTGGTCAAGAGCAGCGCGACCGACTCCGACGTGCTGTTCGCCGCCCGCGTCTCGACCGTCGGGGAGCAGTCCCTGGACGAGTTGAAGAAGGACCCGGAACGCTCGAAGGGTCTGATCAACTACCTGATGCGGGACCGGCACGGCAGCCCGTTCGAGCACAACTCGATGACCTTCTTCGTCAGCGCGCCGATCTTCGTCTTCCGCGAGTTCATGCGGCACCGCGTCGGCTGGTCCTACAACGAGGAGTCCGGCCGCTACCGGGAGCTCCAGCCGGTCTTCTACGTGCCGGGCGCCGAGCGCAAGCTGGTCCAGCAGGGCCGTCCGGGCAAGTACGTCTTCGTCGAGGGCACCACCGAACAGCACGAGCTGGTGAGCCGGTCGATGGAGGACTCCTACCGCCAGGCCTACCGGACGTACCAGGAGATGCTCGCCGCCGGCATCGCCCGCGAGGTGGCCCGCTCGGTCCTCCCCGTCGGCCTGTACTCCTCGATGTACGCCACCTGCAACGCGCGCTCGCTGATGCACTTCCTCGGCCTGCGCACCCAGCACGAGCTGGCGAAGGTGCCCTCCTTCCCGCAGCGGGAGATCGAGATGGTGGGCGAGCGGATGGAGGAGGAGTGGGCACGGCTCATGCCGCTCACCTACGCCGCCTTCAACGCGAACGGACGCGTGGCGCCGTAACGCGCTCCGAGCGCCCTGGGCGCCCCGATCGGGCACAGATGTGCGCATCAGCCGCCCGAAGTGTCCCGATTGCGGCGTTTGGAGAAGTTCATCTAGCCTGATCAAAGGGACCCGGCACTGCTTGAACCCCCGAGCAGGCAGTGCCGGGCTCCACCTCCGTGCCGATCTGCCGCCTGCCCCGAGGGCAGACCCCGCCCTGAGCAACGAGTAGCGTGTAACCCATGGCTCCGACCTCCACTCCGCAGACCCCCTTCGGGCGGGTCCTCACCGCCATGGTCACGCCCTTCGCGGCGGACGGCGCACTCGACCTCGACGGCGCGCAGCGGCTCGCCGCCCACCTGGTGGACGCAGGCAACGACGGCCTGATCATCAATGGCACCACCGGCGAGTCCCCCACCACCAGCGACGCGGAGAAAGCGGACCTCGTACGAGCCGTCCTGGAGGCCGTCGGCGACCGTGCCCACGTCGTCGCCGGGGTCGGCACGAACAACACCCAGCACAGCATCGAGCTGGCCCGCACCGCCGAGCGCGTCGGCGCCCACGGCCTGCTGCTCGTCACGCCGTACTACAACAAGCCCCCGCAGGAGGGCCTGTACCGCCACTTCACGGCCATCGCCGATGCCACCGAGCTGCCGGTCATGCTCTACGACATCCCCGGCCGCAGCGGCGTCCCGATCAACACCGAGACGCTCGTCCGCCTCGCCGAGCACCCGCAGATCATCGCCAACAAGGACGCCAAGGGCGACCTCGGCCGCGCGAGCTGGGCCATCGCGCGCTCCGGCCTCGCCTGGTACTCCGGCGACGACATGCTGAACCTCCCGCTGCTCTCGGTCGGCGCGGTCGGCTTCGTCTCGGTCGTCGGCCACGTCGTCACCCCCGAGCTGCGCACCATGGTGGACGCCTTCGTCGCGGGTGACGTGCAGAAGGCACTGGAGATCCACCAGAAGCTGCTCCCCGTCTACACCGGCATGTTCCGCACCCAGGGCGTCATGACCACCAAGGCCGCGCTCGCGCTCCAGGGCCTGCCCGCGGGCCCCCTGCGCGCGCCCATGGTCGAGCTCACGGCGGAGGAGACCGAGCAGCTCAAGATCGATCTTGCTGCCGGCGGGGTACAGCTCTGACAACGGACTTCGCACCACCGCACCGCCAGGTGCCACAACGACTTCACAACTGAATAGGCAGGCCACCGGTGCCTGCATCCCACAACGACAACTGCTTCTGCACGAACGTCACGCGCGCCACGTGCCCACCGGTACGTGGCGTGTGTGGTTGAGGAGAGTCTTTTGAGTCATCCGCATCCTGAACTGGGCCGGCCCCCGGCGCTCCCCGCAGGCGGCCTCCGGGTCACCCCGCTGGGAGGCCTCGGCGAGATCGGCCGCAACATGACGGTCTTCGAGTACGGCGGCCGCCTGCTGATCGTCGACTGCGGAGTGCTCTTCCCCGAGGAGGAGCAGCCCGGAATCGACCTGATCCTGCCGGACTTCACGTCCATCCGGGACCGCCTCGACGACATCGAGGGCATCGTCCTGACCCACGGCCACGAGGACCACATCGGCGGCGTCCCCTACCTCCTCCGCGAGAAGCCGGACATCCCGCTGATCGGCTCCAAGCTGACCCTCGCCCTGATCGAGGCCAAGCTCCAGGAGCACCGCATCCGCCCCTACACCCTCGAGGTGACGGAGGGGAACCGTGAACGCGTCGGCCCCTTCGACTGCGAGTTCGTGGCGGTCAACCACTCCATCCCGGACGCGCTGGCCGTCGCCATCCGCACCCCGGCGGGCATGGTCGTCCACACCGGCGACTTCAAGATGGACCAGCTCCCGCTGGACAACCGCCTAACGGACCTGCACGCCTTCGCGCGCCTGAGCGAGGAGGGCATCGACCTTCTCCTCGCCGACTCGACGAACGCCGAGGTCCCGGGCTTCGTCCCGCCCGAGCGTGACATCTCCAACGTCCTGCGCCAGGTCTTCGCCGGCGCCCGCAAGCGCATCATCGTGGCGAGCTTCGCCAGCCACGTGCACCGCATCCAGCAGATCCTGGACGCCGCGTACGAGTACGGCCGCCGGGTCGCGTTCGTCGGCCGCTCCATGGTCCGCAACATGGGCATCGCCCGCGACCTCGGCTACCTGAAGGTCCCGCCGGGCCTGGTCGTGGACGTCAAGACCCTCGACGACCTGCCGGACAGCGAGGTCGTCCTGGTCTGCACGGGCTCCCAGGGCGAACCGATGGCGGCCCTGTCCCGCATGGCCAACCGGGACCACCAGATCCGCATCGTCGAGGGCGACACGGTGATCCTGGCGTCCTCCCTCATCCCGGGCAACGAGAACGCGGTCTACCGCGTGATCAACGGCCTGACCCGCTGGGGCGCCAACGTCGTCCACAAGGGCAACGCCAAGGTCCACGTCTCGGGCCACGCCTCGGCCGGCGAGCTGCTGTACTTCTACAACATCTGTCGCCCGAAGAACCTGATGCCGGTCCACGGCGAATGGCGCCACCTGCGGGCCAACGCCGAACTGGGCGCCCTTACCGGCGTCCCGCACGACCGCATCGTCATCGCAGAGGACGGCGTCGTCGTCGACCTCGTCGAGGGCAAGGCGAAGATCTCCGGCAAGGTCCAGGCGGGATACGTGTACGTCGACGGTCTCTCCGTCGGCGACGTCGGCGAACCGGCCCTCAAGGACCGCAAGATCCTCGGCGACGAGGGCATCATCTCGGTCTTCGTCGTCATCGACGCCTCCACCGGCAAGATCACCGGTGGCCCCCACGTCCAGGCGCGCGGCTCGGGCATCGAGGACTCGGCCTTCGGTGACGTCCTGCCCAGGATCACGGAGGTCCTGGAACGCTCGGCCCAGGACGGGGTCGTCGAACCCCACCAGCTCCAGCAGCTGATCCGCAGGACCCTCGGCAAGTGGGTCTCGGACAAGTACCGACGCCGGCCGATGATCCTCCCTGTGGTCGTGGAGGTCTGACGGCCCGTCGGCTCTCCGGCCGAGCGAACCTGGAGCGGGGCGCCCGATTTGCATCGGGGCGCCCCGCTCCAGTACGTTTACAACTCCGCTCGGACGGGCACCCGACCACTTCGTGGTTCGGAGTCGCCCCGGAGGGCGGGAAATCCGGCTCAGAACTTCTGATAAAGTCGGAACCGCCGGAAAGGGAAACGCGGAAGCGGGAACCTGGAAAGCACCGAGGAAATCGGATCGGAAAAGGATCTGATAGAGTCGGAAACGCA
>NZ_JBIWJA010000040.1:0-62204 GCF_044764905.1 Streptomyces sp. NPDC093586 | reverse complement strand
TCAGGCTCGACGTGAAGAAGGTCGCCGACCCCGAGGGCGGCGAGCGCGCCGTCATCACCCTGGACGGCAAGTACCTGCCGACCAAGCCCTTCTGATTCCGCGGGCCCACCGGTAGCGGGCGGGCCGGAAGCAGGACTCCCTTCCTCTCTTCCGGTCCGCCCGCTCCCGCTCAGCACACCGGGGCCCGGCACGACGATGAGCAGCGGCGACAGGGTCGCGAAGGCGAGGGGACGGTCCGAGGACGTCACGGAGGACGTTCCGGGAGCCCGCTGACCGCCGGCGCCGGACACCCTGCGGGTCCTGCGACACCCGCGCTACCGCTACCGGGACAGCAGGTCCCGCAGGGCACCGGCGACCTCCCCGGGCGCCTCCTCCGCCATGAAGTGGCCGCAGCCCACCGTGACGTGCCGCAGATCGGGGGCCCAGGCCCGCCACAGCGCGGTGGCGTCGTAACCGAGGGCCGCGCCCCAGTCCTGCTGGAGCACGGTCACCGGCATGCGCAGCCGGTTGCCGCGCTCGCGGTCGGCCCGGTCATGGTCGACGTCGGTGCCCGCCGAGGCCCGGTAGTCGGCCACGATGGACGGCACCGCCTCACGCGCCGCCTTCAGGTAGACGGCGCGGACGTCGGCCGGCAGGGCCGCCGGGTCCCGGGTCCAGACGTCGAGGAAGTGGCCGAAGAAGGCGTCCGGCGCGGCGCCGATCAGCTGTTCCGGCAGACCGGGCGGCTGCGCCATCAGATACAGGTGGAAGCCCACGGCCGCCGTCGTCCCGCGCAGCACGTCCCACATGTCCAGGGTCGGCAGCACGTCCAGCGCGGCCAGGTGCGTCACCGTGTCCGGGTGGTCGAGTCCGGCCCGGATCCCGACCAGGGCGCCCCGGTCGTGCCCGGCCAGCGCGAACCTGTCGTGCCCGAGCGCCCGGGCCAGGGCGACGACGTCGGCCGCCATGGTCCGCTTGGCGTACGCGGTGCCGTCGCGGTCGGCGGGCTTGTCGCTGTCGCCGTAACCGCGCAGGTCGGGGCAGATGACCGTGTGCTCGGCGGCGAGGTCGGCGGCGACGTGCCGCCACATCAGGTGGGTCTGCGGGAAACCGTGCAGCAGTACGAGCGGGCTGCCCGAGCCGCCGACGGCGACGTTCAGCGCGACGCCGTCGGCGACGGGGACCCGGTCGTAGGTGAAGCCGGGGATGGTCGGTGCCATGACTGATCAGTGCCTTTCGGAGTTCTTCGACGCGTCCGGTCCTGGACGCCCCCCAGACTGCCGGGCGCGGATCAGCAACCGATCAGCGCGCGTACCGTGGTGATCACGGAGTACGGGGGCGACAGCACGGAGCAGGGCGGACGGCACATGGAAGAGGTCACCTTCGGGGTGCTCGGGCCCGTCACGGCCGAGCGGGACGGAGACGCGCTCGGCCTGCGCGGACCCCGGCACCGGGCCCTGCTGGCCCGGCTGGTCCTGGCCCGGCGGCGCGTGGTTCCCGTCGCGCGCCTGGTCGAGGACCTGTGGGAGGCACCGCCCGCCCGGGCCGTGGGAACGGTGCGCACCTTCGTCGGCGATCTGCGCCGGTCCCTGGAACCCGGACGCCCGCGCCGCGCACCGGCCAGGCTGCTGGTCACCGAGGGCCCCGGCTACGCGCTGCGCCCGGCACCGGACGCGGTGGACGCCTGGCGTTTCGAGGAGGCCGTCGCCCTCGCCGACCGGCTGCCGGGCGACCGGGCGGAGGCCCGGCTCGGCGCGGCCCTGGGGGAGTGGCGGGGACCCGCCTACGCCGAGTTCGGCGACGAGGGCTGGGCCCGGGCCGAGCGCGCCCGGCTGACCGAGCTCAGGCTCCACGCGATCGAGCGGCGGGCGGACCTGCTCGTCGGCCTGGGCCGGGCCGCCGAGGCGGTCCCCGACCTCGACGCCCACCTGGCCGAGCACCCCTGGCGCGAGGAGGCCTGGCGGCTGCTCGCCCTGGCCCTGTACCGGACCGGCCGCCAGGCGGACGCCCTCGCGGTGCTGCGCCGGGCCCGCACCCTGCTCGCCGGGGAACTGGGCATCGACCCCGGGCCCCGGCTGCGCAGGCTGGAGGCCGGCGTCCTCGCCCAGGACCCGTCCCTCGACCCGCCCGCCGAACCCGCGGACGCGGCGGCCCGCCTGTGGTCCCGCGCGACCGAGGCGTACGACCGCACGGTCGCCACCGGATCCCGCGCCCGCCTGGAGTCGGCCGTCGGCCTGCTGCGCGACCTCGCGGTCACCGGCGGCGGCGGTCTGGAGGCGGCCCGCGAGCACCGCACGGCGGCGGTCGTCGCGGCCGAGGAGACCGGCGACGCGGAACTCGCGGCCCGGGTGATCGGCGCCTACGACGTCCCCGCCGTCTGGACCCGCGGCGACGACCCCGAGGCGGCCCGGCGGATCGTCACGGCGGCCGAACGCACCCTCGCCGCCCTGCCGGACGACGCCGGAGCCGACCCGGCCCGCTGCCGGCTGCTCGCCACCGTCGCCCTGGAGTCCCGGGGCGTCCGCTCCCCGCGCGGGCCCGAGGCCGCCGCCGAGGCCGAGCGGATCGCCCGCCGTCTGGACGACCCCGCGCTGCTGGCGTTCGCCCTCAACGGCACCTTCATGCAGTCCTGCGCCACCGCCGGGCTCGCCCCGCGCCGCGACGCGATCGGCGCCGAACTCGTCGCGCTCGCCCGCCGGCACGGCCTGGACAGCCACGAGGTGCTCGGTCACCTGATCCGCGTCCAGGCACGGTCCGCCCTCGCCGACTTCACCACCGCCGACGAGCACGCCGACGCCGTGGAGCGCCTGGCCGAACGGTACGAACGGCCCCTGGTCGCGGTGTTCACCTCCTGGTACCGGGCCCTGCGGCAGGCCGCCGCCGGCAGCCCGTACGACCGGGCCGAGGCCGGCTACCGGGCCGCCGCCGCCCGCCTCGACGGCGCGGGCATGCCCGGCCTGGAACGCGGACTGCTGCCCCTGGCACTGCTCGGCCTGCGCCTGGCCCACGGACGGCCCGCCGGGGTGGACCCACGGGCCGACTGGGGCCCGTACCGCCCGTGGGCCGAACCGTTCGCGCTGCTGCGCGAGGGCCGCGACGCCGAGGCCCGGTCGGCGCTGCGTGCCCTCTCCGAACCGCCGCCCGACCTCCTCTACGAGGCCCTGTGCTGCGCCGAGGCCGCGCTCGCCCTCGCACTCGGCGACCGGACGGCGCTGCGACGGACGTACGGCCGACTGCTCCCCGCGGCCGGCCAGCTCGCCGGCGCGGGCAGCGGGCTGCTCACCTTCGGGCCCGTGGACGACTGGCTCGCCGCGATCCGGCGCGCACTCGGCCCGGCCGGCACAGCGCCGGGCGCTCCCGCGGCACCGCGCGGGTGACGCCGCACGGCCGCACGCCCGCACTCCCCGGCGACGGGCCGGGCCACCCGCGGGTACGACCCTCCGCCGTGCCCGGCGCGACGGGTGTGCCGCGCGTGGGCCTGCGGGGCGGCCGCCCCGGGGCCGCCGCCCGGCCTCCGCCCGCCGCAGGCCGACGCGCCCGCCCGGCCACCCGCCGCAGGCCGCCCGGCGGGGAGCGAGCGGTGCCCTCCGGCGGTGGTTGCCCCCCACCGCGCCGGGTACCCGACGGCGCATGAAGTGGCGACAGGTGCGGGACGGCCCGTCGGCGGTGTACGTGGTGGTGCCGGCACCCGGTGAGGACGCGGTCGCCGGGCTCACCGCCGTCGCCCGCGACCGTTCCCTCGGGGCGTCCCAGGTGACCGCCGTGGGCGCCTTCTGCGAGGCGGTCGTCGGCTGGTTCGACCGCGGCGTCAGGGACCACCGGCACATACCCGTCGGCGAGCGGTGCGAGGTGCTGTCGCCGATCGGGGACATCGCCGTCGCCGACGACGGACCCACCCCGCACCTGCACGCCGTACTGGGCCGGTCCGACGGCTCCACCCGCGGCGGCCACCTGCTCTCCGGCAGGGTCTGGCCGACGCTGGAGGCCGTCGTCCGCGACAGCCCGGCCGAGCCGGCGAAGACCTGCCGGCCGGACATCGGCCTGGCCCTGATCGACCTGGGCTGAGCCGTTCGCCGCTCGACGGCGCCGGCCCGCCGCGGAGGCGCCCCGCACCGACCCGAGAACCCGAGGAGGGAACGGAGGAAGCGACATGACCCCCCTGGCACGAACCCCCGCGGCGGGCACCCGGGAGGACCGCCGTGCCCCCGCCCGCACCGCGCGGCTGCGCAGCCGCATCCCCGAACCCGACGAGGAACCCGACCTGCTGGGCCAGTACCTGGCCCAGATCGGCGCCACCCCGCTGCTGACCGCCGAGGACGAGGTACGGCTCGCCCGGCGCATGCAGGCCGGGATCCGGGCCGCCGACGAGCTGGCGGCGGCCGACGCCGGCGAGCCCGCCCCGGAGCCGGGCCGGCGCCGCGCACTGGAGGAGACCGTCCACGACGGCCGGGAGGCCAAGGACCACATGGTCCGCGCCAACCTGCGGCTCGTCGTGTCGATGGCCAAACGCCACGCCCACCGGGGCCTGCCCCTGCTGGACGTCATCCAGGAGGGCAACCTCGGACTGATCCGCGCGGTGGAGAAGTTCGACCACACCAAGGGCTTCAAGTTCTCCACGTACGCCACCTGGTGGATCCGTCAGGCCATCGAACGGGGCCTCGCGACCCACGCGCGCACGGTACGGCTGCCGGTGCACGTCGTGGAGCAGTTGCAGAAGCTCGCCCGGGTGGAGCGCAAACTCCGCGCCGGCCTCGACCGCGAGCCGACCGCCGAGGAGGTGGCCGCCGAGAGCGGCGTCGACGCGGAGAAGGTCGGCTGGCTGCGCCGTGTCGGACGCGACGCCGTCAGCCTGGACACGCCGGTGGACGAGGCGGGGGAGACGGTCGTCGGTGACCTCATCCCCGACACCGAGGTGCTGCGGGCCCCGGAGGTGGCCGAGTTCCGGGCCCTGGCCGAGGAGCTGCGGGAGGCCGTCGGCACCCTGGCCCCCCGCGAGGCCCTCATCCTCAGCCTGCGCTACGGCCTGCACGACGGCCGGACCCGCACCCTGAAGGAGGTCGCCGAGCACGTGGGCCTGACCCGCGAGCGCGTCCGCCAGCTGGAGAAGGCCTCCCTCGCCCACCTGCGCGCCCCCGAGAACCGGGACCGCCTGCTGGACTGGGCGGGCTGAGGCCCCGGCCGCCCGACGGTCCGGCCCTCAACCGTCGGCCCCCGGCACCCGCAGCCGCGCCCCCTGCCGCAGCAGCTCCCGCTGCACCAGCCGGTAGGGCAGGCCGCGCGGTCCGCTCCCGTGCCGGACGGTCAGTGCGGCGCTCACGCCGGCCGCCTGGCCGGTGGCCATGGCGATGGGCATGACCCGGTACGACGAGTGCGCCACGTGCGTCCCCGAGATGCAGCGCCCGGCCACCAGCAGCCGCTCGGTGTCCCGGGGGACCAGACAGCGCAACGGGATGTCGTAGAAGCTGCCCCGCGGCACCCGCTTCAGGACGGTGCCGGAGCCGCGCGGATTGTGGATGTCGACCGGATAGGCGCCGTGGGCGACGACGTCCCGGAAGGTGCGCGCCGCCAGGATGTCGTGACCGGTCAGCTGGTAGTCGCCCAGGACGCGCCGGCTCTCCCGTACGCCGATGTGGGTGCCGCTCTGCACCACGTACGACTCCTCGAAGCCGGGCACGCGGGTGCGCAGGAAGCGGTCGATCGAGGCGAGCTGGCGCCGCGCGGTGTACTCGGCGCGGGTGAGGTCCCACACGCTGGTGCCGAGGACGCGGTTCACCCGGGTGCTGTTGACGGCGACCTCGCGCGGGTGCGGGGTCGCGAAGAAGAGGATGTCCTCGCGGGGCAGCCTGAGTTCCCCGGCCGCCCTGGCCTCCTCGACCAGGTCCCACAGGCCGTGCACGCCGCGCCACTGGTCGGGGTGCGCGCGCACGTAGTCGGCGAAGTCGGGCCGCGCGAAGTCGGCGACGCGGAACATCAGCGTCATCGGCTGCACCAGCCCGTCCTCGGGCCGGCCGAGCTCGTACGGCGCCCCGCAGGCGGTCGCGACGTCCCCGTCCCCCGTGGCGTCCACGACCACCCCGGCGTCGATCACCACCGGCCCCGACTTGGTCTCGAACACCACCCGCCAGCCGGATCCGTCGTCCAGCGGCAGCGCGCCGGAGGCGAAGGAGTGGAACAGCATCCGCACCCCCGCATCGTCCATCATCTCCAGCAGGGCCAGCTTGAACAGCTCCGGGTCGAAGGGGACCGTGTACCCGGTCCTCGGGGACGGCGGAAGACAGCCGCCGCGCCCCATGAGCCGGTCGAGCAGCTGCCACAGCACACCGGCGACCACCGGCTCGCCCTCCCCGTGGTCGGTGGGCAGCAGCCGCGAGGTGTCCCCGGCCTCGGTGAACGCGGCCTGCTTGTGCTCGTTGTGGAACGACATCAGCGGCATCACCAGCGCCACGGTCGCGTTGCCGCCGAGGAACCCGTACCGCTCGACCAGCACCACGTCGGCCCCCGTGTCGGCCGCGCCGACCGCCGCGGCGAACCCGGCGGGGCCACCGCCCACCACCAGGACGTCGCACCGGCCCCCGTGCCGTGCGGACCGCGGGGGCAGGGTGACCGTGCGGTGCTCGCGGGGCTCTTCCAGGATCGGCATCGCTCTCCCCGGCTCAGGCGTGCAGCGGGCGCGGTTCGGACGCGTACGGTCCGGTCCCCGCGGCCTCGGTCCCGGCCCTCGGACGGCCGCCGATCTCGTCGAGCAGCGTGCCGCAGCGCGCGCAGGTCTCCCGGGCCGCCGCGGACAGCTCCCGCATGCGGCCGCGCAGGTCCTCGCGGCGCCGCGGGTACTCGTCCCACAGCCGGTCCACCTCCGCCAGCAGCAGCCCCGCCTGCTCCCGCGCCACGCCCACCAGGGCCGGTGCGCCGAGCCGGCGCGCGAAGTCGAAGACCTTCCCGGAGTAGGGCAGCGGCAGCACCGGCACCCCGGTGAGCGCCGCGAAGATCACGAAGTGCAGCCGCATGCCGACGGCCAGGTCCAGATGGCGCATGAAGCCGAGGATCTGCCCCGGGCTGTAGTCGCCGTGCAGGATCCGGCCCTTGTCCGGAGCGGTCATGTGGGACAGCACGGCGTGCGCGTGCCGCACGTCGTGCCGCTCCATCGGCAGGAACACCACGTGTGCGTCCAGCCGGCGCACCAGGAAGTCCGCGACGTCGGCGAGCAGCGCGTGGTAGTCGCCCTCGTCGAGCTTCTCGGCGGCCCGGCCCGGTTCCCGCACCGACATCCCCACCAGCCGGGCGTCCGTGCGGATGCCCTCGTCGCGCATCATCGCCTCGGTGAACGGCTCCGGCTCCAGCAGCAGCGCCGGGTCGGCGGTGACGGTGACCTCGCGTTCCAGACCGACCTCCTCCAGGACGAGCCGGGACTCCTCGTCGCGCACCACGACGTCGTCCATGTCCGCCAGCACGGTGCGCACCGCCTCCCGGTCCTCGGCGTCCGTCAGCGGCCCCGCGCCCACGGCGTAGGCGAAGGTGGGCACGCCCCGGATCTGCGCGGCACGCACGACGCGCAGATAGCGGCGGGCCTCGCCGTTGTAGAGGACGCCGCCGCCCCCGAGCACCAGCAGGTCCAGGCCGGGCAGCACGTCCAGGACGTGGTTGCGGCTGACGCCCTCCCAGGGCACCACCTCGTCGGCGTCCGGATGGTGGGCGCGGGTGTGCTCGGCGTTCCGGCTGAGCACCACGAGGCGCGCGTCGGGCCGCTGGGCGCGCAGACAGCCCAGGACGCAGGTCAGGATCGCCTCGTCGCCGGTGTTGAACCCTCCGTACGAGCCGAGCACGCCGATGCGCGGGCCCGGCCGGGCGGAGCGCGGGTGCGAGGGGGCAGTGGTCATCCGGGGGCTCCCGTCAGGTCGGAGTCGGCCGGCCCGCCGGCCCTGGAGAGCGGACGGACGTCGTCCGCTCGCGGTGCCGAGTTGCCTGCCCCACCCTCGGGAAACACCTCATTGGTCCCGACCTGTCCGGACCTGCCTGGTATGTGTGTCCGATCCCTCAGATCACGGCGTCCGCGCGCAGTGCCGCGATGTCGGCGGGGGAGCGGCCGAGCTCCGTGAGGATCGCGTCGGTGTGCTCGCCGACCGCCGGCACGGGGTCCATGCGCGCGGGCAGCCCCGCGAGGTCGGCCGGCGGCAGCAGCGCCCGTACCGGGGCGCCGCCCGGCACCGCCACCCGGCGCCAGCGGTCGCGGGCCTCCAGCACCGGGTGGTCGAGGAACGCGGCGACGTCGTTGACCCCGGCGCAGGCGATGCCGATGTCCCGCAGGTCCTCCAGGACGGCGTCGCTGTCCGAGCGGGCGATGCGGGCGGCGACGACGGCGTCCAGTTCCTCCCGGTGGGCGACGCGGTCGGAGCCGGTGGCGAACCGGGGGTCGCCGGACAGCTCCGGCCGCCCGAGGAAGCGGTCGCACAGGGCGGCCCACTCGCGCTCGTTCTGGACGGAGAACAGCACCTCCTTGCCGTCGGCGGCCCGGTAGGCGCCGTAGGGCGCGATGGTGGCGTGCCGGGTGCCCAGGCGCGGGGGCTGGCTGCCGCCGTACTCGGTGTAGTAGGCGGGCTGGCCCATCCACTCCGCCAGCGCCTCGAACAGGGAGACCTCCACCGGGTGGGCCCGGCCGGTGGTGGCGCGGGTGTACAGGGCGGTGAGGATGCCGCTGTACGCGTACATCCCGGCGGCGATGTCGGCGACGGAGATGCCGACGCGCGCGGTCTCCTCGGCGGTCCCGGTGAGCGAGACCAGTCCGGTCTGGCACTGGACCAGCAGGTCGTAGGCCTTGCGGTCGGCCCACGGGCCGCTGGTGCCGTAGCCGGAGACCGTGCACGGGATCAGCCGCGGGAAGCGCTCCGCGAGGGCCGCGGCGTCCAGGCCCAGGCGCCCGGCGGCGCCCGGCGCGAGGTTCTGCACGAAGACGTCGGCGTCGGCGAGGAGCCGGTGCAGGACCTCGCGGCCCCTCGGGTCCTTGAGGTCGAGGGTGAGCGACTCCTTGGACCGGTTCAGCCACACGAAGTAGCTGGAGTGGCCGTGCACGGTCGTGTCGTAGCGGCGGGCGAAGTCGCCGTCGCCCGGCCGTTCCACCTTGATCACCCGGGCGCCGAGGTCGGCGAGCTGCCGGGTGGCGTAGGGCGCCGCGACGGCCTGTTCGAGGCTGACCACCGTGACCCCGGTCAGGGGAAGCCGCTGCACGCTCATGTCTCCTGCCGCCGGACCGGGCGCCCGCGGGGGTGTTCCCGGCGGACCTCGTGCGCTGATTTCTACGGCCCCCGACCGGTGATGTCAACGGCGACCGGAACCGGCACAAGCGCCCTCACCTGTGTCTTCGCCGGTCGGCCCGCGGCCCTTCGGCGGCCCGTCGGACCCGAGCGCGGTGGCCGGACACACGTCAGGCCCGGAGCCGGCGGGCTCCGGGCCTGTGCGTCGTCGCGGGGACGGTCAGGCGGCGGCGTCGTCCGCGTGACCGTGCAGGCGGGCGACGACCTCGGTCAGCTGCGCGGCGACCTCGGCGTCGTCGGCCGGGTGGGTCTCCGCGAAGCGGGTGACCGAGCCCGGGATGGACAGCTTGATGTCCTCGATCACCTTGCCGCCGGCGATGCCCACGGCCTTGCGGGTGTCGTCCTGGGCCCACACGCCGCCGTACTGGCCGAAGGCGGTGCCGACCACGGCGGCGGGCTTGCCGTTGAAGGCGCCGGCGCCGAAGGGGCGCGACAGCCAGTCGATGGCGTTCTTCAGCACGGCCGGCATGGTGCCGTTGTACTCCGGCGAGAAGAACAGGAAGGCGTCGGCGGCCTGGGCGGCCTCGCGCAGCTTGACCGCGGCGGCCGGGACGCTGCCCTCGACGTCGATGTCCTCGTTGTAGAACGGGACCTCGGCCAGACCTTCGTAGATCTCCACCTCGGCGCCCTCGGGGGCGAACCTGACGGCCGCCTCGGCGAGCTGACGGTTGTGCGAACCGGCGCGAAGGCTGCCGACGAGGGCGAGGATGCGGACAGACATGAGTACTCCCACTGCTGGTGCGACATGAACGGCCGGTGCCCGAAACACCGCCGGAGCGATCCGGACCGAGGTCCGTTTAATTTCTAACATCCTAAGCGGACCGCGGTCCAGTTTTGTTCCCGATGCTTTACGCTGTTTTCATGTCCGCCGCCCTGCCCCCCTTCCCCGACCCCCAGGAGACCGACGACCTGCCCGAGTTGCTCCAGCTCGGCACGGGAACCGACGAGGACAACCCCTGCCTGCGCGCCGACGCCGCCCGCAACCGGGCCCGGCTGCTGGAGGCCGCCGCGCGGCTGGTGGCCGAGCACGGTGCGGCGGGCCTCACCATGGAGGCGGTGGCCGCGGCGGCCTCGGTGGGCAAGGGCACGGTCTTCCGGCGGTTCGGCGACCGCACGGGCCTGCTGATGGCGCTGCTCGACCACTCCGAGAAGAAGTTCCAGGCCGCCCTCCTCGGCGGACCGCCGCCCCTGGGGCCCGGTGCGCCGGCCGTGGAACGGCTGCGGGCCTTCGGCTGCGCGATGCTGCACCGCGGCGCCGACGAGCTGGCCCTGCAACTGGCCGCCGAGCCGAACGCGGAACGCCGCTACACCGCCGCCCCGCGCCGCTTCCTGCGTGGCCACGTGGCCCTGCTGCTGCGCCAGGCCGTCCCGGACGCGGACAGCGAACTGCTCTCCCACACGCTGATGGCCTACCTCGACCCCGCCCTGATCCACCACCTCACCGCACAGTGCGGGGTGCCCGTGGCACGGCTGGAGGCGGGCTGGCTGGACCTGGTGGCGCGGGTGACCCGCAGCGAGCCGACGGACTGAGCCCCCTCCACCGTCCGGACGGGATCCCGGCCCCGTCCACCGCGGACCGCGGGCCGCCCTGCGGTCCGGCCGGGGCTGTCGTCGTGTTCGTCGCGGACCGCGGGCCGCCCTGCGGTCCGACCGGGACTGTCGTCGTGTTCGTCGTGGGCCGTGGGGACGTCCGCTCCGGGCTGACGCCCCGTTCACCGCGGGCCGTGGCCATGTCCCCTCCGGACCGTCGCCCCGCCCTTCCCGGCCGCGATGTCGTCCGGTCCGGACGACGGTCCCCCGCCGTGGGCGGTCCCCCGGGCTCTGCCAGGATGCCGTACGTCATGGTGCAGATACCGAAAACGCCCGCCCCCGCGTCCCTGACACCGCGCTCCGCCCCCACCAGTGCCGATGTGGCCCGCCTGGCCGGCGTCTCGCGCGCGACCGTCTCCCACGTCCTGAACGACACCGGCGCCGTCCGGATCAGCGACGCCACCCGCCGCCGCGTCCACGAGGCCGCCCGGGAACTCGCCTACGTCCCTCACGCGGCGGCCCGTTCCCTGCGTGCCGGACACAGCCGCACGGTCCTGATGCCCGCCCCGGCCTTCCCCGTCGGCCCGCTCTACAGCCGGTTCCTCGCCGAACTCCAGCGGGCGCTGGCCCGGCTCGACTACACCGTCGTGCAGTACGGCACCGCCGGCCCGCACGACGCCGCCGCCCGCGCCTGGGCCGAACTGCGCCCGGTCGCCGTCCTGGTGCCCGGCTCGGGACTGGGCCCGCGCGGCGTGGACCTGCTCAGACGCTCCGGCGCCCGCGCCGTCGTCACCCTCGCCCCCGAGGCCGTCGAGGGCGCGCACGCCCTGCTCATGGACCACGAGGCCGTCGGCCACTGCGCCGGACGCCACCTCTACGACCGCGGACGCCGCCGGATCGGCGTCGTCGTCCCCGCGGAAGACGGCCTGGAGGTCTTCTCGGCCCCCCCGCCTGCGCGGGGTGCGCCGCGCCACCGAGGGCACCGGCGCCACCGTGACCGAACTCCCGCTCGCCTACGACGAGCGGGACGCCGCCCGGCTGGCCGCCCGCCGGCCCTCCCTCGGCCTCGACGCGGTGTTCGCGTACAACGACGAGTACGCGATGCTGCTGATGCGGGCCCTGCAGGACGCGGGCCTGGACATCCCCCGGGACGCGGCCGTGATCGGCGCCGACGACCTCATGCTCGGCCGCCTGCTCCGGCCCCGCCTCAGCACCGTCCACCTCGAACTGCCCTCGGGCCGCGACCTGGCCGAGCTGGTCGACCGCGCGGTCCACGACCCCGGCGCCGCGCCCGAGCTGCACACCGTGCTCGGCGCGAGGGTGGTGGACCGCGCGGTCGAGCTGATCCGCCCGCTCCCTACTGCTCGGCCTGACCGCCCTGACCGCCCTGCCCGGCCTGACCCTGCTGGGCCTGCTGCTGGGCGATCGCCTTGCGGACCTCGTCCATGTCCAGGTTGCGGGCCTGCCCGATGACGTCCGTCAGCGCGGCCTCCGGCAGTGCGCCCGGCTGCGCGAACACGGCCACCTGGTCCCGGACGATCATCAGCGTCGGGATCGACTGGATCTGGAAGGCCTGCGCGAGCTCCGGCTGCGCCTCGGTGTCCACCTTGCCGAACACCAGGTCGGGGTTCTCCTGCGCGGCTTTCTCGTAGACCGGGGCGAACTGACGGCACGGCCCGCACCAGGACGCCCAGAAGTCGATCAGGACGAACTCGTTGTCCGTGACCGTCTGGTCGAAGTTCTCCTTGGTGAGCTCCACGGTGCTGCTCATGACGTGATCCCTGCTTTCTGGTGTCGGCGACGAGCCGTCGGCACAAACACGGCCGAGGGGGCGGCTATTCCGCGCGCGTACCCGTGTGGCCACGCCGCACACCACCCACCAGACTGGCCCCATGACGGAATCGGAAACCAACGCGTACGACGTCGTGGTGATCGGCGCGGGCCCCGTGGGGGAGAACGTCGCCGACCGCACCCGGGCGGCGGGACTGTCCACCGCGATCGTGGAGAGCGAACTGGTCGGCGGCGAGTGCTCCTACTGGGCGTGCATGCCCAGCAAGGCCCTGCTGCGCCCGGTCATCGCCCGCGCGGACGCCCGCCGCACCCCTGGACTGAGCCAGGCGGTGCAGGGCCCGCTCGACGCCGCCGCGGTCCTCGCCCACCGCGACGAGTACACCTCGCACTGGAAGGACGACGGCCAGGTCCGGTGGGTCGAGAGCATCGGCGCCGACCTGTACCGCGGACAGGGGCGCCTCGCCGGACCGCGCACGGTGGAGGTGACCGGTACCGACGGCACCCGCCGCGTCCTGACCGCCCGGCACGCCGTCGCCGTCTGCACCGGCAGCCGGGCCGCCCTGCCGGACCTGCCGGGCCTCGACGACGTACGCCCCTGGACCAGCCGCGAGGCCACCAGCGCCCGCAGCGTGCCGGGACGGCTGATCGTGGTCGGCGGCGGAGTCGTCGCCGTCGAGATGGCCACGGCCTGGCAGGCCCTCGGCTCCCGGGTCACCCTCCTCGTCCGCGGCAAGGGCCTCCTCGCCCGCATGGAGCCGTTCGCCGGCGAACTGGTCGCCGAGGCGCTCACCGAGGCCGGCGCCGACCTCCGCACCGGCACCTCCGTCGAGTCCGTCACCCGCGAGAACGGCACCGTCGTCGCCGTCACCGGCACCGGCGACCGCATCGAGGCCGACGAGATCCTCTTCGCCACCGGCCGCGCCCCGCGCACCGACGACATCGGCCTGGAGACCGTCGGCCTCCGGCCCGGCTCCTGGCTCCCGGTCGACGACAGCCTCCGCGTCGACGGCCACGACTGGCTGTACGCCGTCGGCGACGTCAACCACCGCGCGCTCCTCACCCACCAGGGCAAGTACCAGGCCCGGATCGCGGGCGCCGCCATCGCCGCCCGCGCATCCGGCGTACCGGTCCTGGAGTCCGGCCCGTGGGGCGCGCACGCCGCGACCGCCGACCACGACGCCGTACCCCAGGTGGTCTTCACCGACCCGGAGGTGGCCGCCGTCGGCCTCTCCCTGGCCGAGGCGGAACAGGCCGGCCACCGCGTCCGCGCCGTCGACGTCGACCTGTCGACCGTGGCCGGCGCGAGTCTGTACCGCGACGGCTACACGGGCCGCGCCCGCATGGTCGTCGACCTGGAGGACGAGATCGTCCGCGGGGTCACCTTCGTCGGCCCAGGCGTCGGCGAGCTGATCCACTCCGCGACGATCGCCGTCGCCGGGCGGGTCCCGGTCAGCCGGCTGTGGCACGCGGTGCCGTCCTACCCGACGATCAGCGAGGTGTGGCTGCGACTGCTGGAGGCGTACCGGGACAACTGACCGTCCCGGACGAGGCGTTCGGGGCGAACGGGCCACGTCCTCCCCGAACGCGCCCGGGACCGGAAGCCGATACCTGACGTGACGTCAGGGGAGGTCGAACCCCAGGGCGGCCGCGGCCCGTTCCGGCGTCGGCTGGGCCCACAGCCGGGCCATCGCCTCGCCGGACGCCAGGGACCGGAGTTCAGCCCGGTCCAGGTACAGGGTGCCGTCGAGATGGTCCGTCTCGTGCTGCACGATCCGGGCCGGCCACCCCCGGAAGACCTCGTCCACCGCACGCCCGTGCTCGTCCCGCGCGACCAGCCGCACCGCGGCGTGCCGGGCCACCACCGCCTGCCAGCCCGGCACGCTCAGACAGCCCTCGTAGAACGCGGCCCGGTCCACGCCGACGGGCTCGTAGCGCGGATTGACCAGTACCCGGAACGGCTGCGGCACCCGCCCGCGCGCCGCGCGCACCCCGTCCGGAACCGGCGCCGGATCCTCGATCACCGCGATCCTCAGCCCCACCCCGACCTGTGGCGCGGCCAGGCCGACCCCCGGCGCCGCGTGCATGGTGACGCGCAACGCCTCCACGAACCGCGTCAGCAGCGCGGGCTCCAACTGTCCGTCGAAGGGCTCGGCGACCCGCCGCAGCACCGGATCACCGGCCGCGACGATCGGCAACGGGCCGTCGACGGCGAGCAGTTCCTCGACCCGCTCGGCAAGAGGCGTGTGCTCACTCAGGGCTCCCATCGCGCCAGCATGCCACGGCGCACGGCGCACGGCACCCACGCGCCGCCGGGCCCCGGGCGCGCGACGATGCCCGGCTCCCGTACGGGAGCCGGGCACCACCGGCACGGGACACCGCTCGGACACCCTCCTCAGTCGTCCTCCGGGAAGTCGCCCGCGAAGGCGGAGGCGATCCGCAGGTGCGAGTCGGCCTCCTCCTGACGCCCCTGCCGCTCGAGGGTGCGGCCCAGCATCAGCCGGGCGTAGTGCTCCACCGGATCGCGCTCGACGATCACCCGCAACTCGGCCTCCGCGCGCCGCAGCTGGGCCGAGTGGTAGTAGGCGCGCGCCAGCAGCAGCCGCGGCCCGGTCTGCTCGGGCACCTCCTCGACCAGCCCGCCCAGAACGCGCGCGGCGGCGGCGTAGTCCTTGGCGTCGAAGAACATCCGCGCGCGCTCCCAGCGCTCCGCCGGCGTTCCGTGGTCGTAGTACGTCGTGTCCACTCGTGACCTCCTTCGACACCTTGCAACCGCACCCATTGGTTGAAAATTCCACTACACTCCGGTCGGGCACGGGGGAAGGACGGCGACGGAATGACGCGGCGGCCCGTGCGGGGCTAGGTTGGGCGGCATGAGCAATCTTGATCGCGAGGCGGTTCCCTCCGTGTGCGGCGGCCGCGGCTTCGTGGTGGCGGAGCCCGTGCGTGAACTCCTCAGCCCTCGCCGGGTCAAGCTCGGCGAGTCCACCGAGGTCCGCAGGCTGCTGCCCAACCTGGGCAGGCGCATGGTCGGTGCCTGGTGCTTCGTCGATCACTACGGTCCCGACGACATCGCCGACGAGCCCGGCATGCAGGTGCCGCCGCATCCGCACATGGGCCTGCAGACGGTCAGCTGGCTCCACGAGGGCGAGGTCCTGCACCGCGATTCCACCGGCAGCCTCCAGACCATCCGCCCGCGCCAGCTGGGCCTGATGACGTCCGGCCGCGCGATCAGTCACTCCGAGGAGAGCCCGCGCTCGCACGCCCGCTACCTGCACGGCGCACAGCTGTGGGTGGCCCTCCCGGACGCCCACCGCCACACCGACCCGCACTTCGAGTTCCACGGCGACCTGCCGCACGCCACGGCCCCGGGCCTGACCGCCACCGTGCTCCTCGGCGAACTCGATGGCGCGACCTCGCCGGGGACGACGTACACCCCCATCGTCGGCGCCGACCTGACCCTCACCCGGGGCGCGGACGTACGCCTGCCGCTGGAGCCGGACTTCGAGTACGCGGTCCTGTCCATGTCCGGAGAGACCCACGTCGACGGCGTCCCCCTGGTGCCGGGCTCGATGCTCTACCTCGGCTGCGGCCGCCGCGAACTGCCCCTGCGCGCCGAGTCGGACGCGGGCCTGATGCTCCTGGGCGGTGAGCCGTTCGAGGAGGAGCTGCTCATGTTCTGGAACTGGATCGGACGGTCGCAGGAGGAGATCGAACAGGCCCGCCGGGACTGGATGGAAGGGACACGGTTCGGTGAGGTGAAGGGGTACGACGGCTCCCCGCTCCCCGCCCCCGAGCTACCGGCGGTGCCGCTGAAGCCGCGCGGAAGGCTTCGCTGACCTGCGGAAATGGCTGACGGGCCGGTTGCCGCCGGTCGGCCGGCGGCCCTGCGTCGTCCTTCACGGACTCCTCGCGGGCGCTGGGCGGCTGGGTGTGCTGTAAGCCCGATGCGCTGTGCCGTACCCGTCGAGGGTGTGTCCATCTGTGGGTGGCTGTGGCAGGACACTTGCTAACCCTTTGCCAACTCTACTGACGCGTCATCAGGTGTCGGCGGAGTTCGTGGCTTACCTCTGCCGTGGTGGCGTTGTCATTGCAGGCTGGGTGATCATCGGACGGATTCCGAACCGGCGGGCGACCGTCGCAT
This sequence comes from Streptomyces sp. NPDC093586, assembly GCF_044764905.1. NCBI lineage: Bacteria > Bacillati > Actinomycetota > Actinomycetes > Kitasatosporales > Streptomycetaceae > Streptomyces > Streptomyces sp. NPDC093586. The sequence continues at coordinate 45,458 of NZ_JBIWJA010000040.1, read as the reverse complement.
GCTCTGGCGCACGGACTTGCTACTCGGTATGTCGTCTTGTGGAGGTTCTACAAGAGGTGTGACTGCTGTAGCGGTGAGGCTCGTGATGTTGCCTCCTGGAGGGGAGGTGCCGTATCGGGGCGCTCACGGCAGGTTCTTGGTCTGCTGGTGGTACAGAGGGAGTGCATCGCCGACCAGCGCAAAAGGTACCTGTGGGGAATTTGACGGGTTCGCTGGCGCGGAAATGGGGTCATGTCCCTTGTCGTGGTGTAGGCGATCGGTCGTCTGACGTGGCGGGCAGGACGATCGTGTCGTCGGGATAGAGGGCGTCCATGCTCTCGTTGGAGAGGTAGCGGCGGGGGAAGGCGATCCATTCGTCGTGGAGTTCGGCGAGGACCGCGGTGGCCGGGCGGAGGACGGCGGCCGGGTTGGGGAAGACCTGGACGACATCGGTGCGGCGTTTGATCTGCCGGTTCAGCCGCTCGAGCGGGTTCGTGGACCGGATCTTCTTCCAGTGCTGGTGGGGGAAGTCCGCGAACGCGGTCAGGTCCTCCTTCGCCTCCAGCAGCATCTCTGTGACCTTGGGGAACTGTCGGCCGAGCATGTCGGCGACGGTGTCGAGCTGGCTGCGGACCGCGTCCGCGGTGGGCTGGGCGAAGACCGTGCGGATCGTGGCGGCGGCCATCTCCGCCGACCCTTTCGGGATCACGGCGAAGCCGTTGCGGACGAAGTGGACCCGGCAGCGCTGCCAGGCAGCGCCGAGCATGACCTTGCGGATCGCTTTGACCAGGCCGCTGTGGCTGTCGGAGATGACCGGGCGGACGCCACTGAGGCCGCGTTCGCGCAGGTGACGCAGGAACTGGGCCCGGAACACTTCGGTCTCGCTGTCGCCGGCCATGACCCCGACGACCTCGCGGCCACCGTCCTGGGTGACGCCGGTGGCGATGACGACCGCCTGCGAGACGATGCGGTGGTCGACACGGGCCTTGACATAGGTGGCGTCGAGGAACAGGCAGGGGAAGCGGATGTGGTCCAGCGGGCGGGTGCGGAAGGCGTCCAGCTGTTTGTCGAGGTCCGCGCAGATCCGGGAGACCTCGCTCTTGGGATATCCCGGTGTCCGAGCCGAGCGCCTTGACCAGGTCGTCGACGGAGCGGGGGGAGACGCCGTGGACGTATGCCTCCATGATGACCGCGTGGAGGGCCTGGCCGATGCGCCGCCGGCGCTCGAGGAGGCTGGGGAAGAAGCTTCCGGCCCGCAGTTTCGGGATGGCGAGCTCCAGGTCGCCGGCCTGCGTGGTCACCGTTTTCTCCCGGTGCCCGTTGCGCCAGGTGGTGCGGGTGCCGGTGTGTTCGCCCCACTCGGCGCCGGTCTTCGTGGTGGCCTCGGCCTCGATCAGTTCCTGCAGCAGCCTTTCGGCGGCCTCGCGGACGAGTTCAAGGCCATCGGCCGAACGCAGTGACTCGAGCAGGCGAAGCAGGTCATGCCGGGACAAGGCCACCGTGCACCCCCTGGAGTCGAACGGCCCGTTCACTCCGGACAGTTGCACGGTGGCCTGCCGGTCGAGCAGGGAGCAGACACCGGCAGACGGTGCGCCCGAGGGAGCAGAACCCGCGCACTCAACCGCGGAGATCACCTACACCACACAGCGGGACGCCATCCAGCCGGCTGCCCGACGCGTTGGCGCGGGCACTGCCCTGGCGGATGGCAGCGTCGAACGCGACGACGTCCGCCCATTCGTCCGGGCTGGTGTCCCGGATATGCCCCCCACTGGGCGTTGCCGTGGAACGGGCAAGTTATTGCGACTCGAGACAGGGCTGTGACCTTTCTGGTGAGTTATCAGGGATGCGTGATGCGTCTTTCAGTAGCCGCGGAGGCGTATGCCAGTGAGCCGGGGTCGTGGACTGCCAGGAACACGGATGGGAAATGGCGTTGCGTCTCGTGCGACGGGAATGGATGCTGGCTGGTCGGAGGCGGTGAGGATGACCAACGTTGTGGTGAAGCTGTCAGCACGCGATTTCGTTCATGCGGACCTCGCGTCGTGCGGGTGGTCGGGGTCCGAAATCCACTTGGCCAGCGTTGCGACGCAGTTGGAGCGTGCCCGGCTCGGCGAGGTCGACTATCTTGCGGTCTGCTCAGCAACGGACATTCCCGTTGCGAAGGGGGGGGCGTCGACTACCGAGTCAAGGAGGGCGTCGGCACTCTGTGGCAGCTGGCTGTCCATCCGGCATTGCAGTCGTGCGGGATCGGCACCTTCCTCGTCGAAGCCGCGGAGCTTCGGATCAGGAACCGCGGCCTGCGGCAGGCCGAACTCGGCGTGGAGGAGAACAACCCCCGGGCTCGGGCACTGTACGAACGACTGGGCTATGTCGCATACGACCGTCAGCCTGACTCGTGGGACGAGCAAACCCCGGATGGATCGCTGCGCCGCTACGAAACGATGTGCACATTGATGCGTAAGAAACTCTCGTAGCTTCGGCCACGTCAGGGGATCTTGATACAAACGCGTCGCCCGCGCCACGTGGTCGCTGGTCCAGGGCACCCGTCGTCAGAGATGTGTCATTCCGTGGACGATTCTTTCTGAGGCGTGATGGTGCCCAGGAGATGGGGGATCGGGACGAACGCGTCGGTGGTTCCGAGCTCTTTAGGGGGACTGTAAAACTAACGGCTGATCCGCCCAGCAAGGAGGAGAAGCCAAGGGACGGATCAGAGCGTGGAGTTGGAGCAGGCCGGGGCCGCTGAGACGGTTCAAGCTCCGCAGGTTGCGGATGACCAGCTGATCGCGATGCTGGTGGACCGGGCCCGGAGCGAGGGCCTGCAGTTGACCGGCGAGGGCAGGCTGCTGCAGCAGCAGCTGACCAAGCGGGTGCTCGAGTCCGCCCTGGAGGGCGAGATCACCGATCACCTCGGCTACGACAAGTACGAGGCGGCCGGCCGGAACAGCGGCAACGGCACCCGCTCGAAGACGGTGCTGACCGATGTCGGCCCGGTCGAAATCAAGGTACCCCGGGACCTCACGGGGACGTTCGAGCCGCAGATCGTGAAGAAGCGGCAGCGGCGCCTGACCGGGGTCGACGAGATGGTCCTGTCGCTGTCGGCCAAGGGCCTCACCCACGGCGAGGTCGCCGCCCACCTGGCCGAGGTCTACGGCGCCGAGGTGTCGAAGCAGACGATCCCCACGATCACCGACAAAGTCATGGACGGCATGACCGAATGGCAGAGCCGTCCCCTCGACCGCGTTTATCCTGGTTTGTTCGTCGATGCGATCAACGTCAAGATCAGGGACGGCCAGGTCGCGAACCGGCCGGTCTACGCGGTCATGGCCGTCACGGTCGAAGGTCACCGGGACATCCTGGGGATCTGGGCCGGTGACGGCGGGGGCCGGATCGTCCGCGCCGTGCGGGGTGAGCCGGCCACCACCCTCACCGCTCAGGGGGTGAGCACGAGGCGGATCGGGTCTCCGATCTTCTTCTCCAGTCGGGCGACGGCGTTCGCGGCTTCGGCCAGGGGGACGTGGGCGCTGACGGAGGGGCCGAGGTCGATCCGTCCGGCGGCGGCCAGTCCGACGAGCTGTTCCACGTGCTCCGGCTCGGAGCCGTAGTGTCCGCGGATCTGTCGGGCGTTGAAGCAGAAGTCGATGCTGTCGGCGACGGTGACCGGCTCCGGGGTGAGGCCGGCGAGTACCAGGACGCCGTTCGGGCCGAGCACTGTGGTGGCCTGGGCGCGGGCCGCTCCGACGCCGGCGAAGTCGAAGGCGACGTCGATGCCGCGGCCTGCCGTGGCCTCGCGCACCGCCTCGGCGAAGTCTCCGGCCATGGGATCGAGCGCGTGGTCGGCGCCGAAGAGGAGGGCGCGCTCACGGGCGGAGGGCAGCGGGTCGACGGCGATGACGGGGGCGGCGCCGACCAGGCGGGCGAGCCGGATGCCGTGGGCGCCGAGGCCCCCGGCTCCCCAGATGCCGACGGCCTGCGCGGGGCGGACCGCGCCGGTGTCCACGATCGCGGCGTACGGGGTGGAGACGGCGTCCGGGATGATCGCGGCCTGGTCGAACGGCAGGTGGTCCGGGATGGGGAGCAGGGTGTCCTCTCGGGCGAGGGCGTACTGCGCCCAACCCCCGTCGTAGTCCACTCCTCGGGTCAGGGGCCGGCGGCAGGGCATGTGGCGCAGGCAGTCGGCGCAGTCGCCGCACGCCTGTCCGGCCTGGAGCACGACCCGCCGGCCGGGGGTCCAGTCGCCCTTCACGTCGGGGCCGACGGTGTGGACGACGCCGGCCACCTCGTGGCCGGGGGTGATGGTGCCGGAGTCCTTGACGGCGCTGACGGGGTAGAAGGGGCTCAGGCTGCCGTCGATCAGATGGATGTCGGACAGGCAGACGCCGGCCGCCCGCACCTCGACGAGGACCTCGCCCGGACCGGGAACCGGGATCGGGACCTCTTCGACGGCGAAGGTGAGGGTGTCCAGGCGCAGCCGTCCGGCCAGCATGGTGTTCATGCGGAAACCTCGATGTGCTCGGTGAGAAGCGCGCACGCAGCTCATGCGCTCGACATGGTCGAGTGACCATGTCGCTCAACCGTGTCTAGTGATGAGGTCGCCTGTCAAGCCACTTCCGCTGGACGTTCGAGGAAGGTGTCGAGTTCCTCCACATGACTGTGTCGCTCAATACAGTCGCCCGACATGTTCACTCGACAAAGTCGCATGTAAGTTGGTGGGTGACTGCTGGAATGCAACGAAAGGCACGCTCATGACTCAGGTGTCCGTAGGTGCGGCGCGGGCGATCCCCGAGCGCCCCCCGCTGCCCCTCGTAGGCCACGCGTTCAACGTTCCGGCGGGCGCGGACTTCCTGGCCTACCTGCTGAAGGAGTTCAGGGAATTCGGGCCCGTGTACCGGCTGCGGCTCTTCGGGAGGGAGACCGTCATGGTCGGCGGTCTGGACCTCGTGACCGAACTGTCGGACGAGACCCGCTTCCGCAAGCACGTCCATGCCGACCTGGTCGAGGTCCGGGCACTGGCCGGGGACGGTCTGTTCACCGCCTACAACCACGAACCGAACTGGCGCAAGGCCCACGACATCCTGATGCCCGCGTTCTCCCTCGGCGCGATGCGCAGCTACCACGACCCCATGCTCAAGGTCGCCCGCTCGCTGATCGACAAGTGGGACCGGCTGGCCGACGTGCAGTCGGTGGACGTGCCCGACGAGATGACCCGGCTGACCTTCGACACGATCGGCCTGTGCGGCTTCGGCTACGACTTCCGGTCCTTCCGCCGCGACGACCTGCACCCCTTCGTCGAGGCGATGGCCCGGGCCCTCGTCTTCGCCCAGGAGAAGGGCGAGTCCATCCCGGGCTCCGAGCTGTTCAAGAGGAAGAAGGTCGAGCAGTTCCGCGCGGACATCGACCTGATGACGGACCTCGTCGACGACGTGATCAGGGAGCGCCGCGCCTCCGGCGACACCAGCACGGACGACCTGATGGGGCTGATGCTGAACACGAAGGACCCCGTCACGGGCGAGCCCCTGGACGACGTCAACATACGGCACCAGGTGATCACGTTCCTGATCGCCGGCCACGAGACCACCAGCGGCGCGCTCTCCTTCGCCCTGTATTACCTGACCAAGCATCCGGAGGTGCTCGCGCGGGCCCAGGCCGAGGTGGACTCTCTGTGGGGTGACACCGAATCCCCGGACCCCCAGTACGGTGACATCGGCAAGCTCACCTACATCCGCCAGGTGCTCAACGAGAGCCTGCGGCTGTGGCCGACGGCGCCCGCGTACGCCGTCGAGCCGATCGAGGACACCGTCATCGGCGGCAAGTACCCCGTACGCAAGGGGGAGTCGCTGATGGTGATCACTTCGGCTCTTCACCGCGACGCCGCCTGGGGGGAGAACGTCGAGCTGTTCGATCCCGAGCGCTTCGCTCCCGAGCGGGAGGCGGCCCGCTCGGTCCACGCCTTCAAGCCGTTCGGCAACGGCGAACGGGCCTGCATCGGCCGTCAGTTCGCGCTGCACGAGGCCACCCTGCTGCTCGGCCTGCTGGTGCACCGCTACCGCCTGATCGACCACACCGACTACCAGCTGAAGATCAAGTCGACGCTGACCATCAAGCCCGACGGGTTCAGCCTGCGGCTCGCCCGCCGCACCAGCGACGAACGGCGCTTGCCCGCCGCGACGGCGGCGGACTCCGTCGCGGGCCGGACCGCGGCCGTGGCGCGCCGGGCGAGCGGCACCGCGCTGACCCTGCTGCACGGCTCCAACCTCGGCACCTGTGCCGGCATCGCCCGCGACCTCGGCGCGGACGGCGAGGAGCACGGCTTCACCCCGTCCGTCGCCTCCCTCGACGCGTACACGGAGAGGCTGGCCGGGAACGAGGGCCCCGTCGTCATCGTCGCCGCTTCCTACAACGGCCGCCCCACCGACGACGCCGCCGAGTTCGTCGCCTCGCTGGAGAACCTCGCCCCCGGCTCGCTCACCGGGCTGAGGTACGCCGTACTCGGTGTCGGCGACCGCAACTGGGCGGCCACCTACCAGCGGATCCCCACCCTGATCGACGAGCGCCTGGCCGCCGCCGGTGCCGTCCCCCTGCTGGAGCGCGGCAGCGCCGACGCCTCCGGTGACTTCGGCGGAGCGGTCGACCAGTGGACGGAGGACCTGTGGAAGGCACTCCTGGAGGAGTACGGCGAGGCGGTCGCCGGTGAAGCGGCCGGCCCCGCACCCGAGGCGGAAGCGGAAGGGGAAGGGCTGTACGAGCTGGAGGACGCCTCGGAGTCGGTCCTCGGCGGTCTCGCCGAGCGCCACGGCGTCCAGCCGATGGAGGTCCTCGAAGCGTACGAACTCGTCGACACCGACCACGAACTGGGCCGCTCCAAGCGGTTCCTGCGGCTCCGGCTGCCCGAAGGCGTCACCTACCGCACCGCCGACCACCTGGCCGTCCTGCCCAGCAACCCCGAGGCTCTCGTCCAGCGCGTCGCCGACCGCTTCGGCCTCGTCCTGGACCGCACCGTCCGGCTGCGCGCCCGCCGCCGGAGCCGGGGCGCCCTGCCCGTCGACCGGCCGCTGACCCTGCGCCGCCTGCTCACCGACTTCGTCGAGCTCCAGGACGCGGCCACCCAGGAGCAGGTCGCCGTGCTCGCCGAGCACACCTCCTGCCCGCCCGAGAAGCAGCCGCTCACCGCCTTCGCCACCGCCGATCCCGAGACCTTCAGGGAGCAGGTGACCGTCGCTGGGCTCAGCGTCCTGGACCTCCTGGAGCGCTACCGCGCGTGCGAGCTGCCCTTCGAGCGCTTCCTGGAGCTGCTGCCGGTCCTGCGTCCCCGGCACTACTCCATCTCGTCGTCCGCTGCGGCCCAGCCTGGCGAGGTCGACCTGATGGTGTCGCTGCTCGCCGCGCCCCACAGGTCGGGGGAGGGCACTTTCCGGGGCATCGCCTCGCACTTCCTGCAGACCGTGAACGCGGGTGACGTGATCCAGGCCCGGGTCCTGCCGTGCAGCGAGTCCTTCCGCCTCCCCGAGGACACCTCCGTGCCGGTGATCCTGGTCAGCGCGGGCACCGGCCTCGCGCCCTTCCGTGGCGCGGTCCTCGATCGCCACCACACCGGCTCGACCGGCACCCTGCTCTGCTACTTCGGCTGCGACCACCCCGACGTGGACTTCCTGCACCGGGAGGAGTTCGCGGCGGCGGAGGCGGCCGGCGCCGTCAGCATGCGCCCCACGTTCATGCATGCGCCCGAGAACGGCGCCCGCTTCGTCCAGGAGCGCATCGCCCGCGAGAGCGAGGAGGTGTGGGCGGTCCTGGAGGCCGGTGGGCGCGTCTACATCTGCGGCGACGGCCGTCGCATGGCGCCCGCCGTACGGGAAGCGTTCATGGCGATCTACCGCGAGCGGACCGGTGCGAGTGATGAGCGGGCCGTGGCATGGCTCGCCGCGCTCGTCGAGTCCGGACGCTACGTCGAGGATGTCTGGGCCGGCTGATTCTCGCGAGCAGGCGACATGCCCGTGGGCGCACCCGGAAAGGTGCGCCCACGGGCGTTTTCGCATCGTGTCAGGCCATCGGTACGTCCGGGAGGCCGAGGTCCCCCCTGGCCAGGGCCACGGTCGCGGCCACGAGCGCCCTGAGGCCCGTCCGCTCGGTGGCCTCGTCCGGCAGGCACAGGAGGACCTGCATGGTGAGTCCGTCGAAGCCGGAGAGGAAGAACCGTGCCACCGTCTCCGGGGACTCGGCCAGTTCCTGCCCCGTCCTCTCCGCCGTCTCCGTGATCACCTGCGAGGTCACCTCTACGACCCGCCGGTAGTGGCTCTGCCGGGCCTCGTTGAGACCGGGCACGCGCAGGGCGAACATGGTCAGCTCGCTGAGCAGCTGGTGGTGTGACGACGGCTCGCGCACGGTGCCCCACAGGGCGCCCGCCAGGGCGCTGAAGGTCTCCTCGAAGCCCGCTTCCTCCGGCGCCGCCCGCTGCACCTGCGCGACCAACTCGTCGGTGATCTGGTCCATGACCGCGCGGTACAGGTCCTCCTTCGTCCCGAAGGTGTAGTGGACGGTGGCCTGTGCGACACCCAGTTCCGCGGCGATGGCGCGGGTGCTCCCCGCGGCGACGCCCTCCCGGGTCATGAGGTCGATGGCCGCCTTGATCAGCTGAGGGCGGCGCTCAGCGGCGGAAACATGAGCCATGCGTCCACTATATCGACTTAGTCGATCGATCAAGTCGGCCCGTACCAGGCGTTATGTTCCTTCGACGGCCGTCGCGCTGTCCGTGGGGAGGACCTGCTCGGCCCAGATGACCTTTCCCTCGCGACCGTGTCGCGTGCCCCGGCGTTCGGTGCACTGGGCCACGAGGAGCAGGCCGCGGCCGCCTTCGTCGAAGGTCCGGGCACGGCGCAGATGCGGGGCGGTGCTGCTGGCGTCGGAGACCTCGCAGGTGAGCGTCGACCGAAGGATCAGTCGTAGCTGGATGGGGCTCTTGCCGTAGCGGATCGCGTTCGTCACCAGTTCGCTGACGACCAGCTCCGTGGTGAAGGAAAGATCTTCCAGCTCCCAGGACGCCAGGACGTCGGAGGCGAAGCGGCGGGCCCCGGACACGGCTGCCGGATCGGACAGGAGGTCCATCGTGGCGACGTGGTCCGGGTCGAGGGTGTGGGTCCGGGCGACGAGCAGGGCGACGTCATCGGCGGGGCGGCCGGGCAGCAGTGCGGCCGGCAGCCGGTCGCAGATCTCCTCCAGCGAGTCCGGCGCCGAGGTGAGGACATCGTGCAGCGCGGCGAGTCCGAGGTCCATGTCACGCGTGCGGCCGGCGATCAGCCCATCGGTGTGCAGGACCAGCAGGCTGTTCTCCGGCAGCTCGAACTCGGTCGTCTCGAAAGGGAGCCCGCCCAGGCCGAGGGGCGGTCCGATCGGTACCTCCGGCAACCCGACCACCCTGGAGGTCCCGGTGGCCTCGCCGACCGTCGAGGGGGTCACCACGGTCGGTGGGACATGGCCGGCACTGGCGAGGGAGCACCGGCGGGAGACGGGGTCGTAGATCGCGTACAGGCAGGTGGCGCTGGTCTCGCCCTCGGCCGGCGACTCCTCGCGCTGCATGCGGATGACCACGTCGTCCAGATGGGTGAGGAGTTCATCGGGCATGAGGTCGATGTCGGCGAAGGCGCGGACGGCTGTACGGAGCCGGCCCATGGTGGCGGCGGCGCGCAGGCCGTGACCGACCACGTCGCCGACGACCAGCGCGACGCGGCCCCCGGACAAGGGGATGACGTCGTACCAGTCGCCGCCCACACCGGCGCGGGACCCGGCGGGCAGGTAACGCGAAGCCGTTTCGACGGCCGGCTCTTTCACCGTGTGCCGCGGCAGCAGGGTCCGCTGGAGGGTGAGCGCGGTGGAACTCTCATGGGTGTATCGGCGGGCGTTGTCGATGGACACCGCCGCCCTGGAGACGATCTCCTGCGCCAGCAGGAGATCGCCGTCGTCGAAGGGGACCGAGGTGCGATGGCGTACGAACTGCACCAGGCCAAGGGTGTCCCCGCGGGCGTGCAAGGGCACGAGGAGAACGGAGTGGAGGCCGAGGTCGCGCAGTACTCGGCCGTGGGGCCTGGTCGACCAGCTCCGCTCTGCCGACGACTGTGCTCTGGGTGAAGCCGCCGGCCATCGCCTTCCCGAAGACGGACAGGTCGGGCAGCACGCGTACCTCTCGGCCGCCCCGCCCCACCGGGGGTGGCGGGGCGATCGCAGTCGTCCTCGGACATCCCGGCGTACACGGTGTCGTGCCAGCCGTGGTAGCTCTTGGCGAACTTGAGGACGCGGCGCCGCCCCGTGGCGGCTCGCGCGAGGCGCAGCGCCACCTGCACCGCTTCGGTCCCCGTGTTGCTCCACAGCAGTCGCTCGCCGTGCGGCACGGCCTCGAGGACCGCTTCCGCCGCGAGGTACTCGAGCGGGTGGCCCGTGCCGACGACCTGCATCTTCTGCGCGACCTCGGACACCGCGGACACCACGCGGGGGTCACCGTGACCGAGGACGAGGGGGCCCCAGGCCATCACGTAGTCGATGTACCGGTCGCCGTCCAGGTCCCGGACGCACGCGCCCCGCGCCTCGCGCACGAAGAGCGGATGGGGAGGCATCGCGGCGCGCAGGCCCGACCCCACACCCCCGCCGACGCTGCGGCGGGCTCGCTCGAAGGCCGAGCGTGATGATTCCAGGGCCATGAGATCGCCCTGCCTTTCAGTACGTGATCACCGAGCGGATGCCGATGCCGCGCTTCATCTGGTCGAACGCCTCGTTGACGTCCTGCAGACCGATCACGCTCGTCACCAGGGAGTCGAGATCGATGCGGTCGTTCATGTAGTGGTCGATCAGCAGCGGGAAGTCGGAAGCCGGCTTGCTGGAGCCGTAGTTCGAGCCGATGAGCGAGAGTTCCTGATCGGACATGACGAAGGGATCGATGGATACCCGCATGCCGTCCGCCACCTGCCCGGCGACCACCGCCGTGCCGCCCCGGGCCAGGACCTCGTAGGCCGCCTCGATGGTGCGGGGCAGCCCGATGGCCTCGATGGCGATCTCCACACCGCGTCCGTCGGTGAGCTGTCGCACCCGGTCCGCGAAATCCTCGCGGCCGTTGTTGATCAGGTCGGTCGCACCGAAGAGGCGCGCCTGCTCCAGCTTCTCGTCGGAGATGTCCGCGGCGATGATCTTCCGTGCGCCGGCGAGCCGGGCACCCTGAATCGCGTTCAGGCCGACGCCGCCGCAGCCGAGGACCAGCACGGTGTCGCTCGGCCGCACCTTGGCGGTGTTGACGGCCGCGCCGACACCGGTCGTGACGGCGCATCCGATCAGAGCCGACTGCGGGAACGGGGCGTCGTCCCGGATGGCGATCGCGCCCGATTCGGGCACGAGGGTGTACTGGCCGAACGTTCCGAGGCCCGCGAAGCTGAGGATGTCGTCCCCGCCGGCGGACGTGATTCGGGGCCGGCCGTCGAACGACAGGTGGTTCGCCGAGTGCTCGCTCACCATGTCGCAGAGGACGGGCCTGCCGCTGATGCAGTAGCGGCAGCGGCGACACGAGGGCGTCCAGGACAGCACGACGTGATCGCCCTCCTTCAGCGTCGTGACGCCTTCCCCGACACTCTCGACGATCCCGGCTCCCTCATGGCCCAGAATCATCGGCGAAGGAACCTCCCATTCGCCCAGGAGGACGTGGAGGTCGCTGTGGCACACCCCGCTCGCCTGGAGCCGCACGAGCACCTCGCCGGGCGGAGGCGTCGAGGGGATCGTCACTCTCTCGATGGTCAGCGGTTCGTTCGGTGTCCTGAAGACGGCGGCGTCGAATTCGATCGTCATGAAAGGTTTCCTTCCGTGCTCCGGGGTGATCACGTCCGAGCGGTGCGGATGAGCTTCTTGTTGGCGAACTCGTCGATTCCCGCCCGGCCCAGTTCGCGGCCGAAACCGGACCGCTTGACCCCGCCGAAGGGAAGTTCCGCGCCTTCGAGGCCGACGCCGTTGATGAAGACCATGCCTGCCTCGATCCGGTCGGCGACGCGCAGCGCCTGCTCGGCGTCCGTCGTGAACACGTAGGAACCCAGCCCGTACGGGGTGCCGTTCGCCAGCTCGACGGCCTCGTCCTCGGAGGCGACGCGGTAGACGGTCGCGACGGGACCGAAGAGCTCCTCGGCGGCCGACGGCGACGCCGGGGAGAGGCCCGTCAGCACGCCGGGCGGGAAGTACGCCCCCTCGCGCTGCCGTGCGGAGACGAAGGTCGCCCCCTCGTCGACGGCTCGCCCGACCTGCTCCTCGACGTACTCGGCGGCGGCGACCGAGGAGAGCGGCGCCAGTCCGTCGGTCAGCGCGAGTACCTTCTCGGTGAACTTGTCGAGGAAGGCGTCGTAGACGTCATCGGCGACGATGAAGCGCTTCCCGGCGTTGCACGCCTGACCGGCGTTCTCGAACCGCGCCTCGACCGCCGCCTGGACCGTGGCGTCGAGGTCGTCGGTCGACAGCACGATGAAGGGGTCCGAGCCGCCCAGTTCGAGCACCACCTTCTTGAGGCTGTGCCCGGCCTTCTCGGCGACCTCCGCGCCGGCCCGCTCCGAACCGGTGAAGGAGACGCCCTGCACGCGGGGGTCCGCGATGGCGCGACCGATCTGCTCGCCGGTGGCGCGGACGTTGACGTAACAGCCCTGGGGGAAGCCCGCGTCCGTGAACAGCTGCTGGAGAGCCGCGGACGACTCCGGACACTGCGACGCGTGCTTGAGCACGATGGTGTTGCCCAGCGCGAGATTGGGCGCGGCGAATCGGGCCACCTGGTAGTACGGATAGTTCCAGGGCATGATCCCCAGCAGCACGCCGACCGGCTGGCGACGGATGAAAGCGGCGCCCTCTCCCTCCAGGAGCTCGATCGGTTCGTCGGTAAGGAACTTCTCCGCGTTTTCGGCGTAGTACCGGTAGATCGAGGCGCTGAACTCGACCTCCCCGACGGCCTCGTCCACCGGCTTGCCCATCTCCCGGTGGATGATCTCGGCGAGCTGCTGGCTGCGCTCGCTGTGCAGGGTGGCGACGGCGTGCAACAGCTGGGCGCGCTGTTCCACGGAGGTCTGCCTCGACCAGCGCGCGTAGGCGCCGGCCGCCGCGTCGAGTGCCGCGTCGACGGCCTCGTCCGTCGCGGTGGGGTACTCCTTGACCAGCTTGCCGTTGGCGGGGTCCACCACCGCGTACACGTGCCTCTTCGCCATGCTGACTCCTTCTTCGTTTCCGGGGTTCATACGGGGGCCCCGGTCGCGCGGGCCGGGTTCGCGTCCGAGGCCGCGTTGTGGTCGTGCAGCGCGCGGTAGGCGCGGAAGTAGACGAATCCCTGGGTGCCCCAGGTCGCCAGCGCGGCGGTGTAGAAGATCGTGCGGTTCGCGTCGTCGAACGGCAGGGGGAAGAAGTCGTACGTGATCGCGACGGTGGTCCCTGCGGCCGTGACCAGTCCCGTCCAGACCGCCGGCCACCTCGCGCCCGCGTTCCAGAGCCGCTTGGCGAAGTACCCGAGGAAGACCGCCGTGAGGAGATTGACGACGACGTAGAACACGGCGACCCAGAACGCGATGCCGCCGGTGTGGAGATCCGCGCCGTGGAACTGCCGGAGGAACAGGCCGGCCACGATCGCGACTCCGAACGCGCCGACATCGACGCCGACGCTCGGCTTGTAGCGATGGGTGACCTTCATCAGGCCCAGGACGAGAATGAGCGTGATGCCGACCGACCTGGAGAACGCGTCGAAGAAGTACGCCAGGTCGTACAGGACGCTGTCGCTCTTGGCTCCGAGCAGCGACCAGAGCAGGAAGTTGCTGCCCGACGTCGCGACGACCATCCACTCGAGGCCCAGGAGGTAGTTGCCGTACCGGCGGATGAACCTCCAGCCGTAGAAGTAGCCGGCGAAGATCATCCACAGGTCGGCCGGCAGGAACAGCGCTTCCTTCATCGCGACGCCCCCTCGCGGACATCACGGGACAGGAGGGTGACGACGCTCTCGGCCCCGCGCCGGCCCGTCAGAACCGTGCCGTTCCTGGTGCCGCCGGTGGTCACGACGTCGACCGTGGTGCTCCTGCCGCGGGGTTCACGAGTTCCGGACATGGTTTCTTCCTTCGCCCACGCGGTTCGCGTGCTGCGAGATGCGAATCGTGACAGGGGCGACGAGGGCCTCGGGAAGGTGATGACCCATGCCGGGAATGACCACGTGCTGGGCCGAGCGGATCGCCCGTACGGTCGCGACGCCGCCGCTCGGATGCACCAGCAGGTCCCGGTCGCCGTGGATGACCAGCGTCGGGGCCGTGATGGCGCTCAGCTGCGCCGTCCGGTCTCCGGAGCGCTGGATCGCCTGGATCTGGCGGGCCGTGCCGGCTGCCGGATCACCGGCGCTGCGGTCCCATCCACGGGCCGCCAGGGCCGCCTCGGCGGCGTCGTCGACGGGATAGCCCACTCCGGCGATGTGCCGGGTGAGCCGCAGGTGGGCCCGGACCGCCTCGGTTCTGGTCCTGGCCGGCGGGGCGGCGAGGAGACGCAGCGTCGACAGAGCCGGCTGCCCGACCTTGCGCGCCCCGGTGGTGGAGTAGAGGGAGGTCAGGGACAGGACCCGGTCGGGCGCGGTGGCCGCGATCGTCTGCGCGATCATCCCGCCCATCGACCGCCCCACGAGGTGAACCCGTGAGATCCCGAGATGGTCGAGCACGCCGACGGCGTCCTGGGCCATGTCGGCCAGCGTGTACGCGTCGCCGCGCGGGCGCGCGGTGATCTGACGCCACAGTGCGGGCGGGGGTGCGGTGACGAACGTCGACCGGCCGACGTCACGGTTGTCGATCGCGACGACCCGGAAGCCGCGGGCGACGAGGGAGCCGACGAACGAGTCGGTCCAGAAGGTGAGGTCTTCGCCCAGCCCCGCGACGAGCAGCATCGCGGGGTCGGCCTTGTCACCGAAGTCCCGGAAGCAGATCGTCATCCCGGACGGCAGCGTCGCGTACTGGTCGGCGCTCTCGACGGCACTCGTCTCAGGCACGGGTGGCTCGCCTCCCGCCGGGCGTCGGCACGGCCGCCTCACGGGTGCCGAACCGGAGGTTGTCGTCGGCCACCGGGCCGCGCAGGGCCTTGGCGTCCTCGGGGTAGGACATCGCCATCCGCCAGGGCTTCTCGGGGCCCTGCTTGGGCAGGAACCTCTCGCCGCGCTTGGCGTACCCGGCCTGAAGGTCCATGACGGGCCTGCGCCGCGTCCCCGGCGGCGCGACCGGAACCACCGTGTCGTAGCCGCGGGCGTCCATGTGCCGGACCAGGTCGATGAAGTAACGGCACATCAGGCTCACCTTGAGCGTCCACGACGAGGTGGTGTAGCCGATCGCCATCGCCCAGTTCGGGATGCCGCTCAGCAGCATGCCGCGGTAGCAGAGCGCGTCCGCGATGTCGACCTGGCGTCCGTCGACGACGATGGGCATGCCGTCGAAGAGCCGCAGGTTCAGCCCCGTCGCGGTGACGATGATGTCGGCTTCCAGCTCCTCGCCCGACGCCAGGACGATGCCGCGCTCGCTGAACCGCGCCACGGCGTCGGTGACGACGGAGGCCCTTCCTTCCCTGATCGCGTCGAAGAAGTCGCCGTTCGGCGCCACGCACAGCCGCTGGTCCCACGGGTCGTACGGCGGGTTGAAGTGCTTGTCGACGTCGAACCCCTTGGGGAGGCGCTTGATGTTCTCGCGCCGGATCAGCGCGCGCCCGGCCTTGGGGAAGGTCCGCAGACCCTTCACGATGGCGTGTTCGGTCCAGATGTTCTTGAACCGCGTCACGGCGTACCCGCGCTTCTCCCCGAGCAGCTTCGTGAGCGCCAGGGCGACCTTGTCGACGCGGGGGAGCGCCATGATGTAGGTGGGGGTGCGCTGCAGCATCGTCACGTGCCGGGCGGCGCCCGCCCCGGTGGTCAGGGCCGGCACCAGCGTGATCGCGGTCGCGCCGCTGCCGATGACGACGACCTTCTTGCCGCTGTGGTCGAGATCCTCCGGCCAGTGCTGCGGATGGACGACGCGGCCCTCGAAGTCGTCCCGCCCCGGGAACTCCGGGGAGAATCCCTCGTCGTACCGGTAGTAGCCGGTGGCGGCGAAGACCCATCCCGCGCGGACCGTCTTGGTCCGGGCCTCTCCCGTGGCGGGGTCCGTCGTCCGGACGGTGAGGGTCCACCTCGAGTCCGACGACGACCATTCCGACCGGACGACCCGGTGGCGGAGCCTGATGAGGTGCTCCAGGCCGTTCTCCCCGACCGTCTCCTGGAGGTACTCCTTGATGAGGGGAGCGTCGGCGATCGCGGCTTCGTGGCGCCACGGTTTGAACTCGTAACCGAACGTGTGGAGGTCGGAGTCCGAGCGGATGCCGGGATAGCGGAACAGGTCCCAAGTGCCCCCGATGTCGTCGCGCGCCTCCAGTACGACGAGCGACTTGTCGGGCAGCTCTCGGCTGAAATAGGTGGCCGCGCCGATCCCGGAGATCCCTGCTCCGACGATCACCACGTCGAACTCCTCGACGGCGTCCAACACCTCAGTCGTCATGGCGTTTCCTCGCTGTTCCTGTGGCGGTCGACTCACTGTCGCCAGCCGTGACCGCGGGCGAAACGACAGCGGGCACCTGCTTCGCCCGAGACCGGTGCACGGTGCACAAGCCGCTCGCGCCGCCGTGCCCGTACGGTGTCGGCGGACATCCCCGGCCACCCCGGTCGAGGCCGCGCTCGGCTCCGAGGAGCAGTGCGTCTGAGCGGCCCGCGTGCGACGGCCGGCTGTGCCGCAGCCGTCGCGGCGGTGAAGCCGGGTGACACAGGCTTGCCTTCTGGTGTTCGGCGACACCGAACACCTCGGCGCGGAGGTGAGCAGAGGCCGGTCCGGACGAGCCCCTCCGTGACACGAGGCTGAGGCATTCGCGTCACGGGCGGCCTGCGCGCCCCATCGGCGGGGCTTCGGCGCCGAACCCCTTGTGGCGCCGCCGAGGGGGTGGTAAATCTTCCGCCGGTCAGTGGTGCTGAACAGCTCCCGGAACTTCTCACCCGGAACCGCGCTGCCGTCGGCGGGCCGTTCATCTGTCTGTGACTCCGCATGTTAAGGAGCGTCGGCTCCCCGAGAGCAGAGGGACACTGAAGACATGGAAGAACTATGGCCCCCGCCCTCCCGCGAGGTCGCGGAGGCGATCAGGTCACTGTGCCAGCGCCTGCTGACGGACATGGACGCGATGGTCGACGCCCTCGCGAGGCCCTCTCTCGTCGCCCAGAACGATCCCGCCCTCCTCGCGGACGCCTCGCTGGTCGAGGAGGACCGCGAACTCAACCGCTCCGACCTCGTCCAATGGCTGACGGCCAACGTCCAGCATCCGGGGCGGCGGGTGGAGCCCTACGTCGGCCCGAGGACCACGGAGTACATCAACGATCTCGTCTCCCGGGGCATCGCGCCCGACTTCGCCGGCGCCTGGCGCGTGGCCCTGGGGATCGGCTGGCGGCGATGGCTGGAGGAGTGCGTGGCGACCTGCGCCGACCCCGGTCTTCTCGTGGGGGTCCTGGACGTGTCGGCGCAGTCGCTGGTGCAGTACGCCCTCGACTCCGTCGCGGCCCTGCGGCAGGCCGGGCTCTCCGCGGCGATGGGGAACACGGATGCCGAGGGGATCGCGATGATCCAGCTGATCGCCGGCGGGGCACCGATGGCGGAGGACTTCGCCGAAGGGCGCCTGCGCTACCGGATGGGGCGATGGCACATGGGTCTCGTCCTGTGGACCGACAGCCCTCACCGGGCCGGCGCCCTGGAGGAGGCGATCGCCGCCCTGCGCTCCTCAGCCGGCGACCGGAGCGCCCTGGTGGCGCGCGCCAGCGCCACGTCGCGGTGGATCTGGCTCTCGGGAGAGGCCGTTCCGGACCTTCACCATGTGGAGAAGGCCCTCGCGACGACCGACGAGGTCCGCGCGGCGGTGGGAAGACCGGGACGCGGACTCGACGGATTCCGGTCCAGCCATCAGGACGCCCTCGCGGCGCAGGCGCTGGTGATCCGGCTCGGGTCCGACCGGCGGTTCACCGCCTACGGCGACGTCGAGCTGATCGACGCGCTCACGAAGGACCGGGCCGGCGCACGTCGGTTCGTCATCAACACCCTCGGGCCGTTGGCCGAAGCCGACACGACGCTGCGGCAGGCACTGCTCACCTATGTGCAGTGCGGGTTCAGCACCACCCGGGCGGCCGCCGGCCTCTACGCGCACCGCAACACCGTCGAACGACGGGTCTCACGCGCCAACGAGCTCTCGTCCGTCAAGGTGGAGGACAATCCGACCCATGTGGCGGCGGCGCTCCTGGTGCTGGACATCGCGCCTGACATCGTGACGAGCACTCCGAGCTGAGCTCACACCATGCGACCGTGGCCGGGCTTCTGACCCGGGGAAGAGACCGGAAGCGCACGGGGGAGGGGAACAGGACCGCGTCCGCGCCCGGACGGCGCCTCAGGTCCCGTCGTCGCATGTGACGACCACATCGGGAGGGTTGCGAGGGCGACGGCTGCTTCGTGGGACTCGGCGGGGTCCTGTCGTTGCGGGCGCCGTGCCGTCACGGATCAGGCGCCACCCGAACCGGCCTTCAAAAGTCCCCGCCGCCTGCGACCACGGAGCGTCCGTCGCGCCAGCGTCTTGCTGCCGTTGAACATGTCGTTGAACCGGTCCAGCCCCCAGACGGCTCGGAGGACGAACGGCTGCATCAGCAGCGACATCGACGGCGGGTACTTCGAGGCGTCCGACCAGATCCCGGCGAGGTCCTCCGACATCTCACCGTCGACGATGTAGTCGGCGAGTTGATGGGCCACGTACGGCACCTGGCAGAGGCCGTGGCCGTTGCAGGCCATCGAGTAGAAGACGTTGTCGCCCACCTGCCCGGCGATCGACAGCCAGTCCGGGCTGATGCCGATCCAACCGCCCCAGGCGCGCTCGATGGCCACGTCGGACAGGGACGGGAACCGGTTGGCCAGGTCCTTCCCCATGTCCTGCACGACACGGGGGTCCGGCACCCGGTCCGGGAGCGGGTAGGTCTGGCCTCGCTGCGGCTGGCGGACCCCGCAGACGATGGTGTTGCGCTCGGTGAGCCGGTAGTGGGTCATCAACTGGTGCTGGGTGATGATGCCGGACCGACTGGTCCAGTCCAGCTCGGCGAGCCGCTCCGGCGCGATGGGTTCCGACTCGATCTCGATGACGTACAGCGGCGTCGCGAGGTTCTTGGGCGTGATGTCCCACTCGCCGCCGTAGACGCTGGTGGCGAGCACCACCTTGTTGGCCCGCACGGTGCCGTGCGGTGTCGTGAGCTCGACGGTGCCGCCTGTCCGCCGGACATCGCTCACCCGTGTCTGCTCGAAGACCTGGGCCGAGGAGGCGAGCAGCGCGCGACGTACACCGCGAGCGAGCTTGCCCGGGTTCAGCATCCCGCCGATGGACTCCCGCATACCGCCCACGAAGCCGACGGGCAGGCCGAGTTCCTCTCGGCTGCCCACAGTCCCGTTCCCACCGAAGGCGCGCAGGATCGCGGCCTGAGTGCGCACCCTGAGCATCATGACGGGGGAGACCGCACCCCACACCAGGCCGTTCGCCACGTAGTCGCAGTCGATGTCGTGCGTCTTCATGAGGTCTTCCACATAGCGGCCCGCGTGCTCCGCCAGTTTGGTCATGATCGGCATCTTCTTCGGGGACTGGAGGCTGAGCATCCGCAGGTCGCCGCCCGGCGCCCCGGCGATCTGACCGCCGTTGCGCGAGGCTGAGCCGTAGCCGCAGAACTCGGCCTCCAGCAGGACCACGTCCTGGTCGCGCTCCGCGAGGCGCAGCGCAGCCGCCATGCCACCCATGCCGCCGCCGATGACGGCGATGTCACAGGTGAGGTCGCCGTCCAGTGCGGGCCGCACGTCGTCCGGCCGGTCGATCCAGCCGGTGAAGTTGGTGTATTTCGTACCGTCGGTCCTCATACTGTCCTGATCTCCTTTCGAGGGGGTTTCTGTCCTGCCTCATGCTTCGCCTCGAGGCGTGCTCGGCAGCACACCCCACGTCCTCGTTCCGGTTCCCGTTTCCGTTCAGCGGATCAACCGGGACAGGCGTCCCCTCGGCCGGACGTGTGAAGAGGGCGAGCAGAGGATTCCGTCTTCTGTGTCTCCCTCTCCGCCCTGAGAGGTCGTGGCCCCGACCCTCCTACGGCCGGACCGAGGCCGCTGGGACGACACGTCCACGACACCGTGCTCAGTGCGACTGGACTTTGCCTGTGGCGGTCACCTCGTACCTCACTGTCGCCGGCCACGGCCGCGATGAGAAGGACACCCGGCACCTGCTTTCCCGGCGGACGGTGCACGGTGCACACGCCGGTGGCAGGCGGCCGGGTCCGGAGGAAAGGCCGCCGCAGGCAGGGCCGCTGTCCTTGTGGGCCGTCGCTCCAGGTCGTATCAGCCTCGTGGCACTGCCCGGATGCCCTCCCACGCGTGGGCGGGCAGGCTGTACGGACCGGCCGGGGCCTGGCTCGTGGTCGGGCGGGCAGGGAGAGGAAGCCATGGGCGGGACGCGTGGGACGGACTCCGACGGTGGCGGGGCCGCGCGGCTGTGCGCGCGTCTGGCCGTGCTCGCGGCGATCGGATCGCTGGTCGTGCTCGTCCTGGCCGTGGGGGAAGCCGGTCTGGTGGTGCTTGCGGCCGGGTTCCTGGGGGTCGCCGTCTGTGCCGTGGGCCTGTGGTGGTTCGTCGCGCACCGTGGGGTCGTGCGACTGGCCGGCGCGCTCCTGGCGGCCGGGGCGCCCGCAGCCGTCCTGGTGCTCTTCGCGTACGACGGACTCTGGCTGACCGCGCTGGTCCTGATCCTGTGCTGGGCCGTGACGCTGGCGTGCGCGCGGGCGGCGTTGCGGAGGTCGAGCCCGGAGCGTGCGATGCCGGCGGTGCCCGCGGTACGGCCCCGGCGGCCTGTTCTGATCATGAACCCGAAGTCGGGCGGAGGCAAGGTCGGCCGCTTCGGCCTGGTCGAGCGCGCCCGGGAACTGGGCGCGCAGGTGATCCTGCTCGACCCGTCGGCCCCGGCCGACGTGGCGGCACTCGCCCGGCAGGCCGTGGCCGACGGCGCGGACCTGCTGGGCGTCGCGGGCGGCGACGGCACCCAGGCTCTGGTCGCGGGGGTCGCCGCCGAGCACGGTCTGCCCTTCCTCGTGGTCTGCGCGGGCACCCGCAACCACTTCGCCATGGACCTCGGGCTCGACCGATCCGACCCCTCGCGCTGTCTCGACGCGCTGACCGACGGCGAGGAGCTGCGGATCGACCTCGGGGACGTGTCCGGCCGCCCCTTCGTCAACACCGTGTCCTTCGGCGTCTACGCCGACGTCGTACAGCGGCCCGAATACCGGGACGACAAGACGGGCACCGCGTTCGACGCCATGCCGGACCTGCTGCTCGGGGACGGCGTGCGACGGCTCGACACGCGCATCGACGGCACACCGCTCTCGTCGCAGCAGGCCCTGCTCGTCAGCAACAACCCGTACACCTCACCCGACGGACTCAGCGGCGCCGGCCGCCGGCCCCGGCTCGACGAGAACCGGCTGGGAGTGCTCGGGATCCGTGTGGAGGACGCGGCGGAGGCCGCCGGCCTCGCCGTCCGGGGCTCGCAGTCACCCGCCCTCACCGTGCTGAGCGCCACGCGGGTCGAGGTGACCGCCGCCGACGCCGAAGAGATCCCCGTCGCGGTGGACGGGGAGGCGCTGCGCATGCCCACCCCGGTGATCTGCACCCTGCGGCCGGGCG
The DNA here is from genome assembly GCF_044764905.1 of Streptomyces sp. NPDC093586. Classification (NCBI taxonomy): domain Bacteria; kingdom Bacillati; phylum Actinomycetota; class Actinomycetes; order Kitasatosporales; family Streptomycetaceae; genus Streptomyces; species Streptomyces sp. NPDC093586. Next base: position 23,730 of record NZ_JBIWJA010000040.1, on the reverse strand, counting down.
CGCTGCGCGTCCTCGTGCCGCGCGACCGCCCGGGGGTGGCGGACATCCCGCCGCCCGTCACCTGGCAGCGCGTCATGGAGCTGGCGTTCGGCCGCACGGAACGGGCCGCGCCGCAGTGAGCCGGGCAACCGCCCCGCGATGTCAGGACAGGTGGCGCTCGGGACGCCGCCGGCCGGCGGCGAGCGCGGTCATCGCCGTGGGCACCACCACGCTCTTTTTCCGACGCGACGACGGTCACGGACGTGTGCGTCCTCGCGATGCTCGCGTACCTGTTTCCCGAGCGCGTGTCCCTGCGTCGGACGTGATCACCGCCGGAGGCTCTGACCTCGCACTTTCGCCCCAACCGGTGGCAGGAGGGCCGTGATAGCGTTCAAGTAGTACAGATGACTGAGTCAATTCCGGGAGGGCTGGATGGCGTACGTGTCAGCTGATACGCGGCGGGAACAGCTGATCGAGGCGGCTGTGCGCGTGATCGCTCGCGAGGGCGCCGACAGGGCCACCACACGGAAGATCGCCGAAGAGGCGAAGGCGCCCCTCGCCTCCCTCCACTACTGCTTCCAGAACAAGGAAAACCTCCTGCTCGCCGTCTTCACCCAGCTCTCCGGAGAGATGCCCATCGAGGCCGATCCGCCCGAGGGCGAGGACGCGAGCCTGGGGCGGATCATGGAGCGGCGCATGACGTCGGCCATGCAGTGGACCGTGGAGAACCCCCTCCGCGCGCGGGCCATGATCGAGGTCACCTTGTGGGCCGAGCGCTACGACCCCGAGCTTTCCGTCAGCTTCTACGAGGGCTTCTTCAAGTCGTCCGAGTCCGACCTGCGCAGGGCCGACACCTCACTCCCGGACGACGAGCTGCACTCCGTGATGAGGGTCGGGATGGCCGTCGTCGACGGCCTCTCGCTGCAGATGCTCACGAACGGGGACAAGGAACGCGCGCTGCGGGACACGGCGACCGCCTGCGCGATGCTCAAGGCATTCCTGGACGAAAGCGAGCGCAACACCGTCTGACGGCGCGGCGTTTCCGGACACGGGAGCGGCCGCGGAAACACCACCGTCGAGAGCGCGACCGCCGGGCGATCGCCGCCCTAGTCCAGCGGTACGAAGGAGAGCCGGCCGTCGGCGTACTGCCGGCGGAGGACCTTCTTGTCGATCTTCCCCACGCTGGTCCTGGGGATCTCCGCGACGACGGCCCAGCGTTCCGGGAGCTGCCACTTGGCCCAGTTCCCGGCCAGATGTTCTCTCAGGGCCGCGACATCGGCCGACTCGCCCGGTCTCCACACGACGGCGGCACAGGGGCGTTCGTCCCAGCGCTCGTCGGGGACGCCGAACACGGCCGCCTCGGCGACGGAAGGGTGCGCCATGATGTCGTTCTCCATGTCGATGGAGGAGATCCATTCGCCGCCGGACTTGATCACGTCCTTCGCGCGGTCGACGAGGGTGAGGAACCCGTCGGGGCTGATCCGGCCGACGTCACCGGTGCGCAGCCATCCGTCGTCGAACGATCCGGCTTCGACCGGTTCATCGCTCGGGCTGTAGTAGGACCCTGTGATCCAGGGGCCCCTCACCTCCAGCTCTCCGAGCGACTCGCCGTCGTGGGGCACGGGAGCGCCGTCGTCGCCCTTGAGGCGGAACTCCACCAGCGGCGCGAATCTGCCCTGGCTCATCCTGTAGCGCCACAGGTCTTCCCCCGTCGCGTCGGCGGGCGGGTGGGCGACCGTGCCCACGGACGACGTCTCGGTCATCCCCCAGGCGTGGACGACCTTGACACGGTGCTCCTCCTCGAAGGTCTTCATCAGCGCGGGCGGCATGGCCGAGCCGCCCACGAAGACCTCGCGAAGGTGGGTGATGTCCTGTGGATGGGCGGCGAGCCGGGCGGCGAGCCCCGTCCAGATGGCCGGCACGGCGGCGGCGTGGGTCGGCCGCTCCGCCTCCATCATGGCGAGCAGCGGCTCGGGCTGCAGAAAGCGGTCGGGCATGAGGAGCGACGCCCCGGAGAGCATGGACGCGAACGGCAGACTCCACGCGTTGACATGGAACATCGGCACGATCGCCAGGCACCTGTCGCGTGTCGACAGCCCCATCGCGGCCGGAGTGGTCAGGTGCATCGCGTGCAGGAAGAGCGAACGGTGGGAGTACACCACGCCCTTGGGGTCCCCGGTCGTGCCCGAGGTGTAGCACATCGCCGCGGCTGAGCGCTCGTCCAGGACCGGGAAGTCATACACGTCGGGCTGCGCCGCGAGGAGCGCCTCGTAGCCGTGCACCTCGACCCCGCGGGGCGCACGGAGGCCGGCCGCGTCACCGTTCACGACGATCACGTGGCGCACGGTGCGGAGCCGGGGAAGCAGGTCCTCGAAAGCGGACGTGAGCGACCCGTCCACGAACACCACACGGTCCTCGGCGTGGTTGGCGACGAACACGAGCTGTTCCGGGGAGAGGCGGATGTTCAGGGCGTGAAGGACCGCACCCATGGCGGGGACCGTCGCGTAGGCCTCCATGTGTTCGGTGTTGTTCCACATGAACGTGGCCACCCGGTCGGAGGCGCTGACCCCCAGGCCGCGCAGAGCGTTCGCCAACCGCGCGGCGCGTGCGCCGAGTTCACCGAACGTACGGTGACGCGCCGCCGAACCCGTCCAGGTCGTGACAGTGGCGCCGGCGTGCACGGAGGCCGCGTGGCGCAGCAGTTTGGCGAGTGACAGCGGCCCGTCCTGCATCGTGCTCAGCATTCCTTGCTCCTTGGCTGGGAGGTCACCGTGTCGGCGACAAGAGGTGCGCAGCAGCTGGACCTTCCCGGCCGCGGAGGAAGAGGAGGAAGAGATCGACGCGGCTGGGGTTGACGCTGGCCCAAATGTGAGCGAATGATTTGGACAACAGATCTAGTCATGTGACTCTACTCAACTTTGCGAGGCCGTCGCAATGCCCTGTCGAAGGGCGGCCGGGGTGCCCGGCCATGTGCTGCGGAGCTGGCCCGACGTGCTGAAACGCATCGTGTGATCAAGGTTGGAAGTGACGTATGGACCGCACCATCGAGCACGTCGACGTAGTGATCGTCGGAGCCGGCCTCTCAGGTATCGCGGCGGCGGTCGAGCTGAAGGCGAAGCATCCCGGACGGTCGTTCGTGATGCTCGAGGCGCGCGCCGACATCGGGGGCACGTGGGACCTGTTCCGGTACCCCGGGATCCGGTCCGACAGCGACATGTTCACGTTGGGGTACGGCTTCAAGCCGTGGACCGCCGAGAAGTCGATCGCCTCCGGCGAGGCCATCCTCGACTACCTGAACGAGGCCGCCGACGAATACGGTCTGAGACCGCACATCCGCCTCGAACACCGGGTCCTCGGCGCCGACTGGTCGCATGACGACCGCTCCTGGACCCTGGAGGTCGCGGACCCCGCCGGCCGTACGTCCGTTTCCTGCTCCTTCCTCTACATGGCCGCGGGCTACTACGATCACGACCGTGGCCATGTGCCGCAGTTCCCGAATCAGGAGACGTTCCGCGGACTGATCGTCCATCCGCAGGAGTGGCCGGCCGAACTGGACTGCACCGGAAAGCGCGTCAGCGTCATCGGTTCCGGCGCCACCGCGATCACCCTCGTTCCGGCCCTCGCGCAGACCGCGTCGAAGGTCACGATGGTGCAGCGGTCGCCTTCCTACGTGGCCATCGACTCCGATGTCGACGAGCAGGCCAACCGGCTGCGCGCGGACGTGGGGAGCCAGGAGGCGTTCCAGCGGATCCGGCTGCGCAACCTCCAGGACCAGCAGGCGAGGTACCAGTTCGCCCGCATGGACCCCGAGGCCTTCAAGAAGCCCCTCTTCGACGACATCGAGCAGATCGTCGGCCGCGACTGCCGGGAGAAGCACTTCACCCCGGCCTATGAGCCCTGGGACCAGCGCCTGTGCCTGGTGCCCAACGGGGACCTCTTCCACGCCATCCGGGACGGCAGGGCCGAGGTGGTGACGGGGCACATCGAGACCTTCACCGAGGACGGCCTGCGCATGACCTCCGGCGAGGAGGTGCCGGCCGACGTGATCGTGACCGCGACCGGCCTGCAACTCGTCACCCTGGGGAAGATCCGGTTCAGCATCGACGGCGAGCCGGTCGACTTCTCGAAGACCTTCACGTACAAGGGGGTCGCGTTCAGCGGGGTCCCGAACCTCCTGATGGCCTTCGGCTACCTCAACTCCTCCTGGACGCTCCGCCTCGAGCTGGTCAACCAGTTCTGGAGCTCGTTGCTCAGCAGGATGGACGAACTGGGTGCCACGGTCGTGACGCCCGTTCTGCGCGACGAGGACAGGGGCATGAAGAGGGAGCCCTGGCTCAAGGACGTCTCCTCGGGCTACCTCGTGCGCCACATGGACGAGATGCCGGCCCAGGGCGACCGCGAGCCGTGGGTCAATCCCCAGGTCCACGAGCAATTGAAGAACCTCCTGAGCGCCCCTTTCGAGGACGGTGTTCTGCGCTTCTCATAGCGCCGCGGAAGGCCCGTTTTCCATGCAGCCATGTGGTTGACACCCGCGCTTTACCAGCACTACCTTCAAGTCAGATGACTAAGTCAGTTGAGCCAGTCATGTGGGCGTAATTTCGTGAACGTCGCCGGCCCTCGTGTCCGGCCGTGAATGATTGAGGTGAGTGCCCATGAGTGGCGCTGTGAGAATAGAGACCGAGGCGGATCCGACTCCGCTCGTCCTCTCGCTGGCGAGGGTCCTGCGCGAGAGTGCGGACATTCCCGAACTCCGTGATCTGCTTTCGGGCCTGACCGGCACCGTGGCCCTGCGATCGGGGCTCGACTCCCAGGCCGCGACCCTGGCCTTCGCGGACGGCGGCGTGCACGTGCGCCACGGCGTGGACGAGGGACTCGAAGCGATCCCCCTCGTGCCCTTCTCCGAGTACGCGCTCGCTGCCACCCCCGGCCCGCTCGCCTCGGCGGTCGAGCAGCTTCTGAACCCGCCGCTCCCCGCGTGGCGTGACGCCGCGTCGTCCTTCTGGGCGGCGAACCAGGGCTCGGAGGGGTTCCCCGAGGGACTGCGGGTGGTCTGCCAGACAGAGGGGCAGGAGGTCCGCTTCGGCAAGGACGCGGGGGCGTACGAGGTGCACGGTCCAGCAGAGGCGCTGTCGACGGTGTTCAGCGGTCGCGGTGATTCCTTTGCGTTCGGCCTCGCGCTCGGCGTCACGGTCGTCGGCGGGGTGGGGCAACTGTCGGCGATGTGCGGCGCGCACTGGAAGGTGAGATTCGGTGGCTGAAACAACCAGGGACGAGCTCGACCGCTGGCTGAGTGAACACCACATCACTTCGGTCGAGATCCAGGCGACCAACCTCGACGGCGTATTCGTCGGAAAGACCCTGTCGCGGGAGAAATTCCTGAACGGCGTCGAGCAGGGATTCGCCTTTGCGGACGTCGTGTTCGGCAACGATCTGGACAGTGTCCCGGCGGTCGGAATGGCCTTTCCTTCCTGGCGCGGCGAAATGGAGGACATCTTCCTTCGCCCCGATCTCGGCACGATCTGCGTGTGGAAGCCGGGCAAGGCGGCCGTCATCGGCGACTTCTGGACCCAGGACGGCACCCCGGTCTCCTGCTGTCCACGCAACCTGCTGCGCCGCGTCGCGGCCGACGCCCGGGAACTCGGTTTCACGGTCGACACCGCCGTCGAGATCGAGGCGACCGTCTTCGAGGAGCCGATACGCGAAGCCCGCGCCAAGGGCTACGAGAACCTCACCCCGCTCGGCGGCACCAGCGGCAGCGCCTATGTGCTCGCCAAGGACGCGGAATGGCGCGCGTACCTGGAGCGGGTGGAGGAGCGGCTGCGGGACATCGGCATCGGCTGGGAGGCCTGGAACGATGAGGCCGCCGCGGGCCAGGTCGAGATCAACGTCGCGCTGGGCGACGTCGTCGCGGTCGCGGACCGGTGGGCCCGGTGCCGGCAGGTGATGCGCGAGGTGGCCCACGAGCTCGGGCGGACCGTGACGTTCATGGCCAAGTGGTCGGACGCCTGGGGCCAGGCGTCGCACCTGAACATCTCCCTGGGGACACAGGACGGCAACGCCTTCTACAGTCCCGACGGCGCCTCCGCGGTGATGCGCCGGTTCATCGGCGGCCTGATGCCGGCGATGGCGGGCACGACGTCGATCGCCCTTCCCTTCATCACCTCCTATCGCCGGCTCGTCCCCGCCGAGGGACCGCCCACGACCGTCACGTGGGGAGTCGGCAACAAGACGACCGCGGTGCGCGCCGTCGTGGGCCACCCGAAGCAGTCCCGGGTCGAGTACCGCGTGCCCGGTTCGGACGCCAACATGTACCTGGTCAGCGCGGCCGTCCTCGGCGCCGGCCTCTTCGGGGTCCGCAACGAACTCGAACCGCCCGCCCCCTTCACCGGCATGGCCTGGTTCCTCCCCGACGGGGAGACGATCCCGGCGAGCATCAGCCAGGCCACCGCCGCACTGGAGGCCGACAAGATCCTCCCCGAGGCGCTCGGCCAGGAGTTCATCGACTACTGGCTCGGCACGCGCCGTTGGGAGTGGATGTCCTTCCACACCATGGGCGGGGGCGACCCGGACTGCGGGATCACGCCCTGGGAGCGCAACCGATACTTCGAGCTGGCATGAGCACCCGGATCGCAGCCGCCGTCCTGAACACGGCGCCGGGCCCCCTCGAGATCGAGGAGCTCGTGATCGACGATCCCGGACCGGACGAGGTCCTGGTGAAGGTGGCGTACGCCGGTCTGTGCCACTCGGACCTGCACGAGATCGACGGGACCTTCGAGTCGCAGCCGCCGATCGTCCTCGGCCACGAGGCGGTCGGCCGGGTCGTGGCCGTCGGACGGGGCGTCACGGAGTTCGCCTCCGGGGACACGGTGGTGACGTGCCTGTCCGTGCACTGCGGCACCTGCGCGTACTGCGTGACCGGGCGACAGACCCTGTGCGTGAACCGCGCACGGCTCCAGCAGGAGCGGTCCCGGCCGCGGTTGACCAAGCCCGACGGCCGGCCGGTGCGGCCGACCGCCGGCATCGGCGCCTTCGCGGAGATGGCCCTCGTCCACAAGAACGCCCTGGTCGCCGTCCCGGACGACATCCGCCCGGAGACGGCGAGCGTGCTCGGCTGCGCCGTCACCACGGGCATGGGCGCCGTCCTGCACAGCGCCTCGGTGCACACCGGGCAGACCGTCGCCGTGATCGGCCTCGGCGGGATCGGCTTCGCCGCCGTCCAGGCCGCGCGACTGGCCGGCGCGGCGCAGATCATCGGGATCGACGTCGTGCCCGGCAAGCTGGACCGGGCCGTCCGGTTCGGCGCGACCCACGTCATCGACGCGAGGGAAGCCGACCCGGTCGCGGCGGTACGGGAGCTCACCGGCACCGGCGTGCACCACGCGTTCGAGGCGGTCGGCTCGGGCGCCACGGCCGGGCAGGCGTTCGCCATGCTCCGGCCGGGCGGCACCGCCACCGTGATGGGCATGATCCCCGACTCGCAGCCGGTACAGATCCGAGGGGCGGAGCTGTTCCTGGAGGAGAAGCGCATCCAGGGCTCGTTCATGGGCTCCAACCACTTCAAGGTCGACATCCCGCTGTACGCGCACTTCAACCGCGTGGGTCTGCTCCAGCTCGACGACCTCGTCACCGCCCGGTGCGACCTGGCCACCATCAACGACGGATTCAAGGCCTTGGCGTCCGGACAGGAGATTCGCGTCGTCGCCCGGGTCGGAGAGGTGTGACCATGAAGCCGCTGATCGGAATAACGGGCCGCCGGCTGAGCCTGGGCATGGTGAAACGGACGTCCCGTCGCTTCCAGCACCAGTTCATCGACTCGCACTTCAGCGCGTTCGGCGACAACGTGGCCGCCGCGGGAGGGATCCCGGTCAACCTGCCCTTCCGGGCCGAGGCCGAAGCCGTCGTCGAACGCCTCGACGGACTCGTCGTCACCGGCGGGCAGGACGTCCACCCCTCCCGATGGGGAGGCAGCGCCCGGGTCGACCCCACGGCCGACCCGCGGTGGGACCACGATGTGCCGGACCTCGCACGAGACGAGTACGAGGCGGCCCTGATCACGGCCGCGCTCCGGGCGAACGTGCCGATCCTCGGCGTCTGCCGAGGCCACCAGCTGCTCAACGTCGTGCTCGGCGGCACCCTCGTCGAACACCTGGAAGAGGGCCGGATCGTCCACGCTTCCCAGAACCACGCACCGGACGACGGCGAGGCCGAGCACACCGTCAGCTTCACGCCGGGAACCCTCGCCCACACGCTCTACGGGCCCCAGCGCGTCGTCAACTCCTGGCACCACCAGGCCGTCGACCGCCTGGGCCGAGGACTCAGCGTCATGGGCACCACCGAGGACGGCGTCGTCGAGGCCATCAAGCTCGACGACAGCCCGGTGGTGGGGGTGCAGTGGCACCCCGAGTGGATGGCCTCGTCGGACCCCCTCTTCGACTGGCTCGTCGCCGTATCGGCGACGAGCGCCCCCAGCCCCGCACTGAAGGGAGGCGCGACGTGGTGAACACGGAACGGACGGGCACCGCGCGGTCGCTGGACGACTGGCTCGCGCTCAAGAGCCGGCTGAGCCTGCCCCGCGGCATGTGGGTCGACGGCGAATGGACCGCATCGCGGACGGGCCGGACGGCCGAGGTCATCAGCCCACGCGACGGACTGCCCTTCGCGGAGGTCCCCAGCGCGGACGGCGACGACGTGGACCGGGCCGTCCAAGGCGCCAAGGAGGCGTTCTCGTCCCGGGTCTGGGCGGGCCTCGAGCCACGCGAACGCGGAGCCGTGCTGATCCGCTGGGCCGACCTGCTCGACCAGCACCGCGACGAACTGGCCCTGCTGGTCGCCCTGGAGATGGGCAAGCCGGTCACGGTGGCCTGGTCCGTCGAACTGCGCACCGCCATCAACACGGTCCGCTGGTACGGCGAACTCGCGGACAAGCTGATGGACGAGTCCCCGCGGGGCCGCAACAACTCCGTCGCCCTGGTGACGCGGGAGCCGCTGGGAGTGGTCGGCGCGATCACGCCGTGGAACTTCCCGATGACGCTGTCGATGTTCAAGATCCCCGCCGCCCTGGTCTCGGGGAACAGCGTCGTCGTCAAGCCCGCCACACAGACGCCCCTCTCGCTCCTGCGCGCGGCGGAGCTCTCCGCCGAGGCGGGCCTGCCCGCCGGCGTGCTCCAGGTGCTCACGGGCAGCGGTGCGACGGTCGGCTCGGCGCTGACCCTGCACGACGACGTCGCCACGGTCACCTTCACCGGCTCCACCGAGGTCGGGAAGCAACTGCTGACCTACGCCGGGCAGTCCAACGCGAAACCGGTCTGGCTGGAACTGGGAGGCAAGTCCCCCAACCTCGTGTTCCCCGACGCACCGGACCTCGACGAGGCGGCGCGGATGGCCGCCTGGGCGGTTTCCTTCAACAGCGGGCAGATGTGCACGGCCGGTTCGCGGCTGCTCGTCCACGAGGACATCCACGACGACCTGGTCGCCAGGGTCGTGGACCATCTCGGCCGGCACAGGATCGGCGACCCGCTGGACCCGCAGACCACGATGGGGCCGCTGGCGTACGAGCGGCACCGTGACGACGTCCTGGACGAGGTGCGCAAGGGCATCGCCGAGGGGGCCCGGCCCGTCCTCGGGTCGGGCCGGAAGAGGACCGACGGCCTGTACGTGGATCCGGTGGTCTTCGTGGACGTGGACCAGGACAGCCGCCTCGCCCAGCACGAGATCTTCGGCCCCGTCCTGGCGGTCACGACGTTCCGTGACGACGCGGAGGCCGTCGCGATCGCCAACAACTCCGACTTCGGGCTCGGATCCGCGATCTGGACCGGCGACCTCGCCCGGGCCCACCGGCTGTCACGGGAGATCCAGGCCGGCCTGGTCTGGGTCAACTGCTACGAGGAAGGCGACAGCTCGGTGCCGTTCGGCGGCCGGAAACTCTCCGGCCACGGGGCGGACCGGAGCCTCCACGGCCTGGAGAAGTTCACGACCTTGAAGACGACCTGGATCGAACTGGCCTGACCGGTCGTGCAGTCGGTGCGCAGTCGATGCGCACCCGATGTACAGCCGGCGGGAGAGCCGGAACGCCCGCGGTTGACCGCACGGTCGGGCAACCGGGGTTCGAGTTGAGGGAGAGGATTCACATGACAGCACAGAAGAAGGACCAGGCCCTGACGTCGGTGGCGGTCGACACGCCGGCCGAGGAGATCCTGAAGATCGTGGCCCGCGACGGCGGCGTCATCATCAAGGGCCTCCTGACGCGGGACCAGATCGACCGCTTCAACGCCGAGATCGACCCGCCCCTGCAGGCGCTTCGCCCGGGCTCGACCCACGAGAACGAACTCGTGGCCGAGTTCCACGGCAGCAACACCAAGCGGCTCACGAACCTGGTCACGCACAGCCCCACGTTCCGCAACGAGATCATCGACCACCCCCTGGTCCACGAGATCAGCGACCGGGTCTTCCTCGAGGAGTCGGGCACGTACTGGATGACCACCGCACAGGTCATCGAGATCGGCCCCGGCAACAAGGCGCAGATGCTCCACCGTGACCTGGAGAACTGGTTCCCGTTCATCGGCATGGGCCCCAAGGGCCCGGAGGTCACCATCAACTTCCTGGTCGCCCTGACCGACTTCACCGAGGAGAACGGCGCCACCCGCGTCATCCCCGGAAGCAACCACTGGAGCGACTTCGAGGACCGGGGCACTCCGGAACAGACCATCCCCGCCGTCATGAACGCCGGAGACGCCCTGTTCATCAGCGGCAAGACCGCGCACGGCGGCGGGGCGAACCAGACCGACGACCAGTACCGGCGGGCTGTGGCCTTCACGTTCAACGCGGGCTATCTCACCGGCGAGGAGGCCTACCCGTTCCTGGTCGACATGGAGATCGCCAGGCAGCTGTCGCCGCGCGTCCAGCGTGTGCTCGGCTTCCGTTCCCAGTACCCCACGGGCTCGCCCGGCCTGTGGCAGGTCGACTACGCCGACCTGGGCGACTACCTCAAGCTCTGAGAGCCGGCCGATCAGTCCACGCGGCCCCGTCACCGACGCCCTGAGGGTGTGGCGTCCCGCAGAAGGTCCTGCACCGGCCCTCTGCGGGACGCCGGCGACGTCAGGCCCTTGTCCCTGACCGAAGACGTAGTGCCCGGTGGGTTCGAGAACGTCCTCGGAGCCCGTCATGCATCGCCCGGTGACGGCACCGGGCGCCGAACACCCGCCGGAGCACCGGCTGCCCTCCTCGGCGGCCGTTCCCGGTGACCGAGAAACCGAGAAGGGAAGAACGTCGGATGGGCCTGGAGACATCGCGTATCGCCTTCGAGCGAGCCCGGCGCAGCGTGGGAGGAGGCGTGGGCTCGGGCCTGCGCGCGGCGATGCGACCGCACCCCCTCTTCGTGAGCAGATCGCTGGGAGCCCATGTCTGGGACCTGGACGGCGATCGCTACATCGACTACGTCATGGCCTGGGGCCCCCTCGTCCTGGGACACGGCCACCCCCGCGTGGTGGACGCCGTGCACGAGGTGGCCACGCGCATGCAGGTCGTCGGCACCGGCCACGTCCTCGAGTACGCGGCGGCCGAGGCCGTGCTGGAGGCGGTGCCGCACGGCGAACGCCTGCTCTGGAGCAACACCGGGACCGAGGCGGTCCAGGTCGCGCTGCGCCTGGCGCGGGCGGCCACGGGGCGCCGGCGGGTCGTGAAGTTCGCCAAGAGCTACCACGGCTGGCACGACACGGTGTACGCGGGCTTGAGCGACACCGACGTGAGCGGGACAGTCGCGCCGGCCAGCAGGGGCCAGAGTCCGAGCGTGCTCGACGACCTGGTGGTGGCGCGGTTCAACGACGTGGAGATGATCGACCGGATTCTCGCGGAGGCCGTCGAACGGGACATCGCCGCGGTGCTCATCGACCCGATCATGAGCAACGCCGGTGTCGAATCACCCGCGCAGGACTTCCTGCAGACCTTGCGTTCCCGCTGTGACCAGCAGGGCGTGGTGCTCATCTACGACGAGGTGATCGCCGGCTTCCGGATCGCCCGTGGCGGCGCGGCCGAGTTCTTCGGGGTGCGGCCCGACCTGTCCGTCTTCGGCAAGGCCATGGCCGGCGGCTTCACCCAGAGCGCCGTCGTCGGTCGAGCGGACCTGATCGACCAGGTCACGGACGGGGTGGTGCATGCCGGCACGTTCAACGGAAATCCCATCGCGCTGGCCGCCGTCCAGGCGACCATGGGCGTGCTCGCGGACCCCGCCGTCTACCACACGCTGGAGAGCGTCTCCGCCCGGTTCGAGCTCGTGATCGGTGACCTGCTGGCTTCCGCCCCTCAAGCCGCCCGCCTCAAGCGAGTCGGTTCCCTGCTGCAGTTCGACCAGGCCGGCGATACCACCAGCCTCCACGGGGCCGGCGGTCTCTGGCCGCGGATTCTGGAGGGGATGCTCGCAGGCGGCGTGATGTTCATGCCCTCCGGCAAGATCTTCCTCAGCACCGCCCACAGCCAGCGGGACATCGAGGCCACCGCCGACGCCCTCGAGAAGGTCCTGGGTCAGCTGGGAGGGGGCGCGCGCGGCTGAACCGCCGCACACGGCCCCGGGGCCCGCTTCGCGCTCGGCGGGTGACGGTCTTGGGACGCCGCCGTCCGCGAGGAGGTCCCGGCCCGCCTCAGCCCTTGGCGCCGACAAGGCGCAGGGCGAACTCGCCGTACTCCCACACCACGGCATCCTCCGTGATCTCGCCGTCCTCGCGGAACCAGACGGCGACGCCCATGCCGAGGTCGAGGACCGCGTACGAGGCCAGGCGGGCCGAGGTCACCCGGAAGCGGCCGGCGGCCACACCGGAGTCGATCAGGGCGCGGAAGCCTGCCTCGTACCGGGCGCGCATGGCCAGGACTTCGCTGAGGTGCGGCTCTTCGAGGCTGCGGATCTCGCGGTTGCCGACGAAGGCCTCGAGACGGTGACGGGCGTGGTAGCGCACATGGGCCTCGGTGGCTCTGCGCAGGCGCTCGGTGGGGTCGGTGGTCGTGGCGACGGCCTCGTGGTGCAGGTCGAGCAGGGCCTGCATGGTGCCGGTCATGATCTGTGCGAGCACGTCCTGCTTGGACGCGACGTGCTTGTACAGGCTGGGGCCGCGGATGCCGACGGCCGCGCCGATGTCGGCCATGGTCGTGGATTCGTATCCGCGGCCGGTGAACAGCTCCAGCGCGGCGGCACGGATGTCGTCGGTCCGGGACACGGGCCCGCCTTCTGTTGTCTCGACTGTTTCGACCCCTCGCCAAAGATGGCTAACGAAGAGTAGCAGATGACTCTTGCCGGGGGGTTGAGTTGCACCTAGAGTCGGCTAACAAGCATTAGCCAACTGGAGGACGCATGGCCATCGACCTTGCCCCCGAGCCCGGCGTGGCGGACCTGGCGCACCGCACGGCGCGGTTCGTCAGCGAGGTGGTGATTCCTGTCGAGGAGGAGCACCGCGGTGTCGTCCGCTCGGATGCGGTGCGGACGCAGCTGCAGACCGCGGCCAAGGAGGCAGGCGTCTTCGCCCCTCACGTGGCCCCGGAATCCGGCGGCCACGGCCTTGACATGCGCGGGCGCGCGCCGGTCTTCGAGGAGGCCGGCTACTCGCTGCTCGGACCGTTGGCGTTGAACATCGCGGCGCCGGACGAAGGCAACATGCACATGCTGGAGGCCATCGCGACCCCGGAGCAGAAGGAGCGTTATCTGCGCCCGCTCGCCACCGGAGCGGTCCGCTCGTGCTTCGCCATGACCGAGCCGGCGCCCGGTGCGGGTTCCGACCCCAGCGCGCTGTCGACCCGAGCCGAGCGGGTTCCGGGCGGCTGGCGGATCCACGGCCACAAGTGGTTCATCACCGGGGCCGACGGCGCCGGGTTCGCCATCGTCATGGCACGCACCAGCGGCGAGGCGGGGGACCGGGGCGGCGCGACGATGTTCCTGGTCGACGCCGACAACCCGGGCATGAAGACCGTCCGGCACATCGAGACCCTCGACGAGAGCCTGTTCGGCGGCCACATCGAGCTGGTCTTCGACGACTGCTTCGTGCCCGACGACGCGGTGCTCGGCGCCGTGGACGAGGGGTTCACCTACGCCCAGGTACGGCTCGGGCCGGCCCGTATGACGCATTGCATGCGCTGGCTCGGCATCGCTCGCCGCGCGCAGGACATCGCTGTGGCGCGCGCTGCGGACCGGCGGCTGTTCGGGTCGCGGCTGGCCGATCTCGGCATGGTCCAGCAGATGATCGCGGACAACGAGATCGACATCGCCGCCTCGCGAGGGCTGATCACCCAGGCGTGCTGGGAGCTCGACGAGGGCCGCTCGGCGGCGCAGTCCACGGCGATCGCCAAGACCTTCTGCGCCGAGGCCATTCACCGCGTGGTGGACCGCTCGCTGCAGATCTGCGGTTCGCTCGGAGTCTCCGGAGACGTGCTGCTCGGGCGGTTTCTGCGTGAGGTCCGCCCGTTCCGGATCTATGACGGTCCGTCGGAGACGCATCGCTGGGCCATCGCCCGCCGTACGGTACGGCGCCACGAGCGGACGGCCGGCCGGTGAGCACCCTCGGCGGACTGGCCCTGGGGGCGCTCCCACGGTTCTTCGCCGAGAACGTCCCCGGCTTCCGCGGCGATCCGCTCGCCGGCCTCGGCCCGCGCCCGGTCCACGCCGACCCGGCCTTCGCGCCGGTGCTCGCGGGCCGGGCCGCCTCGACCGGCCCACGCCCGCCCGTCCCCGCCGACCCGGCCGAGGGTTACGCCGCCGCGAAGGGTCGCGGCCTGGGCGGCCTCGGCCGCTCCATCGTCCTCGGCTGCTTCAGGATCGCGGTGATCGCCGAAGGCGTCCACGCCCGCCACCGCCAAGACCTGTCCCCCGGCTCCAGGCCCGAGACCGTGGGCGACGAGCCCGCGCCCCTGGCCGCGGCCGGACAGCACGTACTCAGGAGGAACCCGTGACCACTCCCGTCCTCGACCTGTTCCGCCTGGACGGCAGAGCGGCCGTCATCACCGGCGCCAGCTCCGGACTCGGCGCGGGCTTCGCCGTCGCGCTGGCCCAGGCGGGCGCCGACCTGGTGCTCGCCGCGCGCCGCACCGACAAGCTGGAGGCCGTCGCCGAACAGGTACGGGCGACAGGAAGGCGTGCGGTCACCGTCGCCACCGACGTCACCGACCCCGAGCAGTGCGAGGTGATGGTCGGGGCCGGCCTCGACGAGTTCGGCAGGATCGACGTACTGGTCAACAACGCGGGCGTCGGCACGGCCGTCCCCGCGTTGCGCGAGCGCCCGGAGGACTTCCGCAAGGTCATCGACCTCAATCTCAACGGCGCCTACTGGTCGGCCCAGGCCTGTGCGAGGGTCATGAAGCCCGGCTCCAGCATCGTCAACGTCGCCAGCACCCTGGGCTTCATCACGTCCTATGCCCCGCAAGCCGCGTACTCGGCCAGCAAAGCCGGACTGATGGGCCTGACCCGGGACCTGTCCGCGCAGTGGGCGGGCCGTCTGGGCATCCGGGTCAACGCCGTGGCGCCCGGCTACTTCGCCAGCGAGATGACAGCCGCCGTGCCCGAGGACCTGCTGAAGGGCTTCATCACGGAACGCAGCCCTCTGGGCAGGCTGGGCCGGCAGCACGAACTGGACGCGGCGGTCCTCTTCCTGGCGTCACCGGCCTCGTCGTACATCACCGGAAGCACGCTCGCCGTCGACGGCGGCATGTCCGGCCATTGAAGCCCCGCTTCGGTTTCGGCCCTGCCGGGTCCCGACGTCTCCGGCCGGGACGGCGCGGTCACCCGAGTCGGCCCCGACGCAGCCGAGTCGGGTGACCGGGAAGGTGTGAGCGGAAGCGTCCGCAGCGGCGGAGGACCGGTGCGAGCCCGGGGAGGGATCGCTCACTTCGGGAGAACTCCTCCCGTGAAGACGCCGCGGAGGCCGGCAGCCGCGTCCACGACCGCGTCGGTGGCCTTGGTGAAGGTGCCGACCTCGGTGAAGAACCCGTGGAACACCCCTGGGTAGCGGCGGCACAGTACGGGGACGCCTTCTTCCTCCAGCCGCCGTGCGTACGCCTCCGCGTCGTCGCGCAACGGGTCCACTTCCGCGGTGACGACGAGGGCGGGGGCGAGACCGGCCAGGGTCGCTGCCCGGAGGGGTGTCAGGAGCGGGTCGGGGGCAACGTCCCCGTCGCCCACGTACTGACACCGGAACCATTGCGCGTCGGCGGTCCCCAGCAAGGGGGCGTCTGCGAACTCGGTCCAGGAGGGGCGTTCGTAGGAGTCGTCCACCGCCGGATAGGCGAGGATCTGGAGTACCGGCTGGGGCAGGCCGCGACTGCGCAGGTCCAGGCAGAGCGCCGCCGCCAGACCGCCGCCGGCCGAATCGCCGCCGACCGCGATGCGGTGCCCGTCGATGCCGAGCGCCGCCGCGTTCTCGACGAGCCAGGCATGAGCTGCCCTGGTGTCGTCGACGGCGGCGGGGAACGGGTGCTCGGGGGCCAGTCGGTAGTCGACGGAGACCACGACGCACTCGGCGTGCAGGCTGAAGAGGCGGCACACCTCGTCGACTCCGTCCAGGCTGCCGACCGTGAAGCCTCCGCCGTGGAGGTAGAGCAGGCAGGGCAGCCCGGCGTTTTCCGTGCGGGACGTGTGCGGCCGATACGTCCGGACCGGCACCGAGTGGTTCACCCCGGCCGGGTCGGTCCAGGTCGCGTGCTCGTCGACCACGGATGCGACCCGGGTGAGCCGGGGCGGCGGCTGGGGGGCCGTGAACCTCCGCACCCCCTCGACCCCGAGGGTGTGCAACGGCCGGGGAAGCACCTCGGCCAGAAAGTCGGCTGCCCTGAGCGATTCGGCGTCGAGGAGCCCGCGCCAACCGGGTGGGGAGTCCGCTCCGGTCTTCACGGGCCCTCGCCCGGCCGGGCTGCCGCCCGCGGCGGGAGACGATGCCGAGAGCTTGCCGGGAGGAGTAGTCACAGGAGTGCTCCTTGTGCGGGGACCGTGGCATGACCTTGCCCATAAGGCGTGGTCGTGAGACTAAGTCATCTGTGCGACTTTTGGCAGGGGTCTGCCCCGGGGTTCACCGGCGGGCTCTGCGGCCGGACGGCCGGGGCGGGTACCGCGCTCCGCACCGCCACGACGTGGCGACAGGTGCGGAACCGGCGCCGGGTGAGCGGAGCGTTGCTCGGACCCGAGGGCGGTCGGGCAGAGCGGAGCAGGACGACCGCGGGCGCTCGTCCCCGAAGACTTCCGGGGGCGAGCGCCCGCGCCGTGGTCGGGCGGGAGGACAGGCATGCCGGGTCAGTTCATGTCTTTCACCAACTTCGAGACGAAGGAGAGGCTCCGACCGGTGCGTGCGGCCGAGAGATCGCCGTCGAGCGGGGTGATGGTCGCGTAGCCGTCCCTCAGGAGGCGGTGGTCGACGTCGCTCCGGTCCGAGTCGGCGTTGACGGCGGAGATGTCGTAGTCCCCGTCCTTTCGGAGCGTGTACGTGGTCGGGAAGGGGTCGATGGTGTCGAACTTCGCCGCCCTGGCCTCCTTGAGGCCGTCGAAGGGGTAGTTGACGTTGAGGCCCAGGCCCTCGGGCAGGAGCCGCCGGCAGTCCTCGGACGACTCCTGCAGGGTGCGCAGGAGCTTGACCACGAAGGCCGATGTGCCCTCGAAGTCCGGCGGGTGCGTGGCGTCCTCGGCGTAGTCCCAAGGAGACTCGGAGCTGACGGCGATCGAGGGGACACCGCGGTCCATGGCGGTGGTGGCCGCGCCGACCGTTCCCGAGTGGTTGGTCACGCGGGAAGTGTTCTGCCCGTAGTTGGCGCCGGACACCACGACATCCGGGTACCGGTCGGCGGGGAGCGTGTGGAGTGCGAACGCCACCGCGTCGGCAGGGGTGCCGTCGACGGCGAGGATGCGGTCGTCCCGTGCCACCGGCCGGGACACCTCCAGCACCCCGTCGTACGCGATCCGGGCGCCCATGCCGGACTGGTTCTTCAGCGGGGCGACCATCGTCACTCGGTGGCCGTCGGCCTTGAGTGCTCTGTAGACCGCCTGGATGCCTGGTGCCGACCAGCCGTCGTCGTTGGTCAGGAGCACGTCGAGGGGGCCTGTGCAGGCCGGGCGCGCCTCGGTTGCGGTGGCCGCACGGCTCTCTCCGCCCGTCGCGGCGGCGACGGAGGGCCCGGCCACGCCGAGTGCCGCCAGACCGAGAACGAAGCCCGCCGTCCTGCCTCGTCGATTCATCGTGTGTTCTCCGATCCTCGGGTGAAAGCGCCCCTCCCCGGGGCGGGTCGCTCGCCTTGCCGTCCAGCGGGTGAGACCGGGGCCGGCCAGAGCCGGTGCGGTGGTCGGGAGGACCTACGCGCCCTGCTTCATCAGGGCTTTGAACGCGCCGGGGTGGCGGGTGGAGGACAGCGCCGTCGCGGCGAGGATGCCGGCCGGGAAGGCGGCTGCGATCAGGTATCCCACGGTGTAGAGGTGGGACTGCGGCACGCCGGGGACCTCGGGGAGGTACGCGAGGGACAAGACGGTCGTGGTGACGGCGGCGCCGAAAGCGGAGCCGATCATCATCGTCGTGGCCGGGATACCGGCGGCCATCCCGGCCTGGTCCTCGTCCACCACCAGCTGCGGAACCGCGAACGAGCCGCTGTAGCCGGCGCGGCTGCCGAGACCGACGAGGGCCGAGCCGACGAGGTACTGCCACGTGTGGTCGTGGGCGAACGCGAGCCACACGAGTCCGAGGCCGCACAGTGCCGCGCCCGCGGCCAGTACGGCGCCGGGGCGTCCCTGCTGCACCACGTGTTCCGCCGCCTTGCCGCTGATGAACATGGTCAGCGCGAACGGCAGCATGAGCAGGCTCGTCCCGAGCGCGTCGGTGCCGAAGCCGTAGCCGACCTCGGACGGGGTCTGCGTGTAGTAGCTGACCAGCAGGACGAAGGCCGCGTCAACGGCGCCGAACAGGAAGGACGCCACGCAAGCCGTCGTGGCGTACGGCCGCTTCAGCAGCGCGAGGTCGAAGACCGGGGCGGCCGACCGGCGCTGCGCCAGGACCCAGGCGACACCGGCGACGACTCCGACGGTGAGCAGCAGATAGCACACGTTGCCCCAGTCGCTGATCTGTGCCATCGCGAGCAGCACCAGCGTCACCCAGGCGATCATCCACGCCGTGCCCCACACGCCGATCCGCGCGGAGGAGGCGGGGTGCGAGCGCGGAACCACCGCCACAAGCGCCGCCGTGGTTGCCGCGAACGCCGCTGCCAGGAGGTAGAAGAACGTCGACAACGACAGGTACTTCACCGTCAGTCCGCCGCCCACCATGCCGACGACGACCCCGGTTCCGGTGGCCATGATCAGGATGCTGACCGCGGTGGCCACCGAGGCGCCGGAGAGGTGGCGGCGGAGGAAGCCGACCGGGAGCATCTGCGCCGCGCTGCCGAAGCCGAGCATGGCCGAACCGACGAGCAGTGCCGGGTATGTGCCGACGACGGCGGGGATCAACGCGCCCGCGGTGAGAACGGCGCCGGACCGAAGGAGCATCGTGCGGTCGTCGACGATGTCCTGCAGGCGCGGGATGAGTACGAAGCCGGCGCCGCTGCCCAGGAGCATCGCGGTGAGGACCCAGGTCACGGCCGAGACGTCGATGGAGTACTGCCTCTGCATCAGGGGCAGAAGAGGCCCCAGCATGAAGTTGA
Organism: Streptomyces sp. NPDC093586; assembly: GCF_044764905.1. NCBI lineage: Bacteria > Bacillati > Actinomycetota > Actinomycetes > Kitasatosporales > Streptomycetaceae > Streptomyces > Streptomyces sp. NPDC093586. The sequence goes on along the minus strand of NZ_JBIWJA010000040.1, from coordinate 4,113 downwards.
CGGCGATGGTCACCGTGCACAGCAGCGCGGAGACGCTGATCAGTGCGACCCGCTTGCCCGAGGACGGAGCTGCGACACCCGTTCCGGCGCTGAGCACGGCCTCGTTCGCTCTTGCCATCGTGATTCACTCCCGTGCGAGATGAGAGCCGTCGCCTCGGGCAGAGCCCGGTGGTGGCGGCGTGTGAGGGCGGGTCCCGAGGTGCGCGGCAGGACTCCGTCGCGGCCACGGCAGGGCCGCTCCCGGTGCGGACGGCTGTGGTGCACCGTGCACCGCGGCGCCGCCGCTGTGCGTAAGCGCGTCACCGACCGCCTGGGAAGGAACTGCCTTCGGCGTGCCATCACTTGGCCTCCTGCCGGGTGTCGGTGAGGATCTTGCTCTGCGCGGAGAACGCGAGTCCGGCGAACCCGGCCCGCTCGGCGAGTTCGAGGTTCTCGACGACCGCCCCGATCACTCGGGCGCTGTAGCCCGCGGCACGCATGGCGGTCAGCGTGGCCCGGGCGCCCTCGGCGAAGGTCTTCAGCGTCGCCTGGTCGGTCTCGTGGGAGTCGTGTGCGATCGCCTCCGCCGTCTCCGGCGCCATCGCCTCCAGCAGGGAGATCACCTGCGCCGTCGTCGAGGCCAACGCCCTCGGGGTCAGGCCCTGGTCGATCGCGTAGGTCGCCGCCTCGACGTAGGCGCTCAGGGCCGCGATGTAGAACGTGCCGACCATGCTCCCCTCCAGCACTCCGGCGCCGCGCACCTCGTCGGAGAGGTGCTGCGAGGCGCCCCCGAGGGTCATGAAGACGTCCTGGTGCTCCTCCCAGAGCGCGGCCGGGCCGGACACGGCGATCATTCCGTGGGGGGAGCCGATGTCCTTGGGGTAGGAGCCGATGAACCCGTCGAGGTAGGCGGCGCCTCGCTCGCCCGCCCAGCGCGCCATGTCCTCGGCCTCGTCGGCCGACCCGCTGCCGAGGTTGACCAACGTGGTGGTGGTCCAGTCGGTGACCGGCTGGAGCGCCGAGCGCGTGCTCTCGTAGGTGTTGGTGCAGGCGATGCAGATTCTCGCCGCGGGCACCGCTTCGACGGGTGAATCCACGGGCGAGACGCCGGACTCGGCGAGCGCGAGCGCCCGTTCCGGCGAGCGGTTCCACGCGGCTACGGAATAGCCCCGTCCGGCGAGGGTGCGCGCGAGTGCGGAGCCCATCAGCCCGCAGCCGATGACCAGAACGTCGTACTTCTTCGTGCTGCCCATGAACCCGTTCCTCTCGATGGCTGCCAAGTCGCTCGTCACTTCCGGTCGGCGGGGCGCGCGCATCTCGGGCCCATGTCGCCGGCGTCCTGCACGCCGGCGCGGCCACCTGGTGCGATGCGACGCGCATACCGACGGCGACGGGTCACGGCGCCACCGGGGGAACACAGACCGACCGGTCGGGACGGTTCCTTCTGCTTGACCTTGATGGCTGGGACCGTCGTCCGGCCAGGGCACGTCAGCGCGGGTTCGAGGGGGACGTGGTGTATTTCGCACCTTGCGGCACCCGGTTGGGTCCGGGCACTGTGCCCCATTCCCTTCCACGCCTACGATCGCGGTGCATGAAGATGCTGTGGCCCAACCCGTCCGAGCGGGTGTGCGAGCTGATCCGACAAGTCGCCGAGAGCCGGCTTCCGGTGCCGGACGAGATCGTCGACCAGGTGTGGCGGGCATCGCAGCGCGAGGCGCGGCAGCGCGCGTACGTCGACGATCCTGTGCTGTCGGAGGCGGACCGGCGCCTCTGCAAGGCCAACATGACGCATTGGCTGGTGTCCAACATGCAGGAACCCGGTCGCCGGGTGGCCCCGGCCAGGGACCGCGAGATGCTGATCATCGCCAGGGACCTGGTGCTGCGCGGCATGGACTTGAACGAACTCGGCTCCTGGCGTGCCGCCCAGCGGGTCGGGTGGGGGCTCTGGGTCGACCAGTGCTTCGCCGCGACCGACGACCGCGAGGAACTGCGCGAGCTGATAGAGGTGTCCGCCAACTCGCTGACGACCTACATCGACGACTCCATCGCCGCGGTCGGAACCTACGCCGACGAAATCCGCGCGGAAACGGACTTCGGCGCCCAGGCACAGCGGCACACGACGGTCCGGTTGCTGCTCCAGGGCGCACGCATCAACCGCGCCCGTGCGGAGGAGCAGCTCGGTTATCCGCTGGCGGGGCATCATGTCGCGGCGATCCTGTGGGTCGATTCGCCGGCCGATGCGCATGAGCTGGAGCGAGCCGCCGAGAGCGTCATGTGGACGTGCGGTGCGACCCGACGCCTGACCCTGCCGCCGAGCACGTCCGCGCTCTGGCTCTGGCTGCCCGTGGACGAGGTGCCGCCGACGGCCGATGTCCTGCACGTCCTGGAGAAGACCCCCGGCGTACGCGCGACGCTCGGCCGCCCCGGATCGGGCCTCCCGGGTTTCCGGCAGAGCCACCTGGACGCCGCCGCGGCACAGCGCCTTCTCGCCCGGGTCGGATCACCGCGGCAGGTCGTCCGCTACGAGGACGTGCACCTCGTCGACCTGCTCACGGCCGACCTGAGCCAGGCCGAGGAGTTCGTGGCCCGCACGCTCGGCGATCTGGCGGCCGCGGACCCGGTCCTGCGGGGCACGGTGCGCACGTACGTCGCCGAGGGGTACAGCGTCTCCAGAACCGCCGACCGGTTGTTCGCCCACCGCAACACCATCGACCGGCGCCTCGCCAAGGCCCGCACCATGCTGCCGCGCCCCCTCGACCACGACCCGACGAGCGTTTCGGCCGCCCTCATGCTGGTGGAACTCCGACAGGACCAGAGTTCCGGCTGTTGACCGATCGCCGATGGTGGCCAAGGAGCGGCGCCTGCTGCCGTGACGCCGAAGACCCCCCGGCGCGGAAGCGGACCGGGGGCCTGGGATGCCGAAGGCGTTCGGTGCGGTCTGTCGGCGCACGCTCGTTCAGCGGGCCGGCCCTTGCCGGTGGCGCTCAGCTGTGGCGGGGGAGCCAGACGGGGGCGCTGCTGCCACGGGGCACCAGGACGTCGCGGAAGCGGCCGGGGGTCCTGGACATGATCACCTGATCGGTGACGCCCTGGTAGTGGCCGCAGGGCGTCTCGGCGGCGAAGGTGTCCGGGTCCAGGTAGGCGTGCGGAGAGTCGGGGTCGGGGGCGAGGGCGGTCTCGTGGGCGTAGTCGCGGTCGAAGACGCCCAGGCTGAGGATCCACGCGGCGACGCGGGTGAGGTTGAGGGTGACGCGGTAGCTGCCGCCGTCGGTGGCGCGGCGCATCAGGGCCGTGACGGCGCCGGTGGTGGCCAGCCAGGAGAGGACGTAGTCGTTGACGACGCTGATGTACGGCAGGGCCGGTGTGCTGGTCGGCCCGGCCGCGACACCGTCCTCGCCCTCCATCAGCATGATGCCGCTGAGCGCGCCCGCGGTCTGGTCGAAGCCGACGCTGCGTGCCCATGGGCCGGTCTCACCGGCGAGTGAGAGGCTGAGGTGGATGATGCCGGGCCGGAGGGCCGCGGCCTGCTCGGCGCTCAGGCCGATCTTCTCCAGGTAACCGGGGCGGCGGTTGGCGTAGAAGATGTCGGCGTCGCGCAGCAGCCCACGGATTCTCGCCTGCCCCTCGGAGCCGTAGGGGTCGATGGTGGCGGAGCGGACGCCGACGTTGGCGCTGTTGTACGTGGCGTCGTGTTCCAGCTCGTCGGGGCGCCAGATGTTCAGCACGTCGGCGCCGTGCTGGGCGAGGTCCCGGCCGACTCCGGCGCCGGCGATGATGTGGCCCATGCCCAGGGCGCGCACGCCCGAGAGCGGCTGGTCGGTGGAGCTGGAGAGGGGCTCGGGCTCGCTGTCGCCGATCCTCTCGATCTTGATCAGGGGTTCCTGGGCGATGTACTCGTAGGACTCCGTTAGGTGCGTCTGGATCTTGGTGTCGAGCGTGTTCCTGCGGGGAGGGGCTGGTGGCAGGTGGTGCAGGTGCCGGTCCAGCAGTTCAGCAGGTCCTGGATGGCGTCGAGGGTCTGGTAGAGGGTGAGTCCGCCGTATCGGCTTTTGGGGCCAGTCGCTGTTCGGTGAGGAATGCATGGGCGGCGGTGACCAGGGTGACGTGGTGGTGCCGGCCCGTCCAGGAGCGTCC
>NZ_JBIWJA010000039.1:0-69402 GCF_044764905.1 Streptomyces sp. NPDC093586 | reverse complement strand
TCGAACGCACCCAGCAGACCGTTGATGCCATCACCCGGATAGCCGTAGACGCGCTGAACACCCCACTCCGTCAGGCGCTGCAGAACATAGTCGGCGACTTGAGTCATGGGCTCTCCTGGCACGCGTGAAGAACAGTGAGTTGTGGAGTGCCTTCCCCGGCGGCTCGTAAACCGGGCGGTACTCACCCGTTCGGCCACGCGTGCCCGGTTCGCGCCCTCAGCGCTCTCAGCGCCCTCGGTGTCTGCGCGCCGGGGGCGGTGCGGTGCTCGCGCGGGTCACCAGCCGGGTCGGCACGAGCGTCGTCCCCCGCTCCGGGCCGTCCTGGCGCACCTTGCGCAGCACGGCCTGGACGCAGAGCCGCCCCACCTCGGCGAAGTCCTGGTGCACGGTGGTCAGCGGCGGCAGGAAGGAGCCGGCCTCCGGGATGTCGTCGAACCCGATGACGCTGATGTCCTCCGGGACGCGCCGCCCGCGTTCGTGCAGGGCGCGCAGCAGGCCCAGGGCCATCTGGTCGTTGGCCGCGAAGACGGCCGTGCAGTCCTCGCGGGGGGCGAGTTCGAGGCCGGCCCGGTAACCGGACTCGGCGGACCAGTCGCCCCGGGTGAGGGGCGGCGGGGTGCGGCCGGCCTCGGCGAGCGTCCGGCGCCAGGCGTCCGCGCGGCGCTGGGCGGCGAAGGAGCCCTCAGGGCCGGCCAGGTGCCACACGGTGTCGTGCCCGAGGCCGAGCAGGTGCCGGACGGCGGCGCCGGTGCCGCCGGCCTGGTCGGTGTCGACGACCGTGTAGTGGTCGCCGGCGTCGGAGTCGACCACCACGACCTGGACGTGGGGCGGCAGGGTGACGGTGGCCGCGTCCAGCAGGTGGACCTCCATGATGACGATCACCGCGTCGACGGCGAGCTCCTCCAGCCGGGAGAACGCTCCCCGCACCTCGTCCTGCGTGGGCACGGCGACCGGCAGCAGCGTCACCGCGTACCCCTCGCTCGCCGCGGAGGTCGCGATGGCCTCCAGGGTGCGCACGTTGCCCGTGGTGGACAGCGAGAAGGTGATGACCCCGATGGTGCGGAACTCACCGCGCTTGAGCGCCCGGGCGGCGCTGTTGGGGCGGTATCCGAGTTCCTTCATGGCCGCCAGGACCTGCTGCCGGGTCTCCTCGGTCACTCCGGCGTATCCGTTGGAGACGCGGGAGACGGTCTGCGAGGAGACCCCGGCCAGCTTGGCCACGTCCGCCATGGAAGCCGTGCGGCCCCGGCCGCGCCGGGACCGCGCGGGTGCGCTCGTCGGGACTTCCTCAGCCGTGCTCACTCGGTGTCAGCCACCTCTCCGTCGCTGTCAGGCCCTGATACGGAAGGACCCTTGACCGTCGTCATCGGGGCAGTGTAGACATGCCGCCATCAGATGTTTACGCAAACATAACAGCCCGGGCACCTTTTCGCGGCGCCCGATGTTTGCGTAAACATCGCGAGGTTCCAGGACGTGGACGAGCGAGGAACGACATGACGACGCTGCAACCGCCGGCCGCCGCCGAGCCGCGGCCGGCACCACCACCGGTGAGACGGGACCGCCGCTCCTGGACGGGGTGGGGTTTCCTCGGTCCGTTCGTGGCCGTGTTCGCCCTGGTCTTCCTCGCTCCGATCGCCTACTCGGTGTACCTCAGCCTCTTCCGCGACCAGCTCATCGGCGGGAACACCTTCGTCGGCCTGGACAACTACACGCAGGCCCTCCAGGACGACCGGTTCTGGGCCTCGCTCGGCCGGGTCGCGCTCTTCCTGGCCGTCCAGGTGCCGATCATGCTCGGCATCGCTCTGCTGGTGGCGCTGGCCCTGGACAGCGGCCGCCTCTACGGCCGGAACTTCTTCCGGATCTCGATCTTCCTGCCGTACGCCGTGCCCGCCGTGGTGGCCACCCTGATGTGGGGCTTCATGTACGGCACCCGCTTCGGGCTGGTCGGCGACATCAACGACGCGCTGGGCGTCTCGCTGCCCGACCCGCTCTCCCCCGATCTGGTGCTGGCCTCCATCGGCAACATCGTGACCTGGGAGTTCGTCGGCTACAACATGCTGATCTTCTTCGCGGCGCTGCGCGTGGTCCCGCACTCGCTGTACGAGGCCGCCGAGATCGACGGGGCCGGACAGATCCGCGTCATCACCGCCATCAAGCTCCCGGCCATCCGCGGGGCACTGGTCATCGCGACGATCTTCTCGATCATCGGCAGCTTCCAGCTCTTCAACGAGCCGAACATCCTGCAGCCGCTGGCCCCCAACGCGATCAGCACCGACTACACGCCGAACTCCTACACGTACTCGCTGTCCTTCAACGGGCAGCAGCACAACTACTCCGCGACGGTCGCCATCGTCATGGGGCTGATCACCATGGTCATCGCCTACGTCGTCCAGCTGCGCGGCATGCGCAAGGGAGTGTGAAGCAGCGATGACCAGTCCTGTCGTCACCGTCTCCGACCGTTCCGCGCCCACGCCGTCCGGCACCCGCCGTGCCGCGCCCCGGCTGCGCGCCGCCCGCCGCCGGCACACCCCGGGCAGACCCCGGCGCAGCGTCCTGCTGACCGTGCTCACCGGGCTGGTGGTGCTCTACAGCCTGGTGCCGCTGCTCTGGCTGGCCATCAGCGCCACCAAGACGCAGGAGGGTCTGTCGGACTCCTTCGGCCTGTGGTTCGACGGCGACTTCGCCCTGTGGGACAACATCAGGCAGACGTTCACCTACGACGACGGCGTGTTCACCCGCTGGCTGCTGAACACCCTGCTGTACGTGGGGCTGGGCGCGGGCGGCGCCACCTTCCTCGCCGTCCTCGGCGGTTACGCGCTGGCCAAGTTCGACTTCCCCGGCCGGCGCGGGGTCTTCGCCGTCGTCATCGGCGCGGTGGCGGTGCCGGGTACGGCGCTGGCGGTGCCGACCTTCCTGATGTTCAGCAAGATGGGGCTCACCGACACGCCCTGGGCGGTGATCGTCCCGTCGTTGATCTCGCCGTTCGGCCTGTATCTGATGTGGGTGTTCGCGAGCGAGGCCATCCCGACCGAGCTGATGGAGGCCGCCCGCATCGACGGCGCCGGCGAGGTCCGCACCTTCTTCCGGGTCGCGCTGCCGCTGCTGGCACCCGGCATCGTCACCGTCCTGCTGTTCACCATGGTGGCGACCTGGAACAACTACTTCCTGCCGCTGATCATGCTCAAGGACCCGGACTGGTATCCGCTGACCCTGGGCCTGAACAGCTGGAACCAGCAGGCCCAGACCGCCGGCGGCGAGGCCGTCTTCAACCTGGTCGTCACCGGTTCCCTCGTCACGATCCTGCCGCTGATCGCCGCGTTCCTGCTGCTGCAGAAGTACTGGCAGTCCGGACTGGCCGCCGGAAGCGTCAAGGAATAGCCCGGACGCCTCCTCCCCACACTCCGCCTCCCCCACGTTCCGCCCCGTTTCTCCGACCCTCGACTGTGCCGGTCACCGGCCACGAAGAAGTGGAAGCTCGCCCATGCACAAGCAATCGCGCCGCCTGCTGCGCGGCATCGGTCTCGTCTGCGCCCTCGCCCTGGGAGCGACCGCCTGCGGCGACGGCGACGACGGCGGATCGAGCGGGAAGTCCGTCTCCCAGGCGGATGTCCAGGCGGCCCTGAAGAAGGGCGGCACCATCACCGTCTGGGCGTGGGAGCCCACGCTCAAGCAGGTGGCCGCCGGCTTCGAGAAGGAACACCCCGGCGTCAAGGTGAACCTGGTCAACGCGGGCACCAACAACGACCAGTACACGGCCCTGCAGAACGCCATATCGGCGAAGAAGGGCGTGCCCGACGTCGCGCAGATCGAGTACTACGCCATGGGCCAGTTCGCGCTGACCGAGCAGCTCACCGACCTCAAGGGCTTCGGCGCCGAGAAGCTCGCCACCCGCTACTCGCCCGGTCCCTGGAACGGCGTCAAGGCCGGCGGCGACGGCGTCTACGCCCTGCCCATGGACTCCGGTCCCATGGCGCTGTTCTACAACAAGAAGGTCTTCGACACGTACGGCATCAAGGTGCCCACCACCTGGGACGAGTACCTCACCGCCGCCCGCGACCTGCACGAGAAGAACCCGAAGGCGTACATCACCGCCGACGCCGGAGACGCCGGCTTCACCACCAGCATGCTCTGGCAGGCCGGTTCGCGCCCCTACACGGTGGACGGCACCAAGGTGAAGATCGACTTCTCCGACAAGGGTGCCGCGAAGTTCACCGGCGTCTGGCAGAAGCTCATCGACGAGAAGCTGCTCGCTCCCGTCACCAGCTGGTCCGACGAGTGGTACAAGGGCCTCGGCGACGGCAGCATCGCGACCCTCGCCACCGGCGCCTGGATGCCCGCCAACCTGGAGTCGGGCGTGAAGAACGCCTCCGGTGACTGGCGCGCCGTCCCGCTGCCGCAGTGGACCGCCGGTGACAAGTCCGCCGCGGAGAACGGCGGCAGCGCGCTCGCCCTGCCGGAACTCGGCAAGAACGAGGCGCTGGCGTACGCCTTCGTCGAGTACGCCAACGCCGGCAAGGGCGTGCAGACCCGTCTGGAGAACGGTGCCTTCCCGGCGACCACCGCGGACCTGCAGTCCAGCACGTTCCAGGACACGAAGTTCCCGTACTTCGGCGGCCAGCAGGCCAACAAGATCTTCGCCGAGGCGGCCGGGAACGTCGCCGACGACTGGTCGTACCTGCCCTACCAGGCGTACGCGAACTCGATCTTCAACGACACCGTCGGCAAGGCCTACGTCTCGGACACCACGCTGGCCGAGGGACTGAAGGCCTGGCAGGACGCCTCGGTCAAGTACGGCGACGAGCAGGGCTTCACCGTCGAGAAGTAGCACCAGCACGCGATGCGGCGGCCCGTGGGGGCGGCGCGGCACCCGCGCCACCCCCGCACCGCACGCCCCACTCCGGAAGGACCGGCATGATCTCCACCCTCCTGTCCCGACTGCAGAGCGGGCCGGACGGCACGCCCGCCCCCCGTCTCGCCTTCGGCGCCGACTACAACCCCGAGCAGTGGCCCCGGGAGGTGTGGCAGGAGGACGTACGGCTGATGCGCGAGGCCGGCGTCAACATCGTCTCCGTGGGCATCTTCTCCTGGGCCCGGATCCAGCCCGGTCCGGACACCTGGGACTTCGCCTGGCTCGACGAGGTCATGGACCTGCTGCACGAGAACGGCGTCGGCGTCGACCTGGCCACCGCCACCGCGTCCCCGCCGCCCTGGCTGACCACCGCACACCCGGAGATCCTCCCGGTCACCGACCGCGGTGAGACGCTGTGGCCGGGAGCGCGCCAGCACTGGCGTCCGACCTCGCCGGTCTTCCGCGAACACGCCCTGCGCCTGGTCCGCGAGCTGGCGTCCCGCTACGCCGGTCACCCGGCGCTGGTCGCCTGGCACGTCAACAACGAGCTCGGCTGCCACAACGTCTACGACTACTCGGACGACGCGGCCCGCGCCTTCCGCGACTGGCTGCGCGCCCGGTACACCACGCTGGACGCCCTCAACCACGCCTGGGGTACGGCGTTCTGGTCGCAGCGCTACAGCGACTGGGAGCAGATCCTGCCGCCGCGGCTCGCCGCCTCCCACCCGAACCCGACCCAGCAGCTGGACTTCAAGCGCTTCTCGTCGGACGCGCTGAAGGAGCACCTGCGGGCCGAGCGTCAGGTGCTGCGGGAGCTCACGCCGGACGTCCCCGTCACCACCAACTTCATGGTGATGCCCGGCACCACGGGCATGAACTACGCGGACTGGGCGGGCGAGGTGGACTTCGTCGCCAACGACCACTACGTCGTCCCGCACCCGCAGGCCCGCGACGAGCTGTCCTTCTCGGCGAACCTCACCAGCGGCATCGCGGGCGGCCGGCCCTGGTTCCTGATGGAGCACTCCACCAGCGCCGTGAACTGGCAGCCCGTCAACCTGGCGAAGCGGCCGGGTGAGCTGGCCCGGGACTCGCTGACGCACGTGGCGCACGGCGCCGACGCGGTCTGCTTCTTCCAGTGGCGCCAGTCCGCGGCCGGCGCCGAGAAGTACCACTCGGCGATGGTGCCGCACGCCGGTGCCGACAGCGACCTGTTCCGCGCGGTCGCCGCGCTCGGCGACACGCTGAGGACGCTGGCGCCGGTCGCCGGGAGCGAACGGGAGCCCGCCGAGGTCGGCATCCTCTTCGACTGGGAGTCGCGGTGGGCGAGCGAGCAGGACTCGCACCCGACCTCGCTGCTCGACTACCACCAGGAGGCGCTGGACTGGTACTCCGCGCTCCTCTCCCTCGGCGTGCGCGCCGACGTGGTCACCACCGGCGCCGACCTGAGCCGCCACCGGATGCTGATCGCGCCCGTGCTGCACATGGTCCCCGCCGACCTCGCCAAGGAGCTCACCCGGTACGCCGAGCAGGGCGGGCACCTGGTCACCACGTACTTCTCCGGCATCGTGGACGAGAACGACCACGTCTGGCTCGGCGGCTACCCGGGCGCCCTGCGGGAGCTGCTGGGCATCCGCGTCGAGGAGTTCGGCCCGCTGCCCGCCGGGCAGACCGTGGAGCTGGACGACGCGACGACCGGCACCCTGTGGACCGACCACCTCACCGTCACCGCGCCCGAGACCGAGGTGCTCGCCCACTACCGCACGGGCGCGCACGCCGGCCGCCCGGCCGTGACCCGGCGCCCGGCGGGCAGGGGTTCGGCCGCGTACGTCTCCACCCGGCTCGGCGCCGACGGGCTCGCCGCGCTGCTGCCGCGGCTGCTGGAACCGGCGGGCGTGGCGAGCGAGTTGCCCGCCGAGGTGCGCGGGCTGGTCGAGACCACCGTGCGCCGCGGTCCGGGCGGCCGGTTCGTGTTCCTGGTGAACCGGACCGACGACCCGGTCACCGTCCCGGGCCCGACCGGTCAGGTCCTGGTCGGCGCCACCGACGAGGCCGGCGCCGTCGTCCTCGGGCCCAGGGACGTCGCCGTCCTGCGCACGCCCACCGCCTGACCGTCCCCACCGCGCACCACCACGTCTCCCCGGAGCGGCACGCACCCGCTCCGGGGACGTCCCCTCCTGCCCGCTCCCGGGCGGGAGGGGCCACCGCAGCGACCACACCTTCCCGTTGGGAGCACACGATGGCACGACGTACCCGCAGCAGACGCCTCCTCGGGGCCGCTGCGCTCACCGCCCTGGCCACCGGGGCCGCCCTGATCAGTGTCCCCGCGCAGGCCGAGCCCGCCGCGGCCGCCGCCTCCGTCACCGTGCGGCCGGACCCGTCGTACCAGCAGGAGGAGTTCGAGGGGTGGGGCACCAGTCTGGTCTGGTTCGCCAACGCCACCGGCGACTATCCGCCCGAGATCCGCGAGAAGCTGGCCCGGCTCCTGTTCGGCGACGACGGCCTCGGTCTGAACATCGCCCGTTACAACATCGGCGGCGGCAACGCGCCGGACGTCAAGGACTACCTGCGCGCCGGCGGTGCCGTCGAGGGCTGGTGGAAGGCGCCCGCGGGCACCACCCGCGAGGACACCGGCTGGTGGAGCGCCGACGACCCGGCCGACTGGAACGAGGACGCCGACGCCACCCAGCGCTGGTGGGTCGAGCGCATCAAGGACGACATCGACCACTGGGAGACGTTCAGCAACTCGCCGCCCTGGTTCATGACCGTCAGCGGCTACGTCTCCGGCGGCTTCGACTCCTCCGCCGACCAGCTGAAGACCGAGTCGGTCGACGACTTCGCCGCCTACCTGGCGGGCGCCACCCGGCGGCTGGAGAAGGCCGAGGGCATCAAGGTCGACACCGTCGACCCGTTCAACGAGCCCAACACCCCCTACTGGGGCACGCGGCTGGGCACGGACGGCGAGCCGGTCGGCGGACGGCAGGAAGGGGCCCACATGGGTCCCGAGCTCCAGCGCAAGGTCCTCCAGGCCCTCGCACCCGCCCTGAAGAAGGCGAAGGTCAAGGCGAAGATCTCCGCGATGGACGAGACCAACCCCGGCACCTACGCGAAGAACTGGAGCGCTTACACCCAGGCCGACCGCGACCTCGTCGGCCAGATGAACGTCCACACCTACGGCACCGGCCAGCGCACCACCGTGCGCGACCTCGCCAAGGCGGCAAACAAGCCGCTGTGGATGAGCGAGGTCGGCGGCGACTGGGGCGACGGGCAGGACTTCGAGGACATGCGGCCCGGCCTCGGCCTCGCCCAGCAGATCGTCGACGACCTGCGCGAACTGGAGCCCCGTGCCTGGGTGTTCTGGCAGCCCGTCGAGGACTACGACAATATGAAGCCGGGCGGGGAGTCCGCGAAGGGCGGCAACTGGGGCAGCATCCAGATCCCGTTCAGCTGCACCGCCCGGGACACCCTCGAGACCTGCCCGATCCGGACGAACACCAAGTTCGACACGGCGCGCAACTTCACCCACTTCATCAAGCCCGGCGACCGGCTGATCAAGACGGACGACACCTCCAGCGCCGCCGCCGTCACCCGCGACGGCAAGGGCGCCTCGCTCGTCCACGTCAACCGCACCACCGCGCCGCGCACGGTCACCATCGACCTGTCGAAGTTCCGCGACGTCAGCCGGGGGGCCACCGTCACCCCGGTCGTGACCAGCGCCGACGGCAAGCTCGCGAAGCAGGACCCGGTCCGGGTCGGCGACCGCACGGCCACCTTCACCGTGCCCGCGCAGTCCGTGACCAGCTTCGAGATCAAGGGCGTCTCCGGTGTCGCGAAGGACGCCCCGGCGCTCCGCAAGGGCCACACCTACACGCTGACCGGTGTGCAGAGCGGCAGGGCGGTCACCGTCGCGGACGACGGCACGAGCCTGGTCCTCGGGAGCGGCACGGCCGGCCGGCCGTGGCGGCTGAGCGCGGTGCGCCCCGACAGCGGAGTGCGCGACCGCTACGTCTTCACCGACCCGCGGGCCGGCACGCGGCTGGCCGTGCGCGACGACGTCCCGGTGGCCGAACCCGACACCGGCCGGCGCGACGCGGCCGCCGAATGGCTCCTGTCGACCACCGGCGACGGCACCTGGACGCTGGTCAACGCCGCCACCGGACGCCTGCTGGAGGTCGGCGGCCAGGCGACGCACGCGGGTGCGGCCGTCACGACGTGGCCGCCCAACTCCGGCGCCAACCAGCGGTGGACGGTGACGGACGTGTCCGCCGGCTGACCTCTCCACCCTCTGCGCGCCCGGCCCCGTCCGCACCGCCGGTGCGGACGGGGCCGTGGCCCGACCTGTGACCACGGAAGGAGACGGCATGACCACCGACCCCCGGGAACTCGACGTACGCCGCAGGATGGCGGCGCGGGAGCTCTACTCGGACGGCGCACCGGGGCTGGAGGGCCTGGAGGAGGAACGCCTGCGGGGCAAGGAGCTGGCCGACGCCTACAACCGGACCGCTCCCCGGGACCAGGAGGGCCGGCGGGCGGTCCTGAAGGAGATGCTGGCCTCCGTGGGCCCGGGCGTGTGGATCGAGCCGCCGCTGCACGTGGCCTACGGCAGCCGGGTGCACCTGGGCGACGACGTGTACGCCAACTTCGGCCTCACCCTCGTCGACGACGTCGAGGTCTTCGTCGGCGACCGGGTGATGTTCGCCCCGCACGTGACCATCAGCACCACCGGCCACCCCGTCCACCCGGATCTGCGCCGGGACGGCACGCAGTTCTCGGCGCCGGTGCGCATCGAGGACGACGTGTGGATCGGGGCCGGTGCGCTGATCATGCCCGGGGTCACCGTCGGGCGGGGGTCGGTGGTCGGCGCGGGCAGTGTGGTGACGGCCCGTGTGCCGCCCATGGTGGTCGTCGCGGGGTCCCCGGCCCGGGTGCTGCGCGAGATCACCGACGCGGACCGGGAGTGGAGCTACCGTCCGCCCCGGACCCTGCGCCGGGACGAGGACTGAGCGCGTCCGCCGCGCGGGAGCCGTCCCGGGAGCGCGACGGTGTCCGCGCCCGGCGGAGTCGGCAACTTCCGCCTCACGCACCGCACATGGCACGGCCGCAGGGCAGTACGATGATCGGGAACCGCGGCGGATCCTCACCTCCCGGACGACGGAGCGTGCCATGACGACGGACCATTCCCAGCCCCCGCGCATCGACACCGGCCGGGCCCATCCCGCCCGGGTCTACGACTGGCTGCTGGGCGGCAAGGACAACTACCCCGTCGACGAGGCGGTGGGCGAGAAGCTGCCGCCCGAGGCGCGGGACGCGGCGCGGCAGAACCGCGCGTTCATGAACCGCGCGGTGGCCCACCTCGCCGCGCAGGGCATCGACCAGTTCCTGGACATCGGCACGGGCATCCCCACCGAGCCCAACCTCCACCAGATCGTCCAGCGGACGGTGCCGACGGCCAGGATCGTCTACGCCGACAACGACCCGATCGTGCTCCGGCACGCGGAGGCGCTGCTGGTCAGCAGCCCCGAGGGCGCCACGGACTACATCCAGGCCGATGTGCGCGAACCGGAGGAGATCGTGCGGCACGCGCGGCGGATCCTCGACTTCGACCGGCCCGTCGCCCTGTCGCTGATCGCCCTGATGCACTTCGTCCCGGACGACCAGGACGCCCACGGCATCGTCCGCGGCCTGGTCGCCACCCTCCCGCCGGGCAGCCACCTGGTCCTCTCGCACGCCGCGATCGACCTGTTCCCCGAGCTGGCGGAGCAGGTGATCGCCCAGTACGCCGAGGGCGGCATCCGGCTGGGGTTCCGCACCCGGGCGGAGGTGGCCCGGTTCTTCGACGGACTGGAACTGGTGCCGCCGGGGCTGGTCACCGCCACCGAGTGGTACGGCGCCGGCCAGGAGCCGCCCGCGGCGGAGGAGAGCGGCATCTACGCGGGCGTGGCGCGCGTTCCCTGACGCCGGGGCACGGGACGACGGCTCAGCGGCGGCGCCCGCGCGCCGCCCAGCCGCCGCCGATGCCGGCGAGGTGCAGGGCCAGCAGGGCGAGGCCGATGAGCATGACATTGGTCGAGGTGAAGACGTCGTTGGTCGAGATCTCCGCCGCGTTGATCAGCCAGGCGATGAGGAACAGAACCGCCGCGATGATGGCGAGCACGGTGTACACCCCTTCGGATCGGCGGCACCGGGCCGGTGCCGTGTCTCGCGTATGCCCCCCACGGGGCGGGTGACACGGCCTTCCCCGCACACCGGCCGTGCCTCCGGTACGCCTCACCGACACCAGCGGCTGGTCAGGTAAGCCGAACCTGACATCGGTCGATGTGCTGCGTGCAACCACCCGTCCGGACGCACGCCTTGGGAAGCCGGCCTTGCCGCACACGACCGACACGACCGGAGAACGGCCCGGCGCCGTCACCGACCGGGGCTGGACCGAGGTCGGTTCCCGCGCCGAACTGCGCGACCTGCTGGGCGAGCCCTGGCCCGTCGTGATCGACAAGGTTCACGACCGGCTCACGGACGAGGACCGGGACCTGCCGGCCCGCTCCCCCTTCCGCCTGCTCGCCACCTCCGACGCGGACGGCAACTGCGACGTCTCGCCGCGCGGCGACGCACCGGGCTTCGTACACGTCCTGGACTCCGGGACCATCGCCCTGCCGGACCGGCCGGGCAACCGGCGGGGGGACAGCTTCCACAACATCCTCGACAACCCGCACGCCGGGCCGCTCCACCTGATCCCCGGCGGCAAGGAGGTGCTGCGCGGCCGCGCTCACCGGCGCGGCCCTGGTGCTCGGCTCGGACCCGCTGCTGCGGGCGCTGGTGCCGGACGGCCTGTCGGTGGCCGTGCCCACCGGCGTGGTCACCAGTCTGGTCGGCGCCGTGTTCCTGGTCGTGATGGCGCTGCGGCTGCGGGACACCGCGGGGGCCGGTGCGCCGGACCGGCTGCGCATCCCGAGCCGGGCGGTGTTCCTCGCCACGGTGGCCGTGCTCGTGGCCGTCCTGCTCGGCCTGGTCGCCGCCGTGCTGGTGGGCGACAGCAAGCTGCTGCTCGGTGACGTCGCCAACCGGGCGCAGGGCAGGGCCGGGCGGACCGTCTCCTTCGTCCTGGACACCCGAGTGCCGCGGGTGCTGGCCGCGCTCGGCGCGGGGGCCGCGCTCGCCCTGTCCGGCACGCTGGTGCAGGCCGTCACCCGCGACCCGCCGGCGGAACCGAGCGTCCTGGGCGTCTCCGGCGGCGCCGCGCTGGGTGCCGTGCTCCTGGTGACGACCGCGCCGGTCGCCGGCGGGTGGGGTGTCGCCGGTGCCGCGTTCGCGGGGGCCGGTGTCACCGCGGTCGTCGTCTTCGGGCTCACCGCGCGGGGCGGCTTCCGGCAGAACCGGCTGGTCCTCGTCGGCATCGGCGTGGCCGCCGCGTCGACGGCGCTGATCAGCCTGCTGATCGTGCTCACCGATCCGTTCAACGCCCCCAAGGCGCTGACCTGGCTGTCGGGTTCCGCCTACGGGCGCACCCTGCCGGACGTGCTGCCGGTCGCCGTGGTGCTGGCCGTGGGCACGGTCGTGGCCGTGGCCCGGCGCACGGAGCTGGACCTGCTCTCCCTGGACGAGGACACGCCCCGCCTGCTCGGCCTGTCGCCGGGTCCGGGCCGCCTCGGCTTCCTGGTGCTGAGCGTCCTGCTCAGCGCGACCGCCGTGGCCTGCGCGGG
Source organism: Streptomyces sp. NPDC093586 (assembly GCF_044764905.1). NCBI lineage: Bacteria > Bacillati > Actinomycetota > Actinomycetes > Kitasatosporales > Streptomycetaceae > Streptomyces > Streptomyces sp. NPDC093586. The sequence goes on along the minus strand of NZ_JBIWJA010000039.1, from coordinate 56,859 downwards.
CACCATCGGCTTCGTGGGCCTGGTGGCGCCGCACGCGGCACGCGCCCTGGTGGGCCGACGGCACGTGCGGGTCGTCCCGGTGGCGATACTGCTGGGCGCCTCGCTCGTCTGCTCGGCCGATCTGCTGGGCCGCACGGTGATCGCCCCGGCCCAGCTCGGCGCCGGGCTCATGACGGCGGTGATCGGGACGCCGTACTTCCTGTATCTGCTGGTGCGCGGCAGGCGGTAGCCGCGCGGGCGGCCGGGGTCCGAGCGGGATCACCATCGTTCCCGCACCCGATGTGCGCGCACCCCGGCGACCGACCGCCGGGGTGCGCGCATGGTCGCCCAAGAGTTCGAATGCGCAAAACGGAGCGGACACCGCCGCAGCACCCCGCGGCCCGGACTCACCCGGTCGGCGGTGTGACCCGCGCGAATGCGGGCAGCAGCTCTGACATGCGCCGGACGATCGCTGCGGCGCAGAATTCGCTTAGGCGAAACGTGGTGAAGCAACAGAAAGGCAGCAGCGTGACGGACGCGAAGCCTGACGGCCGGCCCGGCCCCCTCGGCCGGGTGAAGATGCCGAGCACGGTCGCGGCACTGCCGCACCAGGTGCGCGAGGAGCTGACCCGACGGCTCCGCCGCAACAAGGGGGCCTTCCGCGAGGACGACGTCCAGGTCGTCGAGAAGCCCCTGCTCAAACGCGCGGTCGGGGCGTCGGCACTGGGCAACTGCATGGAGTGGTTCGACTTCGGCGTCTACAGCTACCTGGCCGCCACCATCGGCAAGGTGTTCTTCCCCGGCGCCTCCCCGGCCGCCCAGGTGATCTCGTCGTTCGCCACCTTCGCCGCCGCGTTCGTGGTGCGCCCGCTCGGCGGCCTGTTCTTCGGCCCCCTCGGGGACCGCCTCGGCCGGCAGAAGGTGCTCGCCACCACCATGATCATGATGGCGGCCGGCACCTTCTGCATCGGCCTGATCCCCAGCTTCGACACCATCGGCATCGCCGCGCCGATCCTGCTGTTGCTCGCCCGAATGGTCCAGGGCTTCTCCACCGGCGGTGAGTACGGCGGGGCCACCACCTTCGTCGCCGAGTACTCACCCGACCGGCGGCGCGGCTTCCTGTCCAGCTGGCTCGACTTCGGCACCTTCGTCGGCTACGCCCTCGGCTCGGCGCTGGTCACCGGCCTGAACCTGTGGCTGACCGATGCCCAGATGCTCTCCTGGGGCTGGCGGCTGCCGTTCCTGATCGCCGGTCCGCTCGGCATCATCGGCCTGTACATGCGGCTCAAGCTGGAGGAGTCCCCCGCCTTCCAGCAGCAGCTCGACGAGCACGAGAAGAGCCTCGCCCAGGAGTCGGCGGGCACCGAGTTCAAGACCATCGTCAAGGAGCACTGGCGTCCGCTGATCCTGTGCATGGGCATCGTGCTGCTCTACAACGTCACCAACTACATGGTCACCGGGTACCTGCCGACGTACCAGACCGAGACCCTGGACCGCTCCAGCTCCTTCGCCGACGTGCTGGTGCTGATCGGCATGCTGTGGATCGTCGTCCTGATCACCTTCCTCGGCCGGCTCAGCGACCATGTGGGCCGCCGTCCGCTCTACGCCGTCGGCGCCGCCGCGATGATCGTCCTCGCCGTGCCCGCGTTCCTGCTCCTCAAGGCGGACGGCACCGTGGCGCCCGTCCTCGGGGTGCTGATCCTGTCCACGCTGCTGGCCTGTTTCGCCGCGCCGAGCGCGGCCACCCTGCCCGCCCTGTTCCCGACCGCCGTGCGCTACGCGGCCATGGGCATCGGCTTCAACTTCGCCGTCGCCGCCTTCGGCGGCACCACGCCGCTGGTCACCGAGGCGCTGGTGAGCATCACCGGCGACGATCTCATGCCCGCCTACTACCTGATGGCGGCCGGCGCCATCGGCCTGGTGACGGTGAAGTTCCTGCCCGAGAGCGCCCAGGTGCCGCTGCGCGGTTCGCAGCCGATGGTCGGCTCCCGCCGCGAACAGCGGGAGCTGATCAGCACGTCCAAGGACCTCTACAGCTTCTCCAAGGAACGCTCCGCGAGCCGGTGACCCGTCACGGGGCGGCCGCGCCGGGCGAACCGGGGCAGGGCTCCCGAGCCCACGGCCACCCCGGCGAAGACCAGGGCGCTGCCCGCGGCCTGCGCGGCACCGTAGGAACCGGTGCCGACGAGCGGAGCCGTGCAGGCGGCGGCGACCGGGATCAGGCCGGAGAACAGGGTGGCGCGCTCGGCCCCGATGCGCTGCATGCCCATGTACCAGCACACGAACCCGACGACGGTGACCACCGCCGCCTGCCACAGCAGCGCACCGGCCTCCACCGCGTCCGGCCGCCGCAGCCACCCGGCGCCGTCGAGCAGCACGCCGGCGACCGCGGACTCGGCGGCGGCGATCCCGCACACCACGGTGGACAGCAGTCGCGGGCCCAGGGGCCGCAGGACGGGCACGGCGAGCACCGCGAACCCGACCTCGCCGGCCAGGGCGCACACGGAGAAGGCGAGGCCCGCGCCGTCGGTGCGCCCCCAGCCCTGGACCGTGAACGCGCCGACGGCCACGAACGTCGCGCCGTACAGCACGATGCGCTGCGGCCGGCGCCCGTCCGGGAGGGGGACGAGCACGGCCACGACCACGGGCGCGCAGCCCACGAAGACACCGGGGACCGCCGGTTCGGCGGTGCGTTCGGCGGCGAGGACGGCCAGGTTGAAGCCGACCATGCCGACGGCCGCCAGCAGTGCCAGCCGCAGCCACCGGCCGGCCCCCAGCGCGCGCAGCCGGGCCACGGCCCCCGGGCCGGCGAGCGGGACGAGCAGCAGGAAGGCCAGGGCGTAGCGCAGGAACTGGCCGCCCGCGTACGGGTAGTCGCCGAGCAGGCTGTTGGCGGTGAAGGAGCCTCCGACGAGGACACAGGCGAGCGCGGCGAGCAGGGCCCCGCGCGTGGTGGTGGCGTTCATGGCCACGACGTTAGGAAGCGGGGCGGCCCGCCATGAGGTCCACTTCCCGGGCGCCATCGGGGACCAATCCGGGGAGGGCGGCCCGCACGGGGCCGGGAACACGCCCCGCCGGTCCTACGCGTCCCCCGCCGTCCCCTCCGCCGGCTCGCGGTCCGAGGCCGGCCACACGTAGGGCAGGTCGTCCGGGACCCCGGGGAACAGTCCGGCGTAGGCGTCCGGGTCCTTGCGCACCAGCGCCGAACGGTGGCTGCGGTGGAAGGCGTCGTCGCCGAGCCAGGGCGGCAGTTCCCCGGCGGCCGCCAGCTCCGGCTGCTCGCGCACCGCGGTGCCGGGGCGGGCGGCGGCGAGCCCGGCGACGAGCTGGGCGGCGCAGCCGTCCTGATGTCCCCGCTCCCGCCAGACCCGGCAGATCTCCAGGCCGTACCGGACGAGGGCCTCCTCGTAGCCGGTCCACATCCGCACCGCCGGGTGCCGGCGCCAGCCGTAGCCGGGCACGGTGAGGGCGCGCAGCACCTGGAGCGCCTCGACCCGCTGCTTGCCCAGCCGGCGGCGGTCCAGGGCGAGCGCCGACTCCCGGAACCCGGGATGGGGCAGGAAGGTCTGCACGAGGCTCCCCTCCCGTCAGCCGGGGAACAGGCCGCGGCGGCGCAGGTCCCGGCGGCGTTCGGCGTAGGCGAGGTCGTCGCGCCACAGGCGGCCGGCGGCGGCGCGCATCAGCGGGCGCAGGGCCGGTGCCAGGCGGCGGACCATGGGAAAGCCGGGCCGGTCCGAGGTGGCCAGCACCGCTTCGACGACCTCGGTCCGCGGTCTGCCGCGGTCGTCGGGGCCCAGCGGCGTGGCGTGGCTCTCCACGACGGACCCGGTGCCCTCGCCGTCGGTGATGCGCATGACCACGGTGCGCGGCCCGGGCGCGGTGAACTCGGCGCGTACGGGGACGACGAGCCGGCCGGTGAGCCGGAAGGAGACGTCCACCACGAAGCGGTCGTCGTCGCCGGTGTCGTCCGGGGCCCGTACGACGGTGAGGTCCACGAAGGAGTACGGGTGGAACCAGGCGCCGTGCCACGGGTCGAGCCGGTTGGCGACGACGTCCTCCGGCTCGCAGACGCCGGTGCCGCGCCAGACGGACGTCAGCGAGGCCGTCGGGGCCGGTCTGGCGGGCACGAGCGGGACCGGGGCCGGCGGCTCCTCCCCCACGGTGTCCAGCCGCACCCACACCAGGACGCCGTCGTCGTGGACCGGCAGGGGTTCCCAGCCCGCGGACGGGGTGCCGTCCAGGGCGAGCCCGTGCCAGTGGCACACCAGCGTGCCGCACCTGACCGGGCTGTCGGCCAGCGGGGCACCGAGGTGCGGGCAGGCGCCGGGGCCGCCGACCAGGCGCCCGCGCGCGTCCCGCCAGACGACGACCTCCACCCCGGCGACCGTCGCGGCCAGCGGGCGGGCGGGGCGTACGTCGGTGGCGGCGCCGACGACGTACCAGTTGCCCGAGGGACGCGCCAGCGCGCGCTCGAGGGCGCCGGCGATGACGGCCGGCCGTGCCTCGCGCCAGGTGGGGGTCTGCCGCTGCCAGGGAACGGGGTGGCGGCGCAGCCGCAGGGGGTACCGGCCCCGGCGAGGCGGGGGGTGCTGGGTCATCGGGCCTCCTCGGCCTCGTGGGGCACCGTCGGGGGGCGCGGCGCGGACGTGCGGCGGGCGCCGAGCCGGGCGGCCAGGACCCGGACGAGCCCGTCGGCGGCGACGGCCGCGCGCCGCCCGCGGGAGACCACGGCACGCCGGTGCAGTACCGCGTACCCGCCGTCCGCGACGGCGTCGAGGATGGCGCGGTAGAGCACGTACGCGGTGCGGATGCAGGGCCGGGCGACGGGGTCCAGCATCGCGAGCCCGGGCGCGGCGTCGCGGTAGACGGCCCGGGTGAGGTCCTCGGCGGCCCGCAGGGCGGCGGTGATGCGCCGGTCGTGGCGGCCGGTGCGCCGGCTCCAGCGCAGCAGGTCCCGGTCCACGCCGTGGGCGGCGAGCAGATCGGCGGGGAGGTAGATCCGGCCGCGGTCGAGGTCCTCGCCGACGTCCCGCAGGAAGTTGGTCAGCTGGAAGGCGACGCCCAGCGCGGCGGCGTGCGGGGCGGCCTCGGCGCGGGGGGTGACGGTGCCGAGCACCGGCAGCATCTGCAGGCCGATCACCGCGGCCGAGCCGTGCATGTAGGCGCGCAGGTCGTCGTAGGTGGCGTAGTCGGTGACGGTGAGGTCGCTGCGCATGGAGGCCAGGAAGTCGGTGAAGTGCGCCGGGTCGATGGCGTGGCGGGCGGCGGTGTCGGCGACGGCGAGGGCGACGGGCTCCTCGACGGGCCGGCCGCCGGCCAGGGCGTGCCGCAGCCGTTCCTCGAGGCGGGTCAGCGCGGCGGCGCGCTCGGCGGGTGCCGCCCCGGCCCCCATGTCGTCGACGATGTCGTCGGCCCACCGCGCGAAGCCGTACAGGGCGTGCACGGCGGGTCTGCGGTCGGCGGGCAGGAGGCGGGTCGCCAGGAAGTAGGTGCGTCCGTGGCGGGCGTTGAGCTCGCGGCAGCGGGCGTAGGCGGCGCGCAGCACGGGGTCGGTGATGCCGGCGGCGTCCAGTTCGCGGCGGGTCATCGGCGCCCGCCCCTCGGGGGCGTGCCGGTGATGCGGGCGGCGGCGAGCTTGCCCGAGATCAGGACCGTCGGCACGCCGACGCCCGGGGTGGTGCCGCAGCCGGCGAGGACCGCGTTGTCCGTGCCGCGCACGAGATTGCGGGGGCGGAAGGGCCCGGTCTGGGCGAAGGTGTGGGCGACGGAGAAGGGGGTGCCCGCGGCATGGCCCTGGGCGGACCAGTCGGCGGGCGTCACCAGGCACTCGGCCTCGACGGCGGCGGCGATCCCGGTCAGTCCCCGGTGCTCCAGGGTGGCGAGCAGCTGGTCGCGGTAGCGGGGCGCGAGGTCGCTCCAGGCCTCGGCGCCCGGTCCGATGTCGGTGTTGGGGCAGGGGGCGAGGACGTAGTGCAGGTGACGGCCGGCGGGGGCGAGGCCGGGGTCGCCGGCGGTGGGCCGGGTGATCAGCAGGGACGGGTCGGTCATCAGGGTGCCGGTGCGGGTCAGTTCGTCGAAGGTCCGCCCCCAGGCCGCGCCGAAGGACAGCGTGTGGTGGGCGAGGTGCGGCCAGGTGCGGGTGGTGCCGGCGTGCAGGACGACGGCGGACGGGGCGTGGCGCAGCCGCAGCGGGCGGCGCGGGCGATGGCCCAGCAGCCGGTGGACCACGGGCAGGTCGGGGGTGAGGACGACGGCGTCGCAGGGGATGCGCTCGTGGGCGGTGACGACCGCGGTGACGCGGCTGCCGGACCGTTCCAGGCGGGTGACGTCCCGTCCGAGGCGCAGGTCGGCCCCGGCGTCGGCGGCGGCCGCGGCCATGGCGCGGGGCAGGGCGTGCATGCCGCCGCGCGGGAAGTACACGCCGGCCACGGTGTCCATGTAGGCGATGACGGCGTAGGCGGCCAGGGCGCGGGCCGGTGCGACACCGGCGTACAGGGCCTGGAAGGAGAAGACCCGCTTGAGGCGTTCGTCGGTGAGGAAGCGGCCGATGCGCGCGTCCAGCCGGCCGAACCCGCCGAGGGCGGCGAGCCGGGCCAGGTCGGGGGTGAGCAGGCCGAGCGGCGAGTCGAAGTTGGTGTCGATGAACCGGCGCATCTGCACGGCGTACAGCCGCTGGAGCCAGGTGCGCAGCCGCCGGTACCCGGCCGCCTCGCGGGGGCCGGCGAAGCGTTCCACCTCCGCCTCCATCGCGCCGGCGTCGGTGTGGACGTCCAGCGTGCCGCCGTCGGCGAAGCACGCCCGGTAGGCGGGGTGCAGGGGCAGGAGGTCCACGCGGTCGCGCAGGCGCTCGCCGACGGCCGCGAACGCCTCGTCGGCCAGGTGGGGCATGGTGAGGACGGTCGGTCCGGTGTCGAGGTGGTAGCCGTCGAGCTCACGTCGTCCGGCACGGCCGCCGGGCAGCGGGTCGCGTTCCACGACGGTCACCCGCCGTCCGGCACCCAGCAGGTGCAGGGCGGCGGACAGGCCCGCGAGTCCGGCCCCGACGACCACCACGTGGTCGGTACGTCCGGGGACGGTGCGCGTCATGGGCGTCCCTCTCCCGTGGCCGGCGGGCTCCAGGGCCCTCGTCCGCCGTCGTCGGCCGTGCTGACGCGCATCCGGGTCCTCTCCTCGTCGGTGCGGCCGGCGAGCCCCGCCGGCGGCTCGGTGGCTCCCGGCGGGCGCGCGCCTCGGGCCGGGGCGTGACACGGCGTCATGCCTTCCCCCGCCGGGTCCGGCACGATGCCGCGTTGGTCCGTTCATGTACGGCGCTCACCCGCCCGGCGGACACCCGCACCGGGGCGCCCCGCGCGCCGCGCGTCCCCGGGCGGCGCACCGGCGCGATACTCCGCCGAAGCCGCGCCGTCGCGCCCGCCGCCGTCCCGCGCGCAGGACACGCGTGCGGCGAGCGGGCGACGGGCGGGCAGGCAGGCGGGCGGAGGAGGTGCCGTGGTCGACGCGGACATCGTCGTGGTCGGCGCCGGGGCCGCGGGCCTGTCCCTGGCGCACCGGCTCCCGGCGGGCACGCCCCGTCGTCCTGCCCTCTCCGTCGTCCTGATCGAGCCGCCCGCCGGTGCGCTGCGACCGCCGCGGCGCACCTGGTGCTTCTGGGAGACGGGCCCCGGCCGCTTCGAACCGGCGGTGACGGCGTCGTGGGAGTGGCTGCGGGTGCACGGCCGGGACGGGGCGGCCGTACGGCGGCACATCGCGCCCGCGCGCTACAAGATGATCCGCTCGGACGACTTCGAGGCGCTGGTGGACCGGGACCTGGGGGACCGGCCGGGGCTGCGGCGTCTGGAGGCCACCGTCGGCACGGTGACCGCCCTGCCGGACGGCACCGCGCGCGTGTCCGCCACGGACGCCGCCGGCCGGCGTGTCTCGCTGTGCTCCCGCTGCGTCTTCGACTCCCGCCCGCCCGGCCGCCCGGGCGCCGCCCGCACCCGTCTCCTCCAGCACTTCCGCGGCTGGTTCGTCCGCACCGAACGGCCGGTCTTCGACCCGTCGGTGGTCGACCTGATGGACTTCCGCACCCGTCAGCCGGCGCGCGGCCTGTCCTTCGGTTACGTCCTGCCGACCGGCCTGCACACCGCGCTGGTCGAGTACACGGAGTTCGGCCCCGAGCCGCTGACCCGGGAGCAGTACGACGGCGCCCTGGAGGACTACACGCGCCGCGTGCTGCGCATCGGCGCCGCGGAGGTCCTGTCGACGGAGCAGGGGGTGATCCCGATGACCGACGCGCTGTTCGAGCGGCGGGCCGGGGACTCCGGCGCCGTCTTCCGGATCGGGACGGCGGGCGGGGCGACGCGCGCCTCCACCGGCTACACGTTCGCCGCCGTGCAGCGCCAGGCGGAGGCCGTCGCCCGCGCCGTCCGCACGGGCCGCAGCCCGGTTCCGCCGGCCCCGTACCCGGCCCGGGCACGGCTGATGGACGCGGTGCTGCTGCGCGCGCTGGACACCGGCCGGGTCGACGGCCCCGACCTCTTCTTCCGGCTGTTCGACCGCGTCCCCGCCCGGCGGCTGCTGCGCTTCCTCGACGGGCGGACCCGATTCCACGAGGACCTCGCGGTCGGTGTGCGCACCCCCGTCCTGCCGATGCTGCGCACGGCGGCCGAACTGCCGTGGCTGCCCCGCCGCCACACCTTTGTCCGCTGACCCCTCGGGAGCCCTCCATGTCCCTGCTGCGCGATGCCGCGCTGGCCGCCGCCTTCGACCGGGGCGCCGGGCGCTACGACCGGCTGGTCGCGCTCAATCCCGGCTACCACGCCCAGCTGCGCCGCTCCGCCCGCCGGCTGGCCCTCGCGGACGGCGGTGCCCCGCGCCGGGTGCTCGACCTGGGCTGCGGCACGGGCGCGTCGACGGCGGCGCTGGCCGCGGTGTTCCCCGCCGCCGAGATCACCGGGGCCGACGCCTCGTCTGGCATGCTGCGCGCGGCGCGGGCCAAGCCGTGGCCGTCGCGGGTGCGCTTCGTCCACGCCCCGGCCGAGGAGCTCGGCTCCGCCGGGGTGAGCGGTCCGTTCGACGCGGTCTTCGCCGCCTACCTGTTCCGCAACCTGGCCGACCCCGACGCCGTCCTGCGGTCGGTGCGCCGGCTGCTCGTGCCGGGCGGCGCCCTGGCGGTGCACGAGTACGCGCTCGGCGGGCGCCGCGCCGACCGCCTGGTGTGGTCCGCGGTGTGCCGGGGCGTCATCGTGCCGCTGGGCACGGTCACCGGCGACCGCGCCCTGTACCGGCATCTGCGGCGCAGCGTCGCCGAGTTCGACACCGCGCCGGACTTCGCCGCCCGGCTGGCCCGGACCGGCTTCGAACGGGTCCGCGTGCTGCCGCTGCCCGGGTGGCAGACGGGCATCGCCCACACCTTCCTCGGCCGGCGTGCCGCCGAGGAGACGGGCGCCGCCCGGTGAGCCGGCGCGACGGGACGCGGATCCCGGGGCGGGACCGGCACGCCCGGCTCCTCGCGCCCCGGCCGGGGCGGGACCGGATCGCCGGTGACCCGCCGTGCGTGGCGGTGATCGGCGGCGGGATCGCGGGGCTGGCGGCGGCGGCCGTGCTCGCCGAACGGGGCGTGCGCGTGGTGCTCCACGAACGCGAACCGGTGCTCGGCGGCCGGGTCTCCGGATGGCCCGTCGCCCTGCCCGACGGCACGCCCGCGACGATGAGCCGGGGCTTCCACGCGTTCTTCCGCCAGTACTACAACCTGCGGGCCCTGCTGCGCCGGACCGATCCCGCGCTGGGCATGCTGACCGGGCTGCCCGACTATCCCCTGCTGCACAGCAGCGGTCTGCGCGACGGCTTCCGCCGCGTGCCGCGCACTCCCCCGTTCAGCGCCCTCGGCTTCGCCCTCCTCAGCCCGAGCTTCCGGCCGCGCGACCTGCTCGCCCTGCGGCCGGCCGCCGCCCTGCCCCTGCTCGACGTGCGCACCGGCCGCGTCCACGAGCGGCTGGACCACGTCAGTGCCCACGACTTCCTGGACACCCTGCGCTTCCCCGCGGCCGCGCGGCATCTGGCCTTCGAGGTGTTCTCCCGCAGCTTCTTCGCGGACCCGCGGCAGCTGTCGGCCGCCGAGATGGCCCTGATGTTCCACATCTACTTCCTCGGTTCCAGCGAGGGCCTGCTGTTCGACGTGCCCCGTGAGCCCTTCCCGCAGGCGCTGTGGGACCCGCTCGCCCGGCACCTGTCCCGGCACGGCGTCGAGGTGCGCACCGCCGCGCCCGTCGACGCCGTCCGCCCGGGCCCGTCCGGCGGGCACCTGGTCGTCGACGGCACCGGTGCCCGGGCGTACGACGCCGTGGTGCTGGCGCTGGACACCGACGGCCTGCGGGCGGTGGTGGGACGGTCGCCCGGGCTGGGGGACGCCGCCTGGCGGGCGGGGGTGGCCCGGCTGCGGACGGCACCGCCGTTCCTGGTGTCCCGGCTGTGGCTGGACCGCCCCGTCGCGGCAGGCCGGCCCGGTTTCCTCGGCACCAGCGGCTTCGGCTCGCTGGACAACGTCAGCGTGCTGTCCCGCTGGGAGGGCGAGGCGGCGCGCTGGGCGGCCCGCACGGGCGGGTCGGTGGTCGAACTCCACGCCTACGCCCTGCCGCCGACGGCGGTCCGGGACGTCGAGGAGAAACGCCTCGTGGACCAGTTGCACCGGGTCTACCCGGAGACCCGGGACGCCCGCGTCGTCGCCGCGCGCCACGAGTGGCGGGCGGACTGCCCCCTGTTCACGGTCGGGGGCCACGCGGACCGTCCGACGGTGCGCACGCCCGACCCGGCGCTCGTCGTCGCCGGGGACCTGGTCCGTACGGGCCTGCCCGTGGCCCTGATGGAGCGCGCCGCCACCTCCGGTTTCCTCGCGGCCAACGCCCTGCTGGAGCGGTGGGGGGTGCGCGGCGAGCCGCTGTGGACGGTTCCCGACCGGGGGCGGTCCGCCCTGCTGCGCGCCCTGGCACGGCGGTGCGGGCCGCGCTGACCCGTCCGGTGAGCGGTGCCGTGTACGGGCGCTACGCCCCGGGTTCCCGCGCCGTACGGTCGGCCCGTCCGCCCGCGCCGAGCGGGCCGGTGGCGTCCATGCCGCCCGTGGCCTCCAGCCCGGGCAGTTCGCGGCGGGTCACCCGCATGACCGCGGCCGGCAGGGTGGTGCGCGCCAGCTGCGCCAGGCGCAGCCATCCGGGCACGTACACGGCCGTGCGGCGGCGTTCCACGGCGCGCACCAGGCGGGCGGCGGCGACGTCGGCCGGGTGGGTGCGGCGGGCCGGGCCGGGCATGTGGGCGCGCAGCTCGCGCAGGACGGCGTACCGGTCGGCGTCGCGGATCATGTCGGTGTCGAGCCAGTTGAGGTAGGCGATACCGACGGCGATCCCGTGGTGCGCCACCTCGGCGCGCAGGGCGTGGGTGAAGGCCTCCACGCCCGCCTTGGAGGCGCAGTAGGCGCTCATCATGGGAGCGGCGCCGAACGACGCGGTCGAGGCGATCTGGAGGCTGTAGCCGGACGTCCGGAACAGATCCGGCAGGAAGGCGCGCACGGTCTGCGCACTGCCCGTCAGGTTCACGTCGATCACGCGGCGCCACTCGGCCGGGTCGGACCCGGCGAACGGCCCGCCCGCCGCGATGCCGGCGTTCGCCACCACGACCGAGGGCGGTCCGAGACGCCGGCGCACCTCGTGCGCCGCGGCGTCCAGCGCGGCGGCGTCGGTGACGTCGGCCTCCAGGGCGAGGGCCGGGCCCGGCAGGGCCGCCGCCACGGCGTCCAGCCGGGGCTTCTCGTGGCCGAGCAGCGCGAGCCGGGCGCCCCGGCGGGCGCACTCCGCGGCCAGTGCGGCGCCCAGTCCGCGCGCGGCACCGGTCACCACGACGGTGCGGTCGCGCAGCGGACTGCCGGCCACCGGTGGCCCCTCGCGCGGCCCGGGGCCGGTCATCGCCTGTCCCCGGTGCGGTCGCGGCCGGTCAGGACGCGCTGGGCCCGGGAGAGGCCGGCGAGCCGGTGCTGCCGCAGGGCGGCCCGCGCGGCGTTGGCGCCGGGCGCACCGTGCACGCCGCCTCCCGGGTGGGCTCCCGCGGAGGCGAGGTAGAGGCCGGCGACCGGTGTCTCCGGCCGCCCGGTGCCGGGCACGGGCCGGAAGAAGAGCTGCTGGTGCATGGCGGTGGTGCCGCCGTTGATGGCGCCGCCGTGGAGATTGGCGTCCATCGCCTGCAGGGTCGGCGGGGCCAGGATGCGGCGGGCCCGGATCAGGGAGCGGAAGCCGGGGGCGAAGCGCTCCACCTGGCGCTCGACCCGGTCGGCCATGAGCTCCTGCTCCTTGGTGTCCCAGCAGCCGCCGATCCCCTCGTCGCCCGCGTCGCCCCGGACGTCCTGCGGGACGTGGGTGTAGGCCCAGGCGGACTCGGTGCCGTCCGGTGAGCGGGACGGGTCGGTGGTCGTCATCTGGCCGAACAGGGCGAAGGGGCGGTCGGGGACCTGCCGCATGGCGATCTGGGCGGCGAACCGGGTCAGTTCGTCGAGGCCGTCGGCCAGATGCACGGTCCCGGCCCCCGCCGCCCGGGCGCACCGCCAGGGCACGGGGCCGTCCAGCGCCCAGTCCACCTTGAAGGTGGCGAAGTCCCACTGGAAGCGCTCGAGGTCGGAGAGGACCTGGGCGGGCAGGTCCGCCGGGTCGACGAGCGTCCCGTACAGGGCGGGCACGGACACGTCCGCGAGGACGGCGCGCCGGGCGGCGACCGTCTCCCCGCCGGCCGTGCGCACGCCCACCGCACGCCGGTCGCGGACGACGACGTGGTCGACGCGCTGCCCGCAGCGCAGGGTGGCGCCGCGCGTGCGCAGCCGGCGGACGAGGGCCTCGGTGAGGGCGCCGGAGCCGCCGGCGGGCACGGGGAAGCCGTAGGTCTGGCCGAGCATCGACATCAGCCAGCCGAAGCCGCCGCTCCCGGCGGCCTCCGGGGCCAGGTCCGCGTGCAGGGCGTTGCCCGCCAGGAGCAGCCGGCCGCCCTCACCGCGGAACTCCTCCTCGCCCAGCCGGCGCACCGGCAGCACCAGGGTGCGGGCCAGCCGCAGCCCGCCCGCGCCGCGCAGGCGCAGGGCCAGCCGGGCGGCAGCCCGCACCGGCGGGAAGGGCGTGAACACGGCGTCCAGGATGTCGGCCCGGTAGCGGTCCCAGACGTCGTGCAGGCGGTGCCAGGCGGCGCCGTCCCCGGGCGCGAAGACGTCGAGGGAGGCGGCGGTGGTGCCGACGTCGCGGTCGAGGACCGCGCACGTGCCGTCGGTCAGGGGGTGGGCGAGCACATGGGGCGCGTGGGCCCAGCGCAACCCGTGCTCCTCCAGGTGCAGGCCGGCCAGTACCGGGGAGGCCGCGGCGAGCGGGTAGAAGGAGCTGAACAGGTCGTTGACGAAGCCGGGGGCGACCTCGCCGTCGTGGCGCACGGCCCCGCCCGGCTCGGGCTGCTCCTCCAGAACCTCCACGCTCCAGCCGGCGTCCGCGAGGAGGTTCGCCGCGACCAGTCCGTTGGGTCCGGCGCCGATCACGACGGCGTCAGGCACGGCCGGCTCCCGCTCCGGGCGCCGGATCCGGGTCCGGGTCCGGCCGGCGCTGCTCGCCGGCTCCGTCCTCGCACAGCCTGGCCAGCCGGGCGAGCATGGCCCGGTGCCGCAGCTGGATCAGCGCTTCGACGCTCATGTTGTGCAGCACTCCGCCGGCGCCGCTCAGCGGGTGCTCGTCCACGATCACCAGGCACTGCTCGCCCCAGGGACGGACCTCGATGGCGATCCGCGCCGTGCCGAGCGGGCCGGCGATCGCCTCGAGTTCCAGCACGGAGCCCTCCTCGCAGCGTCTGACGACCGTCTCGTTGCGCAGGCGAAGGGGCCCGAGGCGCACCTCGTAGGTGATCGCCGCGCCGACCTGCGGCCACTGCCCCCGCTTGGGGGTGGAGGACGACGTGCCCACGACCCAGTCCGCGTACAGCCCGCCGTCCGCGAGCACGTCCCACACCGCCTGCGGAGTCGTCTTGATCAACCGATGCCGAACCGCCACGCACGCCTCCAGGTCAGAGAGCTTGGCCAGGACTCAGCACTGAGTGCCCCGTCCGCGGGGGGCCAACCAGGGCGGACGGGGCTCTCCGGAAAAAGCGGCGCATTGGCATGGACCTGATAAACCGGCGTGGCTAAGCTTGGGTCAACCCCGATGAGAGCGCTCTCAGACCGCGGTTGTTCCACCCCCACCTCGCTGGAACGACGAAGGGCACCCCCGTGAGACGCAGCAGACTCAGGAACTGCGGCCTGGCCACCCTCCTCATCCTCGGCACCTGGACGGCGGCGGGTACGCTTCCCGCCTCGGCGACCGGCTCGCCCGCCGGCTCACCCGCCGGCTCCCCCGGTCTCCTCCAGGCGATGCAGCGCGACTTCGGCCTCACCCGGGCCCAGGCCGAGGACCGGCTCGCGGCCGAGCGCCGGGCCACCGACCTCGCCCCCGCCGCGCACCGGGCCGCCGGGGACGCCTTCGGCGGCTCGTGGTTCGACGCCGACCGCGGCCGGCTGACCGTGGCCGTCACCTCGGACGCCTCCCCCGCGACGGTCCGGGCCGTCCGCTCCACCGGTGCCGACGTCCGCACCGTCACACACAGCGCGCGGCAGCTCGACGCCGCCAAGCAGCGTGTCGACCGTCTGGACGCGCCCGCGGGCGTCAGCGGCTGGCACGTCGACCCGGCCGCCAACACGGTGGTCGTCGAGGTCGTCGACACCGAACGCGCCGACAACGATGTCCGGCGCTTCGTGGCCCGGGCCCGCGCGGCAGGCCCGGTGACCGTGCGGACGGTGCCGTCCGCCCCGCGCACCTTCGCGGCGGGCACGGTCGGCGGCGACCCGTACTACACCGGCAACGTCCGCTGCTCCATCGGCTTCTCGGTGCACGGCGGATTCGTCACCGCCGGGCACTGCGGACGCGCCGGCGCCGGCGTCAGCGGCTGGGACGGGTCGTACGTCGGCACGTTCCAGGGCTCCTCGTTCCCGGACAACGACTACGCCTGGGTCGGCGTGGGCAGCGGCTGGTGGACGGTGCCGGTCGTCCTCGGCTGGGGCACCGTGCCCGACCGGCTGGTGCGCGGCTCGGCCGAG
This sequence comes from Streptomyces sp. NPDC093586, assembly GCF_044764905.1. Lineage (NCBI taxonomy): Bacteria > Bacillati > Actinomycetota > Actinomycetes > Kitasatosporales > Streptomycetaceae > Streptomyces > Streptomyces sp. NPDC093586. Next base: position 41,759 of record NZ_JBIWJA010000039.1, on the reverse strand, counting down.
GCACCGGTGGGCGCTTCCGTGTGCCGCTCCGGTTCCACCACCCACTGGCACTGCGGCACCGTGCTGGCCAAGAACGAGACGGTCAACTACAGCCAGGGCGCCGTGCACCAGATGACGAAGACCAGCGTCTGCGCCGAGCCCGGCGACTCGGGCGGCTCCTTCATCAGCGGCGACCAGGCGCAGGGCGTCACCTCCGGTGGCTGGGGCAACTGCTCCGGCGGTGGGGAGACCTGGTTCCAGCCGGTCAACGAGATCCTGAACCGCTACGGGCTGACCCTGCACACGGCCTGAGCGAACGCAGCGGCACACCAGGGTCTCGCCGGGCGCCCGGCGAGACCCTTCCCCGCCGGGGCGAGCGCGCGTGCCGGAGACGCCGGGCTTCACGGCGCCGGACGCGCCCGCAGATCGGCAGACGTCGCGCCGTCGCCGTGGACGTACGGAATCCGCCTCCGCCGGGAGACGCCCTCCCGGCCGCCGTGCGCATCTCCGAGACGCGTCGACGCTCCGGGGACCGGCTCCCCGCGAGCCGTCGTGTCACAGGTCGCCCGGCGCCGTCGTCCCGGGCCCGGGTTCCGTCGTCAGCCGGCGGTAGGCGGCGCGGGCGTGGGCCAGCCGGGCCAGTGCCGTGCCGACGAGGGCCGCGCCGAGCAGGCACGCCAGCCAGGCCGCGTCCCGCCGTCCGGCCCAGGTGAGGGTGCCGGCGGGCGGGACGGCGAAGCCGTTGAGGGAGAGCCAGCACAGAAGGGCCGTTCCCGGCGCGGCGGTGAACCGGGCGCACAGCCCGAGCAGCGCCGCCAGGACGGAGAGCACGGCCAGCGCGAGTCCCGGACGGCCGGAACCCACGGTGCCGTTGAGGACCGCCACCAGGACGAGCGCCCCGGCGAAGGCTCCCGCCCACACCAGCGGGGCCGCGACGGGCCGGGGAACGGGTCTGGCACCGTGCCCCAGGGGCACCCACTCGATCATGCGCACGGCTCCTTCCGCTCCCGGACGGCCACGACCACGACGCCGCCCCTGCGGGCAGATTGTCCCACTGGGGTACGGGGCGGGCCGGGGGCGGGCCGGTCCTGCGGCGGAGTGGGTGCGCCGCGGCCGACTCGGGGATCCCGGCCGCGGCACACCCGCCGCGCCGGACGCGGGAGGACTGCGCGACCGGCGTGACCCGCGACTTCCCCGGCCGAACGCCGTGACACCGCCCCATGCGAGTGATCATCGGAACGCGCCCGCACCGGCAGCGCGCGCACCGTTCCGCGCCCACGCCGACCGCACCGCAGGGGCGCCCCGGCCGCGGAACGCCGTCCGCCCCGCCGCGGGATGCGGCGGGGCGGACGGCGTCGCGGACGGACCGTCAGCACGGCGTTGCTGTCATCAGCCTCTCGAACGAAGCCATGCAGTCAGGGCAGTGTCGTGCCCTTTCGCCGTCGGATGCCTCGATACGCTCGCGGAGCTTCTGTCCGCACAGGGTGGCCGCGGCCTGCTTGGCCATCACGTGCCACACCAACGCTCCGCCCGTCTTTTCCGGGCCCACGCACATTTCGTACATGACCGGCCTCCCAGCCTGGACGCCGCTGACACACTCCAGGAGACACCGGATCGGCCGTCCCCAATAGCGTGCGGGGGCCATTCGGGTGACGGCCCGTACGCTTCCGCGGACCCGTGAGGCACCCGGACGGATAGAAACGATCAGCCAATCGGCCGTACATCGGTGGGTGCCTGACGTGGCATCGACGCAGCCGGGAAGGCGTGCGGTGCCCTGGTCCGATGGCCACTCAGACCGAACCGACCGCTCCGGCCCCGGCGGCACGGCGCCGCCGCAGAGGCCGGGTGATCGTCTCCTGGCTGACCACGACCGACCACAAGCGCATCGGGCACCTGTACCTCATCACGTCGTTCGGGTTCTTCCTCGCCGCCGGCGTGATGGCGATGCTCGTCCGGGCCGAACTGGCCCGGCCCGGCCTGCAGTTGCTCTCCCACGAGCAGTACAACCAGGCCTTCACGATGCACGGCACGATCATGCTGCTGCTCTTCGCCACCCCGACCTTCGCCGGCTTCGCCAACGCCGTCATGCCGTTGCAGATCGGCTCCCCCGACGTCGCCTTCCCGCGGCTGAACATGCTCTCGTACTGGCTGTTCCTCTTCGGCGGGCTCATCGTGCTCAGCAGCTTCCTCACACCGCAGGGCGCCGCCGACTTCGGCTGGACCGCCTACGCCCCGCTCAGCGGCGGCGAGCGCGCCCCCTACCTCGGCGGTGACCTGTGGATCATGGGGCTGGCACTGTCCGGCTTCGGCACCATCCTCGGGGCGGTCAACTTCATCACGACGATCATCTGCATGCGCGCCCCCGGCATGACGATCTTCCGTCTGCCGATCTTCGTGTGGAACGTGCTGCTGACCTCGGTCCTGGTGCTGCTGGCCTTCCCGGTGCTGGCGGCGTCCCTGCTGGTGCTGGAGGCGGACCGGCACTTCGGTGCGCACGTCTTCGACGCCCAGTACGGCGGAGCGCTCCTGTGGCAGCACCTGTTCTGGTTCTTCGGCCACCCCGAGGTGTACATCCTCGCCCTGCCGTTCTTCGGCGTGGTCACGGAGATCATCCCCGTCTTCGCGCGCAAGCCCGTCTTCGGCTACGTGGGTCTGGTCGGCGCCACCATCGCCATCGCCGGGCTGTCGGCCACCGTGTGGGCGCACCACATGTTCGCCACCGGCGCCGTCCTGCTGCCGTTCTTCTCGTTCCTGACGTATCTCATCGCCGTGCCCACCGGGGTGAAGTTCTTCAACTGGGTCGGCACGATGTGGAGGGCGTCGCTGTCCTTCGAGCCGCCGATGCTGTGGGCGGCCGGCTTCCTGGTCACCTTCCTCTTCGGCGGCCTGACCGGGGTGATCCTCGGCTCGCCGCCGCTGGACTGGCACGTCACCGACTCGTACTTCGTCGTCGCCCACTTCCACTACGTGCTGTTCGGCACGATCGTGTTCGCGATGTTCGGTGGTTTCAGCTTCTGGTGGCCGAAGATGACGGGCCGCATGCTCGACCACCGGCTGGAGAAGGTGCACTTCTGGACGCTGTTCGCCGGCTTCCACACCACGTTCCTGGTGCAGCACTGGCTCGGCGTCGAGGGCATGCCGCGGCGGTACGCCGACTACCTGGCCGCCGACGGCTTCACGGCCCTCAACACGGTCTCCAGCATCGGCGCCTTCCTGCTGGGCCTGTCCACGCTGCCGTTCCTGTACAACGTGTGGAAGACCGCCAGGTACGGCACGCCGGTCGGGGTCGACGATCCCTGGGGCTACGGCCGTTCCCTGGAGTGGGCCACGTCCTGCCCCCCGCCGCGCCACAACTTCCACGCACTGCCGCGCGTGCGCTCGGAGTCGCCCGCCTTCGACCTCCACCACCCCGGAATCTCCCGGCACGACCACGCGGAGCACACCGGGCGGCGTGACGCCGTCGAGCCCGGTGGATGACAGGCCGTCAGGTGGCGCGTACGCCGGTGATGACGACGCCGTCGCGCGGCCGGGTGGGGATGCGGCGCAGGGAGATGGAGAGGTCCTGTTCCGGGACGGTGTACTCCAGGGCGGCCAGCCTCGTCGCCAGGGACTCCAGCAGGCCCACGGTGACGCGCTCCCCGGGGCAGCGGTGGTTGGCCGCCGGGTCGCCGCCGCCCTGCGGGATCAGTTCGTCGCGTGCGGGGGGCCGCTCCAGGAACCGCTCGGGCCGGAAGGCGTACGGGTCGCCCCACAGCTTCTCGTCGTGGTTCTGGCCGTAGACGTCGAGCAACAGGATGCCCCCGGCGGGGACGGTCTCGCCGTGCCAGGTGAGGTCCCTGACGGTCCGGCCGCCGAGGAACGGGGCGAACGGGTAGAAACGGCGGACCTCGTGCGCGAACGCCGTCGCGAACGCGCTGTCCCCCGCGCGCAGCCGCTCCCGGTTCGCCGGCCACCGGTGCAGGGCGTGGGCGCTGAAGGCGACGAACCAGCTCACGGCGGCCGTGGGGCGCAGGACGTTCAGCAGTTCCACCGCCGCCGTCCGCGCGTCCAGCGCCTCTCCCGACACGTCGCGGTGCCGGGACACCGCCTCGAGCACCGAGTCCGCGGGGGCGGTCACCGCTTCGGAGCGCACGTCCTCGATCAGGCCGGCCAGCCGGGTCTCCTGGCGGGTGCGGGCGCGCCGGGCCCGCAGGTGACGGGGCCCCGGGCCGCCGAACCCGTCGACCATGGCGATCAGGTCCCGGGACAGGGTCCGGGCGTCGACGCCGCCGGGCGGCAGTCCGGCCCAGCGGCACACGCCGCGGGTCAGCACCACGGCCGCCTCGTCGAACAGCACGACGCGGTCGCGTCCGGACCAGGCCCGGACGGCGTCGTCCCAGGCTTCGGTGACGTGTTCGGTGACGCCGGCGACCCGGTCGGGGTCGAGCAGCGGCAGGAAGAGTTCCTTGCGGGTGCGGTGGGCGGCGCCGTCGAGGGTGTGGACCGCGCCCTGTCCGAACAGGGTGTCCAGCACGGGCCCGGGGAGGGCGCCGTGCCGGCGGACGTGGCTCTCGTCGTAGAAGAAGCGCACGGCCTCCGGGCCGCGTACGGCGAGCGCGGGCCGGCCCATGAGCCGGGTGCGCACCACGGAGTCGGCGCTCTCGCGCATGCGGTTGGGGAGCCACGCGTACCCCTCGGTCAGCAGGGGCAGGGTGCGGTCGAGCAGCGGGCGGCGGTGTACGTCCATGGCGGGCGGGTGCCCCGGCCCGCGGCGCGGACACCTCCGGACCCGCCCGGGGGTGCCGGGTGAACGCCGGCGCGAGGGGTACTCCGTGCTTCCACGAGGATCCGGACGGGCCGGGTCCGGCGAGCGCTTCCGGACAGGAGCACGCTGATGTCCCCGTCCCCCGACGACAGTCTGCGGATCCACTTCATCGGCAACGCCACCGTGCTGCTCCGGTACCGCGGGCTGAGCCTGCTGACCGATCCGAACTTCCTCCACCGCGGGCAGCGCGCCTACCTCGGTCACGGCCTGACGAGCCGTCGCCTGACCGAACCCGCCCTCGACCCCCGCGATCTGCCGGACCTGGACGCCGTACTGCTGTCCCATCTGCACGGCGACCACTGGGACCGGGTGACCCGGCGGCGGCTGTCCCGGTCGGTGCCGATCGTCACCACCCCGCACGCCTCCCGCCGGCTGCAGGGCGTGCACGGATTCCACCGGGCTGTGGGACTGCGCACCTGGCAGCAGGAGACCGTGCGGCACGGGGACGCCCGGGCACGCGTCACGGCGCTGCCCGGACGCCACGCCGGCCACCCGGCGCTGCGACGTCTGCTGCCGCCGGTGATGGGCAGCCTGCTGGAGTTCGGGCCCGCCGACGGGCCGCCGCTGCACCGGCTGTACGTGTCCGGGGACACGTTGCTCTTCGACGGCCTCGACGAGATCGCCCGCCGCTTCCCCGACCTGGACCTGGCGGTGCTGCACCTGGGCGGCACCACGCTGCCGGGCGGCTTCGTGGTGACCATGGACGGGCGCCAGGGCGCGGAGCTCGCGCGGCGTCTGGCCCCCCGGCGGATCCTGCCGGTGCATTACGACGACTACACGGTCTTCCGCTCGCCGCTCGACGCCTTCCTCGCCGAGGCCGACCGCAAGGGGCTCGCGGACCGGATCGTGCACTGCCGGCACGGCCAACGGGCGACCTTCCGCCCGGGCGGGGGCCCGCCCGTCGTGACGTAGCGCGGGCGCCTCCCGATCCGGCGGTGCCCTGACACTTGTCAGGGACCCCCGCGCGCCCGGTCTCCCTACAGTGCCGAGTGCACGCCGGATGCCGTCCGACGGCACACCGCCTCAGGACGGCGCCTCGAAACAGGGGGAATCACCCGTGACCGTTCGCCCGTTCACCAGGGCCGCGCTCGTCGGGGCGGGTGCGCTCGCGCTGCTCGGCCCGCTCGACGACGTCCGGGTGGAGCTCGTCGAGGGCCGTGTGAGCGCCGTTCACCTCAAGGGCGACCGGTACGGGGCCTGCCGGCCTCCGCGACCCGCTGACCGGCACGGCCCGCCACCGGGCCGAGCCTCCACCACCGACGACCACGATCGCATGGGGGATCGACATCATGGAGGACACACACATGAAGCGGCTGCTGCGCCGCTCCGTCACCGTGCTGGCGGCGACGGCGTTCACCGCCGGGGCGGTCGTCGCCACGGCCGGGGCCGCCCCGACCACGGCGAGCGGCGGTGACCCGGCGCTCACCGACGTCTACATCTGGGCCACCGACGTCCGCCTGCGCCAGCGGCCGACCACCGACTCCGGCGTGCTGGCGGTCCGCTCGCGCTACTGGGTGGACGCCGTCTGCCAGAAGCAGAGTCAGTACGTCCACGACCCGGCCGTCGGCGGCAACAGCTGGTGGACGGCGGTGCAGGAGCTCTCGGGCAGTGACATCGCCTGGGTGAACAACCTGTATCTGCGGGGCGGCGAGAAGATCGCCGGCGTGCCGGACTGCTGACCGGGCTCCGGAGCACACCGTGGGGGCCGGCCGACCGGCCCACCCCCACGCGGGTCGGTACAGCTTGTCCACGGCCGTGACGGTGGTGGACTCGAAGCCGGCCACCTGCGCGTGCTCGAAGCCCCTCATGCGTCCCCACCGCACGACGGCCACGGTGGTGCCGTCCCGGCCCACCGGGAAGAGGCCCGGACGCCGCCGCCGGGAAACAGTGGCCGCGGCGCCGGTTCAGCCGGCCGCGTTGTCGGTGCGCAGCCGCACCTGTTCCTCCAGGCGCCGCAGGCTGGTGTCGAGGGCGTCGGCCACCGCCTGCCCGCCCGGGTCGTGGCTGTCGTCGAAGAACGACAGGTGCACGGTGACCTCGCTGGCCCCGGCGTCGAGGCCGGCGACCTGGAGCCAGCCGGCGTAACTGCCCTGGTCGCGCGTGCCCCATTCGAGCCGCATCTGCTCGGGCCGGGCGCTCAGCAGCGCGGAGGTGTCCTGGTCGCCGCGGTCCTCGTGGACGGTTACGGCGGGCGGGTCCCCGACCTCCACGTGCAGCTCCCGCGGGAGCCACGTGTCCATCTGACCGACGTTCGCGGCCTGGTCGAAGACCTGCTCGGGCTGTGCGGGCATGGTGCGGGAACGCTCGTACTCGGTCATGGGGCACCACTCCTCGGCGCTCGGGTTCGTCCGACGGACCGCGTGCCCGGCCTGCGGCGGCCGAAGCGTCCCGGGGACGATCCGCTCGGCGCGCGCACCCGGGGGCGTGGTGCCAGACTGCTGCGCAGTGCGCCCGACCCGGCGGTCATGCGACGAGGGGAGACGAGGTGTCGACGTCAGAGGCGAGCGACGCGCTGCTGGACTTCCTCGCCGACCCGGAGCACCTGACGCTGGACCTGGCCACCGCCGCGGCCCGCTGTTCCAGGACACTCGGGCTGCAGCGCGCCGTGGTCTACCTCGTCGACCTCCAGCAGCGGCTCCTCGTCCCGCAGACCGACGTGGCCTCGGCGCTGCCCGTCGACGGATCGCTGGCGGGCTGGGCGTACCGCACGCAGTCGCTGCGGGTGGAGGAGTCGGACTCGGGCGACGTCATCGCCTGGTACCCGCTGCTGGACGGTGCGGAGCGGCTCGGTGTACTGGCCGTGAGCCAGACGGCGCTCACGTCGGTCTCCCTGACCCGCGGCAGGGCGCTCGCCTCGCTGCTGGCCATGATGATCACCTCGAAGCGGGCCTACGAGGACTCGTACGTGCGGCGCACCCGCACCGAGCGGATGCGTCTGCCCTCCGAGATGGTGCGCGCCTTCCTGCCGCCCCGCACCATCGGTGACGGACAGGTGGTGTCGACGGCCGTCCTGGAGCCCGCCTACGAGCTCGGGGGCGACGCCTTCGACCATTCGCTCACCGAGACGACGCTGCACGTCACGGTCCTGGACGCGATGGGGCACGACCTCGCCTCCGGGCTCACCAGCGCGGTCACGCTGGCGGCCTGCCGCAACGCCCGGCGCAACGGTGCTGACCTGGCCGAGCTGGTGGCGTCCGTGGACGACGTGCTCGCCCGCTGGCTGCCGGACAAGTTCTGCACGGCGTTCATCGCCCAGCTGGATCTGGCCACCGGCGTGCTGCGGTGGTGCAACTGCGGTCACCCGGCGCCCATCCTCATCCGCGCCCACCGGCTGATCACCGACGCCATGGAGCGGGACGCCGATCCGCCCCTGGGCATGCCGGCCCTGCTCGCCACCGGGCCGCGCCGGGCGCACGAGCTCCGTCTGGAGCCCGGGGACCGGGTGCTCGTCTACACGGACGGGGTCACCGAGGCCCGCACCCGGGAAAAGAAGCTGCTGGGTCTCGAACGGTTCGCCGACTACGTCATCCGGGCCACGGCGGGCGGGGAGCTGGCGCCGGAGTCGATGCGCCATCTGATCCACTCGATCCTGGACTCGCAGGAGGGCCGGCTGCAGGACGACGCGACGCTCCTGATGTTCGAGTGGCAGCCCCAGAACAGATGACGCCCGGTCCGGCTCCCGCCGGGCGCGTCACACCGCGTGCCCGTGGGCCCGCAGCCAGCCGTGCACGGCGTCCTTGTCCGACGGGCTGATGCGCACGGGCCCTTCGACGTACGGCCCCTCGTCCTCGGTGAAGCCGGTGTCCGTGATCCGCGCGGTGACCCAGGTGGCCAGGTCCTGCGCGGCCCCCTCCGGCAGGGCTCCCCGTTCCCAGCCGGCGCGGGCCCGCCGGGCCGCGGCGGGGTCGTGCCGCCCGGTCTCCTCCAGCCACGCCGCCACCAGCCGCTCGACGGTCCGGCGGGCCGCGTCGTCCTGCTGCCGCTCGTGCTTGTCGTTCATGCCGTCCGGGTGCCCGGAACCGGCCGGGAACGCACCGGGCGACCGAGCGGTACGGGCCTCGTGTCGGCGGTGCCCCGCCGGGTACCCGAACCGGGGCGACGACCGGTCCGGTCCGCAAAGGACCACGACCAGGAGACCAGGAGAGGGGACAACGATGACGCAGCCCGCCGACGATCAGGCTCTCGACCGACGCGCCGGCGTGTCCGAGCTTCGTCCGGCGGCGGGGGACGCCCGGCCCGCCGCCTATGACGACGTACTCCGTGAGGAACTCCCGGTCGACCGCAACCAGGCCATCCTCCAGGCCGCCAAGCAGGTGGGCGCGATCCTGAAGAAGGAGGGGCACCCGTTCGCCCTCGCGGGCAGTGTCGCCGTGTACGCGCACGGTGGTACTCAGAACCTCCAGCACGACGTCGACTTCTGCATCCGGCCCGACGACGCGGAGGCCGTCGCCCGTACGCTGCGCGAAGCGGGCATCGAGGTCTACACGCCGCCCGAGGACTGGCTGCTGAAGGCCAGCTGCATGGGACAGCAGGTCGACCTCATCTTCGAGCTGGCGCACCGGCCGGTCACCGCGGACCTGCTGGACCGGGCGCAGGAACTCTCCGTCGACTCGGTGCTGATGCCGGTCCTGTCGCCGACCGACCTGCTGCGCGGTCTGCTGGCCGCCTTCTCGGAGCACCACTGCGACTTCGGGGCGGTGCTGCCCATCGCCCGCACGCTGCGGGAGAAGATCGACTGGGACGGGCTGCGCCGCGACTGCGGCGACGCCCCGATGCCCGCCGCGTTCTTCTTCATCCTCGAACGGCTGGAGATCATCTCCCCGGCCTCCCCCGCGAAGGAGGGGCACCGATGAGCGACCCCGTCGGACATCAGGGACCGGCCGCGAGCGGCCCCGTGCCGGCCGCCGAGAACGTCGAGTACCGCGTGGCCCACCTGCAGGACCGGCTCGCCGCGGAGGAGCTCGCCGAGCTCGGGGTGCGGACCGAGATGCGGGCCGGGGCCGTCGTGGTCACCGGCACGGTGCCTTCCGCCCAGTGCCGCGAGATCCTGCTGCGGGTCGTGCGCGAGGAGCTGGCGGGGCTCACCGTGCACAGCGACATCGTGGTGGCCGACGCCACCCGTCCCGACCATGCGGAGGAGTTGTGATGATCCGCGTCGCCGCCGTGGGAGACATCCACATGGGCCTCGACAGCCAGGGGCTGCTGCGGCCCGCGTTCGAGACCCTGCCCGAGTGCGCGGACCTGCTGCTGCTCGCCGGGGACCTCACCCGGCACGGCACCCCGGAGGAGGCCCGGGTGGTGGCCCAGGAGGTGCGCGGTCTGGCGGTGCCGGTGGTGGCCGTCCTCGGCAACCACGACCACCACGACGAACAGCCCGAGAAGGTCACCGCCCTCCTGCAGGACGCCGGTGTGACGGTGCTGGAGGGCGAGGCGGCGGTCGTGGAGTGCGCCGGGACCCGCGTCGGGATCGCCGGGACCAAAGGGTTCGGCGGCGGCTTCGTGGGCCGCAGCGCCGGGGAGTTCGGCGAGCCGGTCATGAAGGAGTTCGTCCGTACGACCCGCCGCTCCGCCGACAGCCTGTACGCCGCGCTCAAGGAGCTGGACGACCGGGACTGCGCGGCGCGCGTCGCCCTGACGCACTACTCGCCCGTGGCCGACACCCTCGCCGGTGAGCCGCCGGAGATCCATCCGTTCCTCGGCAGCTATCTGCTGGCCGAGGCGATCGACACGGTCGGCGCGGACCTGGCGGTCCACGGCCACGCGCACCTGGGCACGGAGCACGGCATGACGGCGGGCGGGGTGCGGGTGCGCAACGTGGCCCAGCCGGTGATCCGCCGGGCCTTCGGCGTCTACCGGCTGGGCACGGCCTGAACGCCCGCCCCGGCGGGTCAGGGACGGTCGGCGTGGTCCTCGGTCGTGCGCCCCAGGCAGGTGACGTCCGCGGGGTCCAGGCCGACCGCCCGGATCTCGTGGAAGCCCAGCCGGTCGTAGAAGGCCCGGGCGGGGGTGTTGGCCGTCGCCATGACCAGGTGGACGGACGGCACCCCGCGCTCGCGCAGCGCCCGCCAGAACGCGCGCATGAGCTCCCGTCCGTGTCCGCGGCCCTGCCATTCGGGCAGCAGGTCGATGTGCAGATGGGCGGGGTAGGCGGCCAGCTCGGGCACGATCATGCGCTCGGGGTCGTGCAGCAGGGTGGCCATGAGCTCGTCCGGGGTGCCGGGCGGCCCGTCCGGCGCCGGGTAGCGGTCGGCGACCCGCGGCAGCCACTTGGCGCGGAACTCCTCGGCGAAGCGCGGGGTGTCCGCCGTCCCGAGGATGTAGCCGACGGCCCGGCCCCGCCCGTCGTCCAGCACGAAGCACAGATCCGGGTCCAGGTGGACGTAGGGGGCGGCGAAGATCGCGGGCAGGACGGTGGGATCGGCGTACACGGGCCGGCTGTCGCGGCCGTTGTGGGCCGTGCGGATGCAGATGTCGTCGAGGGCCGGGGCGTCGGCGGGGCGGTAGGGGCGTACGGCGGCGGTCGAGGTCACCGCAGCATCCTGCCGGACTGGGACCGCTCCCACAAGGTCCCGTGCGTCGGCCGGCGGCGAGTGGGTACCCGGCGCCCGCCAAGGGGACGGCGACGTGGCTGGAGGCCGGCATGGAGGAGTCCGCGGACCGGATCGCGCCCCCTGGGCGGCCGGACGCCCCCGGCCGGGCCGCGCAGCTCTCCGACGCCGCCCCGGACGGGGGGGTGGTGGTCTCCGTCCGGGACGCAGACCGGCTCGGCCCCGGCGGGGGAGACCTCGCCCAGGCGGCCCGGGCGCCGGGGAACGGCGGGCTGCCGGCCCTCGCCGCCCGCAGACGCTGCGCCAAATGCGCTGGACCAACACCATGATCACGAATCTGCCACCGCAGCTCCTCACCAGCCTGTGACCTGCGGAAAGCCCGTACGGCCGGGTGCCCGCGGCCACCGGGTCCGCGCCCGGCGCCGAATGGCGCCGCCCCGCCGGGGCACCTGATGATCCCGGTAGACACCACACCCTCGGCAACCCAGGAGAGAGCGTCATGAGTCTTTTGCGTCTGGCCGGCCGTCCGATGCTCGCCTCGATGTTCGTCGCAGGCGGCCTGCACTCCGTGCGCCGTCCCCAGGACGTGGCGCCGGTGGCCGAATCCGTCGTCCGGCCCGTGACAGACCGCGTGGCCGTGCTGCCGGACAGCACCGAACAACTCGTACGGCTCAACGGCGCCGTACAGGTGGTGGGCGGCGTCATGCTCGGACTCGGCCGGTTCCCCCGGCTGGCCGCCCTGGCCATCGCCGCGACCCTGGTGCCCACCACGCTGGCCGGACACCGCTTCTGGGAGGCCGAGGACCCGGCCGAGCGGGCCCAGCAGCGCATCCACTTCCTGAAGAACCTGTCCATGCTGGGCGGCCTGCTGATCGCCGCGGACGACACCGGGGGCGCGCCCTCGCTGATGTGGCGGGGCCGGCACGCCGCCAAGGGACTGCGGCACGAGGCCCACACGGTGCAGCGCTCGGTCCGGGCCGCGGCGCGCCCCGCGGCGGCGGCCGGCGGCATCCGGTCCAGGCTGGGCTGCTGAACCCGCGTCAGTACAGCACCCGCGGGGGGACCCGACGCCCGTGACGGCCGGTACCCCGGCCGTCACGATACGACTGGAGGTGGAACATGGGACACGGCGGAAACGTCATCGACGAGCTGACCACCGATCACCGCGAGGTCGAGGAGCTCTTCGGAAAGATCGAGGCACTGCCGGCCGGTCACAAGGACCGCAAGCTGTACGCCGACCAGGCCACGATCGAACTGGTCCGGCACTCGGTGGCGGAGGAGGCGTACCTGTACCCGGCCGTGCGCGAGCACGTGCCGAACGGGGGCGCTCTCGCCGACAAGGAGCTCGAGGACCACGCCGAGGCCGAGCAGATCATGAAGGACCTGGAGGGCTGCGGGGCGGACGACCCCGAGTTCGACCGGTTGATCGGCAGGCTGATGAGCGAGATCCGCGCGCATGTCGCCGACGAGGAGGGCAACCTCTTCCCCAGGCTCCGCGAGGCGTGCCCGCCCGAGGCCCTGGACCAGTTGGGCGACAAGGTCCGGCAGGCGAAGAAGACGGCGCCGACGCGGCCGCATCCGTCCGCCCCGGACAAGCCCCCGATGAACAAGCTCCTGGCACCGGGTGCGGGCATGGTCGACCGGGTGCGGGACGCGCTGACGGGCCGGGGCAAGCACAGCTGACGCACGCGAGTGGTGGGGGGGGCCGGGGGGGGGGGCCCCCCCCCCCGGCGGGGGGGGGGCGCCCGGCCCGCCCCCCCCCCCCCCCCCCCCCCCCCGGGCCCCCCCCCCCCCCCCCCCCCCCCCCCCCACTCCCCCGCCCGCTCCCTCGTCGCCGTCGGCACCCGCTCGGGCCGGTCCCGGAACGCGGCGACGGTGCGCTCCAGGCCGTCCTGCCAGCGCACACCCGGCAGCCAGCCGAAGATCTCGCGGGCGAAGCCGGTGACCGGGCGGGGCGGCACGGGCAGGTCGCCCGGCGGATCGACGAAGACGAGCGGCGCCTCGGAGCCGGTCAGCTCGATCACGCACCGGGCGATCTCCAGGGCCGTCGGCGCCTCGTCGCCGCCGATGTCCACGGGCCGTACCGAGCGGCCGGCCGCGACCAGCAGGACGCCGTCGACCATGTCGTCGACGTAGCACAGGGGGTACGTGAGGCTGCCGTTCCCGGCGACGGTGACCGGCTCCCCGGCGAGCGCCTGTTCGATGCAGGCGGCCGGTACCGCGCCGTCGTCGGTCCGCATGCCGGGCCCGTAGCCGGTGAACAGCCGCACGATCCCGGCGTCCGAGCCGTGGGCGCCCGCGTGCGCGGTGACCAGGGCCTCGGCGAACCGGACGGCCTCGGCCCAGGCGCTGTGCGGGCCGACCGGGTCGGTGCCGGGTCCGGGGTCCGCGTGACGCGGGCCCGACGCCGGGCCGGCCGGGAGGTACGGCGGTGAGGAGGCGAGCAGGAAGCGCGCGCCGTCCCGTGCCGCGACGCCCAGCGCGGCCCGGGTGCCGAGGCTGCCGGTGTCGAGCAGCTCGACGGGCCGGTCCGGCCAGGCGGCGGGCGACGCGGGGCCGGCCAGATGCAGGACCAGGTCGTACGGGCCGGTGAGGGCCTCCGTACAGCCGGGCTCGGAGATGTCCCGCTCCAGGAAGCGGAACCCGGGGCGGCCGGCCAGATGGGCCACCTTCTCGGCCCGTCCCGTGGAGAGGTTGTCCACACAGTCGACTTCGACACCCGAATCGAGCAGGCGGGTGCAGAGGCGGGAGCCCAGGAAGCCCGCGCCACCGGTCACCAGCGCCCGGGCCCACGGTGCGCGGGCCCTGTCGTACGGGGTGAACGCCGCCATCGGCATCATGAGGAGACCGTCCTTCCTCCGCGCTGCGCCGGCGGAACGCGTGACGAGCGTGCCCCCGGGTGCCCCACCGAGTCGCTTTCATGCTCTGACGCCTGCCGTGCTCCCGCGGTGCGCCGCCGTCGGACGCGCGGCGCCGGACGGCGGACGCGGTGGACGTGTCGGCCGTCACGCGGGCCGGGGCGGTCGCTCCGCACGGTCCGGCCCCTGTGATCAACCACACTCGCGGCCCCAAGTGGGCGATACCGTCGGGGGTTTGGCCTCCGGCGGGGCGGCGCCGCACGGTTGTCCGGAATCGACTCGCCCGTCCCTTCTGCCACGATGGTCGGCGCCGTCTCCCGGCTCATCGGAGTGGCCGCGCAGCGCAGCCGGCGTCCTCACTCCCGTGTTTCTGTCCTTCCGGGTCTCACGACTCGCCTTCGAGTGGCGCACTGTGTCTTCTTCTTCCGCCCCAGCTCCGCCGGCCCCCGCGCCGGCCCCGTCCGAGGCCGCGTCCCGCTCGCCGTGGCGTTCCCTGCGGTACCGCAGCATGCGCTGGTGGTCCGTCGCGAACTTCGTGTCGAACGCCGGTACGTGGATGCAGCTCACGGTGCAGAACCTGCTGGTCCTGCAGATCACCGGGTCCGCCGCCGCGACGGGCCTGTCCATGTCCGTGCAGGCCGCGCCCGCGCTGCTGATCAGTGTGTTCGGCGGCGCGGCCGTCGACCGCTGGCCGCGGAAACTGACCGCCGCGGTCAGTCAGGCGCTGCTCGGCGCGGTGGCGTTCACGACGGCGCTCCTGGTGGCGCTGGACCGCCTCGACATCACCTCCTTGATGGTGCTGGCCGCCGTCACGGGCGTCATCGCCACCGTCGACGGCCCGGCGTGCTCCCTGCTGGGCAACGACCTGGTCCCGCCCGAGGACGTCCCGTCCGCCATCGGGGTGGGGGCGCTGGTGCACCAGGCGGGCCGCCTGACGGGCGCCGCACTCGCCGGCGTGACGGTCGGCTTCCTCGGCACGGCCGCCGCCTACGCCGCGAACGGGCTGTCGTTCCTGTTCGTGGCGTCGGTCGTCCCCTTCCTCCGCCCCGCCCGCGGGGCGGTCCGGACGGCCGGTGCGCCGGTGCGCGCCGCACGCGGCCGGCGTGACGCGGACGACGGCATGAGCGTGCGGGAGGGCCTGGCCTTCTTCGCGCGCCGCCCCCGGCTGCTCGCGCTGGCCGGCGTGACCGCCGTCAGCGCCGTCTTCGGGCGCAACTACCAGCTCACGCTGGCCGTGCTCGTCACCGGACCGCTCGCGGGCGGTGCCGGTTCGTTCGGCACGGTCTCCACCGTCCTGGCGGTCGGCGGCATCATCGGCGCGGTCCTGGGCGCCCGGCTGCGCCGGCCCTCGGTGCGCGTCGTGGGCGCGCTGGCGGCGGCGGGCGGTCTGCTGCAGGTGGTGGCGGGGCTGTCGCCGTCGCTGGCCGTCCTGCTGGTGATGGTGCTGCCGATGGCGGTGGTGGAGTCCGTCTCCGACACCGCGGGCACGGCGGTCCTGCAGACCGACCCGCCCGCGCACCTGCGGGGCCGGGTGCTCGGCGTGTGGGGCAGCATCGGCACGGTGTGGAGCCTCGGCGGGCCGCCGGTGCTCGGCCTGCTGATGGAACTGGCCGGGGCGCGCGGCGCGCTGATGGCGGGCGGCCTGATCATCGCCGGCGCCATCGGCGCGGGCCACCTCCTGCACGGCCGCCGGACCACGGCACCCGTGGTGGTACGGACCGGCGACGGGGACGTACCGGAGCGAGCGGCCCTGGGAACGGCCGCCTGAGCCCCGCCGGGGAGCAGGGGGACAACGGGGCGGCCCCGGACACGCGAGCGTGTCCGGGGCCGCCCCGTTCGCCGTACGTCCGCCGCCCGGCGTCGCCCGTCGCTCAGGCGGCCAGGGCCCGGCCCGGGTTCAGCCGGTCGATGAGCTGGTCCTGGTGCAGTTCCACCACGGACGCGAGCAGGTCGGGGTGGCGCAGCAGGGCCGCCGCCCGGCGGTCGCGCTCGTCGGGTGCGAGCAGGCGGCGGAACTCGACCGGCGTCCCGGCGGCGGGGCCGGCCTCGGCGAGCGCCGCCACGGCCAGGCCGGCCAGTTCCGGGTCGGTCAGCAGACAGGCGGCCCAGCTCGTCAGCACCTCGTCCACCCAGGTCCGCCAGGCGTGCTCGTCCAGGTCGGCGGCCGGCGTGCCGTCCGCGCCGGTGATCCAGTCGAGGCGGGCGGAGCCGCCCGGGCCCGACATGGCCATCAGCGCGGCGTCCATCGGGGTGGGGTAGCGCAGCCGGGCCGCGACGGTCACGGCCTGCCGCGCCTGCGCCTCGCACAGGGCGGAGGCCAGCGCGCCGCCGGACGCCGGATAGGCGCAGGTGAGCCACTGGGTGGTCGCCGCGATCACGGGGGAGAGATCTGCTTGCACTGCCGGACCGTCCGAACTGCTCGTCGTGGGGACAGGGAGCCCGGCCGCCGTGAGGACACGGGGTCCTGGGACGGGCAACCCGCGGAAACGGTAGCCCGCGGCGCACCGCGCGGGACAGGGCCCGGGTCTCGTCCACGGCGTGGTCTCGGACACATCCGCCCCGGACCGTCCGGTCGGCGTGACCTGCCCTCGCCCGGGGGTGTCATCCTTGGATGCTGCCGGTCACCGGGTGTCCGCCCGGCCTGTGGTGTGGAGGAGAACCCCCTGAGTACCGCCCTCGTCCCCGAGGTCCTCTCGGTCGCCCTGCTGCTCGCCGTCCTGGCCTTCGCCGTGCTGCGCCCCCGGGGGCTGCCGGAGGCCGCGGCGGCCGTGCCCGCCGCCGTGCTGGCCGTGGTGCTGGGCACGGTCACGCCGCACGAGGCCTGGGACCGGACGCGTACGCTGCTGCCGGTCGTCGGCTTCCTCGCCCTGGTGCTGATGCTGGCGTACCTGTGCGCGAAGGAGGGCCTGTTCGAGGCCGTCGGCGCGGCGGTGGCCCGCCGGTGCGGTGACAGTCCGCGGCGGCTGCTGACGGGCGTGTTCGCGGTGGCCGCCGTGGTCACGGCCGTGCTCAGTCTGGACGCCACCGTCGTGCTGCTCACCCCCGTGGTCCTCGCCACCGCGGCCCGGTCGGGCGCCCGGGCCCGCCCGCACGTGTACGCCACGGCGCACCTGGCGAACTCGGCGTCCCTGCTGCTGCCGGTCTCGAACCTGACCAACCTGCTGGCGTTCACGGCCAGCGGGCTGAGCTTCACCCGGTTCGCCGCGTTGATGTCGCTGCCCTGGCTGGCCGCGATCGCCGTCGAGTACGTCGTGTTCCGTCGCTTCTTCCGCACCGACCTGGCCGTGCCCGCGGCCCTCCCCGTCCCGGTCCCCGCGCCCGCCGCCGGGCCGGGAACCGGGTCCGGTGCCGGCGACGGGCCGCACGCTCCGGCCCCGGAGCCCGCCGTCCCCCGGTTCACCCTCGTCGTCCTGGTCCTGACCCTGGCCGGGTTCGCCGTGGCCTCGCCGGCCGGGCTGGACCCCGCGTGGGCGGCGCTGGCCGGGGTCCTGGTGCTCGGTGTGCGGGCGCTGTCCCGGCGCCACGTCACGCCCCGGGAACTGGTGGGCGCCGCCGCCCCGTTGTTCTGCCTGTTCGTGCTGGCCCTCGGCGTCGTGGTGCAGGGCGTGGTGGCGGGCGGCCTGGCCACGGGGCTCGGGCACCTGCTGCCCCGGGGACACTCGCTGACGGCGCTGCTGGGCGTGGCGGCGGTGGCCGCGGTGCTGGCCAACCTCATCAACAACCTGCCGGCCGTCCTGGCGCTGCTCCCCCTGACCGCGCCCGCCGGTCCGGGGCCCGTCCTCGCCGTGCTGATCGGCGTGAACCTGGGCCCCAACCTGACCTACGTCGGCTCGCTCGCCACCCTGCTGTGGCGGCGCGTCCTGCACCGGCACGGCGTCGAGGCGGACCTCGGCCGGTTCACCCGCCTCGGCCTCCTCACCGTCCCGGCCACGCTGGCCGTCTCGACCGTGGCGCTGTGGGGGATGCTGCGCCTCGTCGGAGCGTGACGCCGGCCCGGAACGCCCACGCGCCGGATCGCGCCCGCTCTACCAGGCCCCGCCGGTGAGGGTGGGACGCCGTACGGCCTCGACGGCGTCCCGCAGGTGCAGGGCCACGGAGATCAGGGCGCGCAGGGCGGAGGGGCGCAGGCTCTGGGCGCTCTCGGCGGCCAGCACCAGCAGGCAGCCGGCGGCCTGCTCGACCACCGGGACGGAGAACGCGAAGTCGTCGCCGTCGGCACCGCGGAACGCGCGCCAGGGGGTCGCGGCGCCGTCGATGGCCTTCTGGACCGCGTGTTCGAGATGCCGTGCGGCCTGTTCGCACACGGGGGCCGGCAGGACGATGGTGCGGTGGAACGCTGAACTGGTCATAGTCCCACTGCTCCCCCGCCCCCGGGGGGTTCGATCGACGCGGTGGGCGTTTTTCACCGGGACGGCGGCACCCCGGACGTAGGCTGACCGCCATGTCATCCGCACCCTCGCCGTCGGCGGCCGCGGCCCGGCTCACCGGCCGGGCGGTCACCGGTGAGCGCCGGCTGTCCGGGACGCTCGCCGAAGTCGTCCTCGACGACGGACGCACGGTGGTGGTCAAGCGCGGGGAGGGCGCCGGGGCGGCGCGGGCCGAGGCCGCGGGGCTGCGCTGGCTGGCCGGCGCGGGCGGCGTCCGGGTCCCGGCGGTGCACGGCGACGACGCGCACTGGCTGGTCACCGATCGGGTCGCGCAGGGACCGCCGAGCGAGGAGGCGGCGGCCGGGTTCGGCCGGGAGCTGGCGGCCCTGCACGCCGCCGGGGCGCCCGCGTTCGGGTCCCCGCCGCCCGGCGGGCCCGTGGACGCGTACATCGGGCGCGCTCCGATGCGCAACGTGACGGGGGACGCCTGGCCGCGGTGGTACGCCGAGCACCGGGTGCTGCCGTATCTGCGCCGCGCGGTCGACGCGGGCGCCGTGCGGCCCGCCGAGGCGGCCGACGTGGAGCGGGTGTGCGAGCGGCTGCCCGAGCTGGCCGGGCCCGCCGAGCCGCCCGCGCGCCTGCACGGCGACCTGTGGAACGGCAACGTGCTGTGGGGCGCCGACGGGCACGTCCGGCTGATCGACCCGGCCGCGCACGGCGGGCACCGCGAGACCGATCTGGCGATGCTGCGCCTGTTCGGCTGCCCGCACCTGGAGCGGATCATGGACGCCTACCGGCAGGCGGCGCCGCTCGCCGACGGCTGGGCCGGCCGCGTCGGCGTGCACCAGCTCTTCCCGCTGCTGGTGCACGCCGTGCTGTTCGGACGCGGTTACGCCGAGCAGGCCGTGGCCGCGGCACGGGCCGCCCTGGCCGGGTGAGCGGCGGGGCGGCCCGTGCCGCGGCGGGCGTCGCCGTCAGCGGGTCACGACGTGCCGTTCGTTCGGGACGCAGTGGGTCATCGTCAGGCCCTCCACGTCGCGCGGCGGGTTCTTGCCGAGGTTGGCCAGACGCTCGCGGTCCTCGTCGGTGAGGTCCTGGCTCGCCAGCGGCTCCAGGTGCGAGACGTCCTGCGGGCTGATGCCGATGCCCTCGCCGACCCGCAGGCCGAGGTCGTTCTCGACCAGCAGGAGGTGCCACACCATGCGCTCCTGCACCGGCCGGTCGCACTGGGACAGCTGGTCGACGAAGTTCGCCACCAGGTCGTCGCGCTCCCACTGTTCCATGAGCAGATAGCGCTGCCCGGCCTGGAGGTAGTCGTTGGCGCGCGGGATGCGCTTGCGGGTGAGCCGGCCGCGGACCTCCGGCCCCTGCTCGTCGTGCGTGGGGTACTGGGCCTCGCGCAGGCCGCCGGTGATCGACGGCTCGTAGTTGACGATCGGGTTCTCGCCGCCGCCGTCCACGTGGTACGTCATCTGGCCGTCGCGCTGGTTGGTGCGGACCTGCGCGTTCTTGGCCTGGTTCACGGGCAGCTGAAGATAGTTGGGGCCGACCCGGTAGCGCTGGGTGTCGCTGTAGGAGAAGGTGCGGCCGACGAGCATCTTGTCGTCGGAGAAGTCCAGGCCGTCGACGAGGACGCCGGTGCCGAAGGAGATCTGCTCGTTCTCGGCGAAGAAGTTCTCCGGCATCCGGTCGAGCACCATCCGGCCGACGGGCTTCGGCGGGAACTCCTGCTCGGGCCAGACCTTGGTGTCGTCCAGCGGGTCGAAGTCGAGCTCCGGGTGGTCGTGGTCCTCCATCATCTGGACCCGCAGCTCCCACTCGGGAAAGTCCCCGCGCGTGACCGCGTCGTAGAGGTCCTTGGTGGCGTGGCCGAGGGACTGGGCCTGGACGTTGGCCGCGTCCTCCCCGGTCATGCTGCGGACGCCCGCCTTGGGGATCCAGTGGTACTTGACGAGGACGGTGTCGCCCTCGGCGTTGACCCACTTGTAGGTGTTGACGCCGAACCCCTGCATGTGGCGGTAGTCCGACGGGATGCCGCGCGGACTGAACACGTTGACCAGCATGTGCATCGACTCGGGGGTCTGCGACATGAAGTCGAAGATGCGCCGCGGCTGCTGTTCGAAGGTCACCGGGTCCGGCTTGAGGGCGTGGATGACGTCCGGGAACTTGATCGCGTCCCGGATGAAGAAGACGCCCAGGTTGTTGCCGACGAGGTCCCAGTTGCCGTCCTCGGTGTAGAACTTCACGGCGAAGCCGCGCGGGTCGCGGGCCGTCTCGGAGGAGTCGCGTCCGCCGATGACGGTGGAGAACCGGACGGCCACGTCGGTGCGCTTGCCGCGCTCCTGGAACAGCTTGGCCCGGGTGAAGCGGCCGATGGGCTCGTCGCCCCAGGCGCCGTACGCCTCGAAGTACCCGTACGCGGTCACGCCGCGGGCGTGCACGACGCGCTCGGGGATGCGCTCCCGGTCGAAGTGGCTGATCTTCTCCAGGAACTGGTAGTTCTCCAGCGTGGCGGGGCCGCGGGCACCGACCGTGCGCTGGTTCTGGTTGTCGTGGACGGGGTGTCCCTGTCGGTTGGTGAGCACCTTCCGGTCGTCGCCCGGGCCGGGTCCCTGGCTCGATACGTCCGTCATGGTCGTGGGCTCCTTCGACTCGTGGCCGCCGTCGGACGCGGCCCTGAGCTGCGAGGCGGCCGTGGGCCGCGCACATGGGCGGCCCGGGTACCCGGGCGCGCGGTGTCCGTCACACCCCAGTCTGCGCAGCTTCGGTGCCGGTGTCGTGCGGGCCGGTGCGACAGAGCGAGGCGCCACCACGTCCGCGGCACGCCGGGCCACGCGTCCGCGGCATGCCGAAGGCCCGGCCACCGAGTCGTGACGGTGCCGGGCCCGGGAGACGGCGGGGCGTCGTCAGCCGCCGTTCAGGCGGGCGCGCAGCAGCCCCTTGCCCAGTTCGGCTCCCTTGCGGCTGTCCGCCTGCGCCTTGCGGAACAGGTCCGCGACCTCGGTGTCCTTGTTGCGTTCGGCGTCCTGGATGTACGTCTCCAGGCGCAGCGCGTTGCTCAGGCACGACTCGACGTACCAGATGAGGTTGTAGTCCTTGTCCTGCGTGCCGGTCACGCCGCCGGTCTCCGTACCGCTGGTCATACGGTCCTCCTCTTCGAGATGTTCGTTCCGGGGACCGGGGCCGGGTACCCGGGCCGCGCCGGGACACACGACGTCGCCGGGCATCGTGCCGCCGCCTGGTGGACGGCGCCTACACCGCTGTCTGATCCCGATCCGCGCGCAGGGGGAACACGGGGGGACTAAGGAGTCCGGCCATGAAGGCACTGCAATACCGCACCATCGGGGCCCCGCCCGAGGTGGTCACCGTCCCCGACCCCGAGCCCGGCCCCGGCCAGGTGCTGCTGAAGGTCACCGCCGCCGGGGTGTGCCACTCCGACATCGCGGTGATGGGCCGGCCCGCCGAGGGCTTCCCGTACGAGCTTCCCCTCACCCTCGGTCACGAGGGCGTCGGCACGGTCGCCGCGCTGGGCGCCGGGGTGACGGGCCTCGTGGAGGGCGACGCGGTCGCCGTGTACGGCCCCTGGGGCTGCGGCACCTGCGCCAAGTGCGCGGAGGGCAAGGAGAACTACTGCCCGCGCGCCGGCGAACTGGGCATCCACCCGCCGGGACTGGGCCGGCCCGGCTCGATGGCCGAGTACCTGCTCGTCGACGACCCGCGGCACCTGATTCCGCTGAACGGGCTCGACCCGGTCGCGGCGGTCCCGCTGACGGACGCCGGGCTGACGCCGTACCACGCGATCAAGCGGTCGCTGCCCAAGCTGGTCCCCGGCTCGACGGCGGTGGTCATCGGCGCCGGCGGCCTCGGCCACGTCGCCGTCCAGTTGCTGCGCGCCCTGACGTCCGCCCGGGTCGTCGCCCTCGACGTCAGCGAGGACAAGCTGCGCCTCGCCCGTGAGGTCGGCGCGCACGAGGCGGTGCTGTCCGACGCGAAGGCGGTGGACGCGGTGCGCGAGATGACCGGCGGTCTCGGCGCCGAGGCCGTGTTCGACTTCGTCGGTGTGGCACCGACCGTGCGGACCGCCGGCGCGGTCGCGGCCGTGGAGGGCGATGTCACGCTGGTCGGCATCGGCGGCGGCTCGCTTCCCGTCGGATTCGGCCTGCTGCCCTTCGAGGTGTCGGTCAACGCCCCTTACTGGGGCAGCCGCAGCGAGCTGATCGAAGTGCTGAACCTGGCCCGTTCGGGTGCCGTGTCGGTGCACACCGAGACATACTCCCTGGACGACGCCCCGCTCGCCTACGAGCGGCTCCACTCGGGCCGGGTCGCCGGGCGCGCGGTGATCCTGCCGCACGGCTGACCGGGAACCCGTCGTCCGGATCACGCCGGCATCGGGGGCACGTGGCCGTGAGGGGGCGCGACCGGTCCCCCGTTCCGGTCGTGCCCCTCACGGCCCGTCGAACCTATGTGTACGGCCGGCCGGTTGTGAACCGTCTCGATGCCCGCTGCCGGGTCATCCGGACTCACCCGTGCACGGGTGAGTCCGGATGACCCGGTTTCGTCCCGGGCAGGCGCGGCTGATCGAGGTCGCCCACCGCGAGGTGGGCCAGCACCACCTCGTACAGGTCGCCGCCGCCGGCGAGCAGCCGGCGCTCCAGGGCGGGCTCCACGCTGCGGACGTGCTCCCGCACGGTCTGCGCGTGGACGCCGAGCCTTCGGGCGGCCCGCTCGGCGTTGCCGCCGGCGGCGATCCAGGCGCGCAGCGTGCGCCGCAGGTTCCGGGCGTCCGGCTCCAGCCGGCCCAGCAGGTGACCGGCCCAGGTGCGCAGCGCGGGCCCGGCCAGCAGGTCGGTGAGGCAGGCCCGGCCCGGTCCGGCCGCGTCGTCACCGGGGTGCGCCTGGAAGGCGGCCTGGGCGTTGAGGGCGAGGTGGACGGCGGCCCGGACGGTCAGGTCGGTGAAGTCGGTGCGCAGCAGGCCCTCGACGCGGTCCATGCGGGCGCGGACCGTGTTGCGGCTGACGCCGAGGACCTTGGCCGTGTTGACGGCGGTGAACTCCAGGCCGAGCCGGGTGGTGGCGAGCAGCTCGGCGCGGGTGTGGTGCGGCAGGCCGTCGAGCGGGCGCAGCAGGCGGGCCGTCCAGCCCCGCAGGACGGCCGGGTCCATCAGCCGCTCGGGGCGGGTCCGCTCGGCGTACACGGCCGCCTTCCCGGGCCGGAACCGGGCCACGGCCAGGGCGCTCACGGCCTGTCCGTACGCGGTGGCGGTACGGGCGAGGCTCTGCCGGGCGCTGCCGCCGAGGAAGACGCCGGGGGTGCGGCCGACGAGCGACCGCAGCGCCTCGCCGGCCGTGTCGCGGGGCGCCAGGACGATGACATGCTCGTCCATGGCCGGGCAGCGCACCACCAGGGCCCGGTCCGCCGTCACCGACAGGCACTCCTCGGCGAGGCGGTCGCGTTCCTCGGGGACGCTCTCCACGACGTAGACGCACGCCGTGTCGGTGTCGAGGAGTCCGGGCCACAGTCCCGCGGCCACGCGGCGCGCGGAGACGGTGTCCTCGACCATCAGCAGTTGCAGGATGGCCAGCCGCAGATCGGAGGTCGCCCGCCGCAGCCGCCGTCCGGCGGCGGTGGACTCGTGTTCCGCCAGCAGGAGTTCCACCACCTGGGCCGTGTGGGTCACGATGTCGGCGGCCCGCCGGTCGAACGGGGCGTCACGGACCACCGCGAGGACGGCGGACGGTGCCGGGTGGGCCCGCTCCACCCGGACCAGGCGCAGGTGGCGGCCCCCGTCCTCGAGGGCGGCGGAGGCGATCCGGCCGGCGGTGATGTCCGCGACCAGGTGTTCGTCCAGCGGTGTGCGGGTCCCGGCCAGGAGGCCGCCGGTGCCGTCCCGCAGCGTCACGGCCGCGTCCACGGCTCCCGCGAGCCAGGTCACGACCCTGCGTACGTCACGCCCGGCCGGCCGCAGGTGGTCGAGCAGTTCCTCCGCCCATCCCGCGTGCCCGCCGGCCCTCGCGTCCTGCTGCCGTGTCCCGTCCCCGCGGCCCGCCACGTCGGCCTTCTCCTCGCCCTCGCCTCACTTTCGGCCAGGTCGGGGACGTTACCGCATGCCCGCCCATGCCGCGGAGCACGCAGGCGGCGGCCCACGTGTGGGAGGGGCGGCCGAGCCCAGCAGGCCGGGCCGGTACGCGCGCCGGCGTCGTGGCGTCGACCGGGTCTGCCCGGTCCGGGCGCGCGGGCGGCATAAGCTCGGTGGATGGCGAAGTACTTCGACGTGCACCCCGACAACCCCCAGCCGCGCAGCATCGCCCAGGTCGCCGACAGCGTCCGCGCGGGCGCGCTGATCGCGTACCCGACGGACTCCTGTTACGCGCTGGGCTGTCGGCTGGGCAGCCGCGACGGGACCGACCGCATCCGGTCGATCCGGCACCTGGACAACCGGCACCACTTCACTCTGGTGTGCCAGGACTTCGCGCAGCTCGGCCGGTTCGTGCAGATCGACAACGACGTGTTCCGGGCGATCAAGGCGTCGACCCCGGGCAGTTACACGTTCATCCTGCCCGCGACGAGGGAGGTGCCGCGCATGCTCCAGCACCCGAAGAAGAAGACCGTCGGCGTACGCATCCCCGACCACGTCGTCACCCAGGCGCTGCTGGCCGAACTCGGTGAACCGCTGCTGTCCAGCACGCTCCTGCTGCCCGACGAGGAGGAGCCGATGACACAGGGCTGGGAGATCAAGGACCGGCTCGACCACGTGGTGGACGCGGTGATCGACTCCGGGGAGTGCGGCACCGAACCGACCACGGTCGTCGACTTCTCCGGCGGGGAGGCGGAGATCGTACGCCGGGGTGCCGGCGACACCACGCGGTTCGAGTAGCGGGCCGGCCGCCGGCCACGGGGGCGCGCACCGCACCCCATGGCCGGCGTGCCACGATGGCCGTGATCCGCCGGCCGCCGGGCTGACCGGACGCCGAGACCCGACCGAGAGAGGGCAGCCCCGCCATGACCGCCGTAGAGGGCAACGTCGTCGACATCCCCACCGACGACGGGACCGCAGACGCCTACCTCGCGCACCCCGGTGACGGGAACGCGTACCCGGGGGTCCTGTTCTACATGGACGCCTTCGGGCTGCGCCCGCAGCTGAGGGCGATGGCCGACCGGCTGGCCGGCGCCGGATACACCGTGCTGGTGCCGAACGTCTTCCACCGGCACGGTCGGGCACCGGTCGTCGAACTGCCCGGGTTCATCGACGCGCAGGCGCGTCCGGAGCTCTTCCGGCACCTCGGTCCGATCATGCGGTCCCTGACGCCGGAGCGGGCGATGCGGGACGCGGGCGCCTATCTGCGGTGGCTCGGAAACTGCGCCGCGGTCGCCGACGGTCCGGTCGGGGTGACCGGCTACTGCATGGGCGCCGCGCTCGCCCTGCGCACCGCGGGCGCGTACCCGGACCGGGTCGCCGCCGCGGCCGGCTTCCACGGCGGGAACCTGGCGACCGAGGAGCCGCAGAGCCCGCACCTGGTGGCCGGGCAGGTCACCGCCGAGGTGTACTTCGGCCACGCCGACCGGGACCCTGGCATGCCTCCCGAGCAGCAGGAGCGCCTGGCGGCGGCCCTGGCCGGGGCGGGCGTCCGCCACCGCTGCGAGGTCTACGCGGGGGCCCACCACGGTTACACGCAGGCCGACACCTCCGCGTACGACCCGGAGGCGACCGAGCGGCACTGGGAGGAGCTGCTCGGCCTGCTGAAGCGGACCCTCTGACCGTCCCCGGCCCGGCGGTCCCGGTACGCCGACGGCGCCCCGGACGCCACCGCGCGGGTCACCAGCGTCCCGGCTCGCTGCCCACGAGCGGCGTCGACGCGGTGCCGTCCACGCCGACGGGCACCTCGCCGGCGAGCATCACGCGGTGCATGGTCCTCGGGTGGCCGAGGTGGGCGTGGTCGCCGGGGGCGAGGTGGATGGTGGCCCGGTTGTCCCAGAAGGCGACGCTGCCCGGCTCCCAGCGGAAGCGGACCGTGTACTCGGGCCGCGTCGCCTGCTCCAGCAGCGTCTCCAGGACCGCCGCGCTCTCGGGGCGGGAGAGCCCGGCGATCTGCTCGACGTAGTAGCCGTTGACGAACAGCACGCGCTCCCCCGTCTCCGGATGGACGCGGACCAGCGGATGCACGGTCGCGGTCTGGTGGTCCACCAGATGACGGACGTAGGCGTCGTCGCCCGGCCGGGACTGGTAGCCGACGCCGAGGCGGTGTTCGGCCCGCAGTCCGTCGACGAACGCGCGCACCGGGGGGACAGTCCGGCGTAGGCGGCGGCCAGGTTCGACCAGGTGGTGTCGCCGCCGTACGGCGGGACGGTCTCGGCGCGCAGGATCGTGGCGGCGGGCGGGTCGACGCGGGCGCCGTGGTCGCAGTGCCAGCCGCGCAGCAGCGTGTGGCGCCGGCGGCGCAGCCACTCGTCGTGCTCCATGCCGAACCGTCCGCCCAGCTCCAGCCGGTCGGCGGTCGTCTCGATCTCCGGGTGGTCCGGGGGTGACGCCTTCCCGCGCCGGGGCAGGACGACCGGTTCGCCGAAGCGGCGCGCGAACGCGACGTGCCCGGCGTGGTCGAGGCGCTGGTTCCGGAAGAACACCACCTTCCACCGCAGCACCGCCGCGCGGACCGCGGCGACCTGCGCCTCGTCGAAGCCGCCGGCCAGATCGACGCCGCCGATCTCGGCGCCGATGTGCCCGGCGACCGGTTCCACCTCGATCCCCGCGGCCCGCGCCGCCGTACGTTCCGCCGTGGCCCTGTCCGTCGTCATGCGCACTCCGTCGGTCGGTCGTCCGATCAGTCGTCCGATCGGCTCCAGCAGAGATCGTGGCAGTCTTCGACCGGCGTGGCGACAGGGTCCCGGGGCGCTCTCGGACGGTGAACTCCCGTATCACCGTGTTCCGGAACACCGCCCTGCCGTCGACCGTGAACAGGGCGAGACCGCGGTCGATCAGGTAGGGGAAGACCGCCGTGGAGTGCGTGTACCGTCCGTCGTCCACGAACATCTCCACGGACGTGCGGTCCTCGAGAACGCGCGGCCGTACGGTCCGGGCGGACGGGTCGAAGGGTGTGCGGCTCTCCTGCCACCGCCCGGAGACGTCGGGGTTCACCGCGCCGCGGCGGTTGACGAAGGCGTAGTCCGCGTGGACGCCGGCGTCGATGTGCCGGCCGCCGGCGCCGGAGCGGCGCAGCTGCACGCCGGCGCCGGTCAGCCGGTCAGCCGGTCCCAGGTGATCTCGCGGCTCAGCTCGTAGGCGGTGCCCGTGCAGTCCGGCACGCGGGTGCCGTCGACGGCGAGGTCGCCCAGCCGAACGGTGCGTGGGACGTGGGCGTCGAGGGCGGTCACCGGCCGCGAGGCGAGGTAGCAGGTGCCGGCCGGGTCACGCTTCAGGCGGATCTCGCGGACGATCGAGTCGGTGCCGTTGAAGCCGCCGGTGTCGACCGTGGGGGTGGTGTTCGCGTAGTCCCCGTCCCCGTTGTTCAGCCGGCCGATGGCGTGGCGCACGCCCGACGCTCGCCCGGTTCGCCCCCGGAGGGGCGGGGGACGCAGGAGGCCGGAGGAGGGACGACTCACCCTTCGGGTTCCTCGGGCAGAGGCTGTTCGGCCCAGATCGTCTTGCCGTCGCCGGTCTGGCGGCTGCCCCAGCGCTGGGTGAGCTGGGCGACCAGCAGCAGCCCCCGGCCGCCCTCGTCGTACGCATGGGCCCGGCGCAGGTGCGGCGAGGTGGAGCTGCCGTCGGAGACCTCGCAGATCAGGGTGCGGTCGCGGATGAGACGGAGCTGGACGGGCGGCGCGCCGTACCGGATCGCGTTGGTGACGAGCTCGCTGACGACGAGTTCGGTGACGAACGCCATCTCGTCCAGGCCCCACTCCGTCAGCTGTTCGGTGGCGGACTGCCGGGTGGCGGCCACGTGCGCGGGGTCCGGCAGGACGTCCCAGGTGGCGACCTGGTCGCCGCCCAGCGCCCGGGTACGGGCCAGCAGCAGGGCCACGTCGTCACCGGGCTGCTCGGGCATCACCGCCTTGAGCACACAGTCGCACAGGGCGTCGAGCGAGTGCGCGGGGGTGGTCAGCGCGCGGCGCAGTTCGGCGGTGGCGGGGCCCGTGTCGCCGTCGCTGTCCCGGACCAGGCCGTCGGTGTACAGCGCGACGACCGAGCCCTCGGGCAGGACCGTCTCGGTCGCCTCGAACGGCAGTCCGCCGACACCGAGCGGCGGTCCGGCGCTGACGGGGACGAGGCGGGTGGTGCCGTCGGGGAGCACGACGGCGGGCGCGGGGTGGCCGGCGGAGGCGAGGGTGAGACGGCTGGTGACGGGGTCGTAGACCGCGTAGAGGCAGGTGGCGCCCAGTTCGCCCACTTCGTCGCCGCCGTCCGCCGTGAGGTGGACGACGAGGTCGTCGAGATGGGTGAGGAGTTCGTCGGGCGGCAGGTCGACGTCGGCGAGGGTGCGTACGGCCGTGCACAGGCGGCCCATGGTGGCGGAGGACGGGATGCCGTGGCCGACGACGTCGCCGACGACCAGGGCGACCCGGCTGCCGGAGAGCGGGATCACGTCGAACCAGTCGCCGCCGAGGCCGGCCGCCGACCCGGAGGGCAGATAGCGGTGGGCCACCTCGACGGCCGACTGGCCCGGCATGCCCCTGGGCAGCAGGCTGTGCTGGAGGGCGAGCGCGGTGGAGCGCTCGCGGGCGAAGCGGCGGGCGTTGTCGACACAGACCGCGGCCCGGCTGGCCAGTTCCTCGGCCAGGGCGATGTCGTCGGGGGCGAACGGTCCCCGGGGAGTGATGCGCATGGCCGTCGCGACGCCCAGGGTGGTGCCGCGGGCCCGCAGCGGAACCGCCAGGGTGGAGCTGACGCGGTCCCGGAACGGGCGGTCGGCGGGAACCTTCTCGTCGCTCAGCCTCATCCACCGGTCGAAGTCCGGGTCGCCCGGGCCGACCAGTACCGGCCGTCCCTCCCGGAGCGCCCGCGCGGGTGCCGAGAAGGGCGGGTACACGTCGGTGTCGCCCGGGCGCACGGACACCTTCGGA
The DNA here is from genome assembly GCF_044764905.1 of Streptomyces sp. NPDC093586. Classification (NCBI taxonomy): domain Bacteria; kingdom Bacillati; phylum Actinomycetota; class Actinomycetes; order Kitasatosporales; family Streptomycetaceae; genus Streptomyces; species Streptomyces sp. NPDC093586. Next base: position 12,150 of record NZ_JBIWJA010000039.1, on the reverse strand, counting down.
AGCCCTTCGGCGGCGGATTCGTGGGCGACCCGGCGCAGCATGATGTTCTCGGCCGGTCCCGCAAGCGGCTCGTTCGCGCCGAGGACCCAGTCGAGCAGGTCGACGCCGGCGAAGTCGGTGAACCGCGGCACGAGGATGCCGACCAGTTCCTCGGCGGTGCGCACCACGTCCAGACTGGTGCCGATCGCGGTCGCGGCCTCGTTCAGCAGGGCCAGCCGCTCCCGGGCCCGGTGCTGGTCCGTGCTCTCGAACCCCGCCACGGACACGGCGACCACGTCCCCGGACGGGTCGCGCACCGGCCACATCTCGATGGTCCAGGCGTACTCGCCGAGCCGGGAGGAGGCGGGCGTGAAGGTCTCGTAGCGCTGGGGCCGGCCGGTGTCGGTGACCTGCCGCAGAAGACGCAGGAATCCGGACGCGTCGGCGTCGATCTCCGCCATGACCTCCGGCAGCGGCCGTCCGATCAGCTCCTCCTCCGACATCCCCAGCATGCGCCGCGCCGTGTCGTTGATCCGCAGATAACGGTGCCGGGTGTCGTGGACGGACATGGACAGGGACGCCTGCTGGAAGCTCTCCCCGGTCAGCGTCAGCGCCGGCTCGTCCCGCGGACGGGCGGTCACCGCGTACCCGCACGGCCTGCCGTCCGCCCCGAGCAGGGGGCAGCCGCGCAGGGTCAGTTCCACGGCGGAACCGTCCCGGTGGCGGACCAGGGCCACGCCCGACAGCGCGGACACGGTCCCGGGCGGCGCCTCCTGGGCGAGCAGTTCCCGCGCGGCCCGGCCCACGGCCTCCTCGGCCGGGTAACCGGTCAGCCGCCGGGCGCCCTCGCTCCATCCCGTCACCGTGCCGTGGGCGTCGACGATCGCCGCAGCGGAGGCATGCTCCATGTCGTCCAGGATCAGCCCTTCACCGCCCGGTCTCAACCGGGACGGGCGAGGGGCCGGCTCAGCCGGAGGCGGTGGGTCCGGCAGCCGCGCGGACGTCACGCGCCGGTACGAACAGCGTCGGGGGAAGCCGCCGCACGGCCGTCCTGATCCCATGACCGCGCGTCCTCGACGAGGTCTTGACCCCGCCGCGACCCACCCAGCACTCTTGCCGTAGAGACCGGTTTCCATCCGAGCCCGGACGCTGCGACGAAGAGGCGACGAGACTCATGCACCAGCTGGTGAACGGCACGCAGTTCTCCGACACCGACGGCGATCCTCTCCACACCCACGGCGGCGGGATCCTCGAAGCCGACGGCTTCTTCTACTGGTTCGGCGAGGACCGGCATCCCGACGACACCTTCCGGGGCGTCGCCGCGTACCGCTCCACGGATCTCGTGAACTGGGAGTTCCGGGGGCACGTGCTCTCACAGGCGTCCCACCCCGAGCTGGCGTCGGCCAACATCGAGCGCCCCAAGGTGCTCCACAATCCCGCCGACGGCACGTTCGTGATGTGGATGCACAAAGAGGCTGCCGGCCATTACGAGGAGGCCCGGGCAGCCGTCGCCGTGTGTGACGCGCCGGACGGGGCGTACGAGTACCGCGGCAGCCTGCGTCCGCTCGGGCACATGTCCCGCGACCTGACCCTCTTCCGTGATGACGACGGCACCGGTTACCTCGTCTCCGCGGCCAACGAGAACGAGGATCTGCACGTCTACCGGCTGAGCGCGGATCACCTGGCGGCCGAGGAACTGGTCGCCAGGCTCTGGGTGGGCAGGTCCCGTGAGGCGCCCGCCGTGTTCAAGCGGGACGGCGTCTACTTCATGCTCACGTCGGGCTGCACCGGCTGGGCGCCCAACCAGCAGCAGTACGCCACCGCCGACGCCCTGACCGGTCCCTGGAGCGGACTGCGCGACGTGGGTGACGCCACGGCGTACGGCTCGCAGACCGCGTACGCCCTCGCGGTGCACGGCGCCCACGACTCCTCCTACCTCTACCTCGGCGACCGGTGGGCGGCCAACTGGGGTGCCCCGGTCAACGACTCCCGCCATGTCTGGCTGCCGCTGTCCTTCCCCGACCGGCGCACACTCGTCATGGAATGGTGCGACCGGCTGGCGGTGGACGCCGAGGCCGGCACGATCGTCGCCGTGAAGCACCGGAGCGCCGAGGAGCAGACGGCCCGGCTTCCCCGCGCCGCGGCTCCACTACAGTGAGCGTCACCGCAGGTGCCGGCGCACGCGGCGCGGGGGCGAGGGGAAGAGACAGTGAGCAGGAGCAGGGGAGCCGCCTCCGTCGGGGACGCCTCGACGGTCCGGGACGTCGCCCGGCTGGCCGGTGTCTCCCCGGCGACCGTCTCGCGCGTCATCGGCGGCACCTACCCCGTGGCCGAGGCGACCCGGGCCAAGGTCCTCGAGGCGATGCGGGAGCTGGACTTCGTCGTCAACGCCCATGCCCGGGCGCTCGGCGGGGCCACCAACAACACCGTGGCCTTCGTCGTCGACGACGTGACCGGCCCGTTCTACGCCCACATCGCGCGCGGCGTCGAGGAACAGGCCGCCGCGGAGGGCAGGCTGTGCATGCTGTGCACGACGCACGGTGACCCGCAGCGGGTGCTCGACGTCGTCGAGGCCATGCGGGAGCAGCGGGCGGACGCCGTGATCGTGGTGGGCGGCGCCTGGGACGAACGGTCCTACCAGGACCGGATGACCCACTTCGCGCACGCGCTGGACCGGGCCGGCTCGCGGCTCGTCCTGGTGGGCAGGCCGCCTCTGGGGCCGGGGGTGCCGGCGACGGTCGTGGAGTACGACAACGAGGGCGGCGCGTGCGCGATGACGATGCACCTGCTGAGTTCGGGGCACCGGCGCATCGCGTACGTCGGCGCCGTGCCGGGCCTGTCCACCAGCGCGGAGCGTCTGGCCGGTTTCCGGCGCGCGCACGAAGCCCTGGGGGTCGAGCCCGATCCGGACCTGGTCGTGCCGGGCGAGTTCACGCGGTCCTTCGGCTACCGTGCGGCCCAGAGCCTGCTCGCCTCGAAGAAGGACTTCACGGCTGTCTTCGCGGGGACGGACATGGTCGCCGCGGGGGTGGTCCAGGCGTTCCGCCAGGCGGGCGTGCGTGTGCCGGAGGACGTGTCCGTCGCCGGCTACGACGACATTCCTCTAGCCATCGACGTCCATCCGGCGCTGACGACGGTCGCGGTCCCGCTCGAGGAGATGGGACGCGACGCCGTGCGCCTGGCCCTGCGCCGGAAGGACATGGCCGAGCGCCAGCACAAGGTCTTCGGTACCCATGTGGTCATCCGCGACTCGGTGCGCGCTCCGGGCGCGGCCCGGGTCTGACCTCCCGCGGGCCCCGGCGGGCCGGGAAGACCCGTCGACGCTCTCCGTCGACACCCGATCGTGGGGACGGAGACCGATTTCTATGTGCTCGGTGCACACCCGACGCCGTGCGCGTCCGGTCTTTCTCCCCCGCCCCTCTTTCTGCACGAGGAGCCTGTGGGGGTCTTCAGCGCCGCAGAACGCCGTCGTGGCCTCCGCCGTCACCCTGCCCGCCTCGTCCTCGCCGGCTGCGGAGCCGGCGAGGACGAGGCGGGCAGGTCCTCCGGACCCGTCATCGTCGGGTGGCGGAGCCGGGACGCTCGTACATCCGCGACCAGGTCATGAAAGCGACCGGTTCCGGGCTCGGCCGCTCCCTGCTCGCCGCCGGTCTCGTGAGGCGCCCTCCGGCCCGGTGGTGACGGCGTTCGCGCCGGTCTCCGCGAAGGTGTCCAAGGCCAAGGGCCCGAGGGCGACCTTGATGATCGGCGCTCTGATCGTGACGGTCGGTCACGGGCCGGCTGTCGTGCCGATGTCCGAGATCCGGCACCTGGTGCCGGTCTCGTGCGTCCTCGCTGCGGGCATCGGCTTCACCTACTGCTCCGTGCCGGCCCTGATCATGGGCGCGGTACCGGCGAGCGGGGCGGCCGCGCTGCTACGGGCCGCCGCGACGGACGTGTGTGCGACAGGCCGAGTGCGTACGGCTCCGGCAGCGCCCACTGCGGCCTGGAGGGCGGCGGCCTCGTCTCCCGCCCGGCGGCGGCCGGGTCCTTCGGCCCCCGCCTCCGGCCGCGCGAGCGCCGGTCGGACGGATCGTGCGCCCTCCTCGCCCCCGAGGGCACTATCGTGTCCGCATGTCCGCCCCCGAACTGATCCGTATCGTCTCCCGCGACTCTCCCATGGCCCTCGCTCAGGTCGAGCGCGTGCGGGCCGAGTTGGCGGCCCTCCACCCCGGCGTGCGCACCGAGGTCGTGCCGGTGAGGACCACCGGTGACAAGTGGCTCGGCGACCTGTCGCAGGTGGAGGGCAAGGGCGCCTTCACCAAGGAGGTCGACGCCGCACTGCTGTCGGGTGAGGCCGACCTCGCGGTGCACTGCGTCAAGGACGTGCCCGCCGACCGGCCGCTTCCGGCGGGCACGGTGTTCGCCGCGTTCCTGAAGCGGGACGACATCCGGGACGCCCTCGTCCACCCGGGCGGGCTCACCCTGGACGAGCTTCCGGCCGGGACCCGCGTCGGCACCTCCTCGGTGCGCCGTGTCGCCCAGCTGGCCGCCACCCACCCGCATCTGACGTGCGTGCCGTTCCGCGGCAACGCCAACCGGCGGCTCGCGAAGCTGGCCGCCGGCGAGGCGGACGCCCTGCTGCTCGCGGTCTCCGGCCTGGAGCGCATCGGCCGCGGCGACGTGATCAGTGAGGTCCTGTCCACCGAGACGATGATGCCGCCGATCGGCGCGGGCGTCCTCGCCCTCCAGTGCCGCGAGGACGACGCCGAGCTGATCGACGCGGTCAGCGGCCTCGGCGACCCGGACACCCATCGGGAGGTCACGGCGGAACGCATGTTCCTGCACGTGCTCCAGGGGCACTGCAACAGCCCGATCGCCGGGTACGCCCGCGTGGACCGGAGTGGGGAACTCGCCCTGCGGGGCTGCGTGTTCACTCCCGACGGCAAGGTGCGGCTGAACGCCCACGAGTGGGCGGGCCGGCTCGACCCGGCCACCCTCGGCACGTCGGTCGCCGTGGCCCTGCTGCGTCAGGGCGCCCGGGAGATCATCGACGGCATCGCGCACTGAGGCGCCGTCCACCGGCGGATCAGGCGGTGCCCTCCTCCGCCTGGTCCCGCAGAAAGGCGCTCACCTGGTGCGCCAGGCCGTCGTCCCGCACCGTGCCCGGCAGGGCGCCGACGGCCGGCTCGTGCAGCCCGAGTCCGCCGGTCCACAGGCGGCGGCCGGCCCACTCCTCGTCCACCCGCAGCTGCACCTGGACGTCCACCTGGCCGAGGCTCGCCTCCGGGCCGGCCGCGTAGAGGACGGCGGTGGCCCGGCGCAGTGGGTGCACGTCGAAGCCCTCGATGAACTGAGAGTTGCGCCAGTCGAGGAACGCGCCCTCACCGTCGGGGCCGGTCCGCACGTCGATCTGCCCGTCCTCCAGGTGGATGCCGAAGGGCCGGCCGCCCCGGTTCTCGACGGTCACCCGGACACTGAAGTACGTCAGGCCCTCGGCGGCGTCGTCGCGGCCACGCGGCGGCTCGGCCGCCTCCAGACGGTGGACGCGGACCCGCAGACCGGCGTGTTCGTCGTACTCCTGCCAGTCCCCGACCACGTTCGGCTCGTACACAGCGCACCTCTCGACTTCCCGAAGCTGCTTCCTATCCGTGTGCTCAGTGCACTGTCAAATGAGCGGAATGCGCTGTGGCCAGGGGATTCGCCCCCTTTGATCGACGATCAAGCGTTGCGCAGGAACTATCCGCCGCACGCCCCCCGGACGATCACGGCGAGCGTGCCGCACATCACGTTGCGCACCGGCGCCCGCCCGGGACCGCCGGCGCGGCCGTTCGGACGAGCGCTCCGCACCCACAAGGCTTAATGTCCCTATATATGAAGACTTGTTTTGACATCGGAACGGCAGGGAAAACCCCTGTCAGCGCTTCGGACAGGAGGCACGTCCGCAGGAACCGGCACGTCCGGTACCCCGGTGTTCTGTCCATCCGGCACCCCTGCTGAGGGAGGTGCGCACCCATGCGTATCGCCAGCAGAACCAAGCCTCACCCGCACGACGACGCTCCCGACACGGCCGCCGCGTTCGAACGGCTCGCCCGGCTGTCCGACGGCCCGGAGCGCAAGGCACTGCGGGACGAACTGATCCAGGTCTGGCTCCCCATGGCCGAGCGCATCGCCGTCCGCTTCCGCGGGCGCGGCGAGAGCCTGGACGACCTCTATCAGGTGGCGGCCCTCGGACTGGTCAAGGCCGTCGACCACTACGACCCCGAACGCGGCCACGCCTTCGAGGCGTACGCCGTGCCGACCGTCACCGGCGAGATCAAGCGGCACTTCCGCGACCACATGTGGACGCTGCACGTGCCGCGCCGGATCCAGGACCTGCGCAACCGGGTGCGCCGCGCCACGAAGGAGCTGGCGCAGACCACGCCGGGACGCGCCCCCACGGTCGAGGAGATCGCCGAGCACGCTCATCTGACCACGGACGAGGTCCGCACCGGGATGGAGGCGCTGGAGTGCTTCTCCGCCCTCTCGCTGGAGGCGGAGATGCCGGGCACCGACGGGTACGCCCTCGGGGACGCGCTCGGCGGTCCGGATCCGGCCTTCGACACGGTCGTCGACCGGGTGGCCGTCCGACCCTGTCTGGAGGCCCTGCCCGAGCGCGAGCGCACCATCCTCTACCTGCGCTTCTTCGGCGGGATGACGCAGAGCCGCATCGCGCAGCAGCTCGGCATCTCCCAGATGCACGTCTCACGGCTGCTCAGCGGCTGCTTCGACCGGATCCGCGAGGAGATCCTCGCGGAGGCCCGCTGACCCGGCGCACGCCGCGGCGCGGTCTCACCGCCTCGGCCCCACCGCACTGCTCTCACCGCTGCGGCGGGGCGCCGGGGATCTGTGTCGGGCCGTGACGGTCCAGGGCCTCCTCCAGGGCGATCCGGATCTCCGCCGGCATCACTCCTGTGCGCCCCCAGATGAGTATCAGTTCCGCCACGTTGCGCAGTTTGATGTTCGTATGCTGGGAAACCTCCTTCAGAACGGCCCATCCCTCGTCCGGCGCCACCCGGCCGAGCACGACGATCATGCCGATGGCCTGGTCGACGACGGCGTGCGAGACGACCGCCTCCTTCAGCTGCCGGACCTGTTCCTGCAGCAGGAATATCTGGTCCGCGCCCCCGTCCGTGGGCATGGTCACCTCCGGATCCGGCGGGTCACCGCCGCTCGTGCCACGCGGTGCACCGCGCGGTACCGCTCCGACGCCTCCATCGTCGTCACATGCGCCACCCCGCGCCACCGGGCCGTGCGGGGCACGCCCGCCACCGTTTCGGCGGCGCCGCCGGGGTACTCGGCAGGCGCCCCCCGCCGTTCCGGCCGGACACTGGTGTGGAACCGGTGACTGCCGGTGGACGAGACCAGGACGCGACTGCCATGAACCACGACATGACCTCCCCCGCCGGTACGGACAGCCTCCTGACCACCCGCTCCGTGTACGGGGCCCCGTGCTGGGTGAGCCTGACCAGCCGCGATCTCAAGGCCACCGAGGAGTTCTACTCCGCCGTGCTCGGCTGGCAGTGGCGGCCCGCAAAGCTGGGCGAGCCCTTCCGGATCGCCCTGGCCGACGGGGTACCGGTCGCCGGTATCGCCGCGGTCGCCGGGATGTGGCAGATGGCGGTGGCGTGGACGCCGTACTTCGCCGTGCGCAGTGCGGACGAGGCCGTGTCGCGGGCGGCCGAACGCGGCGGCACGGCCGCGGTCGGGCCGATCTCCCTGCCGCCCGGCCGGGCGGCGCTGCTCGCCGACCGGGACGGCGCGACCTTCGGGATCTGGGAGGGTGAGCTGTTCTCGGACTGGGACACCTGGCGCACCTCGCGGCCCGCCTTCATCCGGCTGCACACACGCGACGCGTTCGACGCCGCCATCTTCTACGGCGAGGTCTTCGACTGGGCGTCGGGATCGAGCGGCTGCTGCGAGGTCGTGTACGAGGGCGACGAGGTGGTGCTGCGCCATCAGGGCGACGTCGTGGCGCGCATCGAGTCGGGTGCCCTGGGCGCGGCCCCCGACCCCGCCATCCGGCCGCACTGGCAGGTGCACTTCGTGGTCGACGACGTCGCGGCCTGCGCCCGCACCGCCGAGCGGCACGGCGGCAGTGTGCTGGCGCCGGGTGACGACGAGGCCGTGCTGCGCGATGCCGACGGCGCGCAGTTCACGGTGACCGCGCGCCCTCTCGGTCACTGATCCCACCGGCTCACCGACCGGTGCGGGACGGCCGCGAGAGCAGCACCAGGCTGCGTGACTCGACGGTCAGTCGAGTGCCCGCCTTGTGCTCCGCCTCGTCGGGGGTGCCCTCCGGTTCGGCGGTGTCGATCAGGGTCGTCCAGCGCTCGCCGTAGGTGGCGTCGGGCAGCCGGAAGCCGGTGGGCTCCCAGTGGCTGTTGAACAGCAGCAGGAAGGAGTCGTCGACGACGGGCCGGCCGCACGGGTCGGGTTCGGCGATGGCGTCGCCGTTGAGGAAGACGGCGACCGCGTGGGCGTCGGCGCGCTGCCAGTCGTCGTCGGACATCTCCCGCGCGTCCGGCCGCAGCCACACCAGGTCGGGCAACGGCTGGTCCGCGTTCGTCACCGTCTCGCCGCGGAAGTAGCGGCGCCGGCGCAGGACGGGATGGGCGGCGCGCAGGGCGATGAGGCGCCGGGTGAAGTCCAGCAGACCGCGCTGCTCCTCGTTCAACCGCCAGTCGATCCAGGAGATCTCGTTGTCCTGGCAGTAGGCGTTGTTGTTGCCCCGCTGGGTGCGGCCCAGCTCGTCGCCGTGGCAGAGCATGGGGATGCCCTGCGAGAGCAGGAGCGTGGCCAGGAGGTTGCGCTGCTGGCGGCCGCGCAGCTCCAGTACGGCCGGGTCCTTCGTCGGCCCCTCCGCTCCGCAGTTCCAGGACCGGTTGTGGCTCTCGCCGTCCTGGTTGTCCTCGCCGTTGGCCTCGTTGTGCTTGTCGTTGTACGAGACGAGGTCGCGCAGGGTGAACCCGTCGTGCGCGGTGACGAAGTTGACGCTGGCTCGGGGGCGGCGCCGGCTGTGCTGGTACAGGTCGGAGGAACCGGTCAGCCGGGACGCGAACTCACCGAGCGTGTGGTCCTCGCCGCGCCAGAAGTCCCGTACGGCGTCCCGGTACATGCCGTTCCACTCCGACCACAGCTGCGGGAAGTTGCCCACCTGGTAGCCGCCCTCGCCGAGGTCCCAGGGCTCGGCGATCAGTTTGACGCGGCTGATCACCGGGTCCTGCTGGATGAGGTCGAAGAACGCCGAGAGCCGGTCGACCTCGTGGAACTGCCGGGCGAGCGTGGCCGCGAGGTCGAAGCGGAAGCCGTCGACGTGCATCTCGGTGACCCAGTACCGCAGCGAGTCCATGATCAGCTGGAGTACGTAGGGGTGCCGCATCAGCAGGCTGTTGCCGGTGCCGGTGGTGTCGTAGTAGTGCTGCCAGTCGCCGTCCACCAACCGGTAGTACGAGGCGTTGTCGATGCCCCGGAAGGAGAGGGTGGGGCCCTTCTCGTTGCCCTCGGCGGTGTGGTTGTAGACCACGTCGAGGATCACTTCGAGGCCGGCCGCGTGCAAGGTCTTGACCATCGACTTGAACTCGGTGACCTGCTGGCCGCGGGTGCCGAGGGCGGCGTAGCCGTTGTGGGGCGCGAAGAAGCCGATGGTGTTGTAGCCCCAGTAGTTGGCGAGGCCCCGGTCCGTCAGGACGCCGTCGTGCACGAACTGGTGCACCGGCATGAGCTCGACGGCGGTCACGCCGAGGGAGGTCAGGTGGTCCACGACCGCCGGGTGCGCCAGCCCGGCGTAGGTGCCGCGCAGTTCGTCGGGCACGTCGGGGTGGGTGCGGCTGATGCCGCGCACGTGGGCCTCGTAGATCACGGTCTCCGAGTAGGGGTGCCGCGGCGGACGGTCGTCTCCCCAGTCGAAGAACGGGTCGGTGACCACGCCGAGCATGGTGTGCCCGGCGCTGTCGCCCGGGTCGGGTCTGCCCTGGGCGCGTTCGAAGAGGGAGGGGTGGTTGTCCGCCATCCCGTCCACGGCCCGCGTGTACGGGTCGATGAGCAGCTTCGCCGGGTTGCAGCGGTGGCCGACGGCCGGGGCCCACGGACCGTGGACGCGGTAGCCGTAGCGCTGCCCCGGGCCGACGCCGGGCAGGTAGCAGTGCCAGACGAAGCCGTCGACGTCGGGCAGCGGGACGGTGCTGTGGGTGCCGTCGTCGTCGACGAGGACGAGGTCGACGCGTTCGGCGACCTCGCTGAACAGCGCGAAGTTGGTGCCCTGTCCGTCGTACGCGGCCCCCAGCGGGTAGGGGTGCCCGCTCCACACGGGCGACCCCTTCCAGTTCGGCCTGGCGCGGGTCACCGGGCCTCCTCCAGCACTCCGTGGGTGGTGCTGCCCGGACCGGCCACCCGGCCCACCGGCGTGATCTCTCGCGGCACTTCCAGCCCCTCCTGGGTGATGGGCGCCGGCGCCGTCGGCACCAGCGGTACGCGTTCGCCGGCGCGGGCCCGCTGCGAGAACCAGATGACCTTGGCCCCGGTGTCGGTGGCGCAGCAGCCCCAGCCGTCGCTGTTGGCGGCGAGGTGTTGCAGACAGGTGCGCAGGTCCTGGTCGGGACGGAGCGCGTGGTCGTTGCCCCCTACCGCCGTGATGAGGTGGTGGCGGTTCCACCACATCTCGATCGACGTGTTCTTGTCGCTCGCGTGCTCGTCGATCGCCCGCAGCAGCATCTCGGCGCCCGAACAGACGGGTTCGACGAGGTTCTCCAGGTCCCAGAACCTGAGGTGAGCGGCCAGGATGCGCCTGACCTGTCCGACCCGTTCCGGGCTGACTTCCACGTCGAGGTGGTAGTAGCAGGGCACTGCGGTCTTCATCGTCGTGGCTCCTCACCGCGAAAGCTCTCGCTTCTCCGCGTCCCTCGAGGGACGGGCACCCCGTACACGAAGCGTGAGCACTGGTCGCTTCTGAGTGACTCCAGAGTGGGAGCGGTAGTCCATTCGTGCAACACGAGCGGCGGGCGCCCGGCACCGGCCGGAAAATCAGTTGAAGATCCAACAAGACGGCACGTCACCGTCCGTGCACCATGTGTGAAGAACTGGATCGTCCGTACCGGACCGTCACGGAAGGTGACCGGCCATGCTGCTTCCCGCGAAGACAGAAGTCGCCCGGCAGCTGCGGCGTTACCGCGCCTGGGAACGGATGATGCTCGCGTCTCCCGCGGACGTGCGCGTCCGGGCCACCTTCGAGGATTCCGGCTACACCCTCTGCGTGCTCATGGGGAAGCGGTGCGCGCGCGAGGCGGCCGACGCCGCCGAACGGTACCTGCGGACGAACCTGGTCACCTATTTGCAGGAGCAGAACGAGCGGCCCCGTACCGCGCGAGCGGCCCGGCGCGGTCCGCCGGCGGCGGACCGGCTCTCCTCGTCGGGGCGGAAGACCCCCTCCGGCGCGGCTTGACCCATTCGGCCGGGCCCCGGGCCCGGCCTCGAGCACGGCGGAGGTGAGAACGGATGAGCGCGACCGTGACGATCGGGCGTATCCCGGTGCGGGACGTCCACCCGGTGGTGGATCGCGGCAGGCGCCCGGCGAAGGCGGTGGCGGGAGAGACGTTCGAGGTCACCGCGACCGTGTTCCGCGAGGGACACGACGCGGTGGCCGCCAACGTCGTGCTGAAGGATCCCGAGGGCCGGTCCGGTCCGTGGACGCCGATGCGGGAACTGGCCCCGGGCAGCGACCGCTGGGGCGCAGAGGTCACTCCGGGCGCACCGGGCCGGTGGACCTACCGGGTGGAGGCCTGGAGCGACCCGGTCGCCACCTGGAAGCACCAGGCGCGGATCAAGGTCCCGGCGGGCATCGACACCGGTCTCGTCCTGGAGGAGGGGGCCGAGCTGTACCGGCGGGCCGCGGCCGGGGTCCCGAAGGAGTCCGGCCGGGACGTGGTGCTGGCGGCCGCGGCGGTGCTGGGCGACGACACGCTGCCGGTGGCCACGCGGCTGGCGGGGGCGTTGACGCCGGAGGTGGAGGCGGTGCTGGCCCGGCACCCGCTGCGGGAGCTGGTCACCTCCTCCGACCCGCTGCCCCTGCTGGTCGAGCGCGAACGCGCCCTGTACGGCTCCTGGTACGAGTTCTTCCCCCGCTCCGAGGGCACCCCCCAGCAGCCCCACGGCACC